>DCUH01000089.1:332-36310 GCA_002327765.1 bacterium UBA2219 | reverse complement strand
GGAGGCCGGTCAGTCATAGAAGCCACAGAGGAGATCATCTCTACGGAAGGTACGTCCGGAAAAGCTATCTATATAGGGGCGAGCGGGTTCGGGGGACACTCTTGGTTTAAACACGGGCGAAGGGAAAGAGTGTCCCCCGCTCATAAGAAGCCAGTTTACCGATTCGCGAGGGGTCCATTCCGAAAAGTTGTAGAACGCCATTCAGCAACTTCCCGGACTTGCCCCCCCCCTGCGCAGGCGATACCGCACATCGTTACCGTTTGGGGCGCGGCCGCGGAGCCTCTATGCCGCGACGAACCGCGAAGGGGTGAGGATGCCGTTTTCCACGACGGCGCCCGGGGCGACCCGTGCGCCGGGCCAGAGGATGGCGCGCCGTATCACCGCCCCCGCGCCGACGGTCGCCCCGTCCTCGATCGCCGCGTCCGGGCCGACGGAGGCGCACGGGTCCACCACGGCGCCCGGCGCCACGAACACGCGGCCGGCGTCTTCCCGCCGGGCGAGCAGCGAGATCACGCCTTCGAGGTAGTCGGCGGGCGACCCGAAATCGAGGAAGGAGCCGCCGGGGAAAAGGAACGCGAAGATCGGCGCGCCGCGCGCGATCAGCGGGGCATAGGTTTCCCGGACGATGCAGGAATGCTTCGCCGGGGGGATGTGGCCGATCAGCTCCGGCTCGACGATCTGGTACCCAGAGAAGAACCCTTCGCTCGCCCCGGCGGGCGCGTCTTCCCCGAAGCCGGAGATGCGGCCGTCTTCGCGCACGCGCACCGGCGTGTACCGCTTCGCCGGGTCGGGGAACAGGACCAGGGTCGCCAGCGCGCCGGTCTCCCGGTGCCGCGAAAGCGCCTCTTCGAGCGGGAACCGGGTGATCACGTCGGAATTCGCCGCGAAGAAGGTGCCTCCCCCCAGGAACTCGCGGGCGTTCCGGATCCCGCCGCCGGTGCCGAGGATCTCCGGCTCGACGACGTATCGCACCGGGAACCGGCCCGCGGCCCAGGCGTCGACCCGCTCCCGGATGGCGTCGGGGCCGTGGTGGAGGTTGAGCAGGAACTCCGTCGCGCCCTGGGAGCGGAGGAATTCCATCGCGTAGCCGCACAGGGGGCGGCCCAGCACCGGCACGACCGGCTTGGGGATCTCGTGGGTCAGAGGCCTCAGCCGCGTGCCCAGCCCCGCGGCGAGGATCATTGCCTTCACGGTTTCGCGTCCACAGGCGCGGTTTCCGCCGCCTCCTCCTCCGCCGCCTTCGCCGCGAGGGCGTCGAGCAGGGGGAGCAGCTTCGCGGCGAGGGGGCGCATCCCCGGGTTCCGCTCGAAGTTGCGACGAAGGTGCGCGACGGTCGGCGGGATGAAGCGCAGGTAGAGTTTCCTGCCGCGGTTGTGCGCCTGGTTCCCGAAGGTGCCGATCGCCTTCACGTTGCGCTGGAGCGCGGCGGCGTCGAGCAGCTCGTCGAACGCCCCCGGGTCGCCCGCGGCGCGGCGCAGCTCCCGGGAGGCGGCGCTGCGCCACGCGTACCCCAGGTGGCCGACCTCCCCCTCGGTGAGGGTGACGTAGGAGTCCCGCAGGAGGGAGGCGAGGTCGTAGAAGACGTTTCCCATCCTTGCGTCCTGGAAGTCGAGCACGCGCAGGTTCGAGTGGCCCGGGGCCTTTTCCTCCCCCACGACCATCACGTTCCGGCTGTGGTAGTCCCGGTGCGCGAGCACGCGGGGCAGGGAGACGGTCCGCTCGAGGAACGGGAGGAAGAGGTCCCCGATGGCGCGCTGTTCCTCCTCGCGCAGGGGGATGCCGCCGAATCCGCGGACGGCGTGGAGAAAGAAGAAGTCGATCTCCCCGGCGAACTTCTTCAGGTCGAAGGCCAGGCGCGCGGGGATCGCCGAGCCGTCGAGAGCCCGGGTGGCGTCCGCCTGGATCCTCACCAGGACCTCCACGCACTGCTCGTACAGCGGAAGGCACGGGGCGGTCCCGCGCTTCCGGACGGAGTCCTCGAGCATCGTGTCCCCCGCGTCCTCGAGGAACAAAAGCTTCGCCGCCGGGTCGTGCCGCAGCGTCGCCGGGACGGGGATCCCTGCTTTGAGGAGGTAGCGGTGGACGTTGAGGAACGGCAGCTCGCCGCCCGGGGGAATCTCGTCGGGGTAGAGCATGGCGACGACGGAACGGGCCGCCGGGGCGCCCGGGCCGCCGGGCGCGGGCGCGGGGACGCGGACGCGGTAGTACGAACGGGTCGAGGCGTCGCCCGCCAGCGGGACGACCTCGGCCTTCGCCGGGTCGGCGGAAGGGAAGAGCGCGGAGACGGCCCGTCGGATCGCGGAGAGGTCGGGCCCCGCGGTCATTTCCCGTCCCCGAGGATCCGGTCCAGGGCGGCGCGGGTCTCCGCGAGCATCTGGCCGAAATCCCGGTAGGGGGGGGCGTCCCCCCGCGTGTAGTCGCGCAGCTCGACGGTGAAGGCGCCTTTGAACCCGGCCTCCCGCAGGGCGGCGATCGCGCGCCCCCAGGGGATCGTCCCCTTGCCGGGGACGAGGTGCTCGTCCTTTTCGCCCTTGTTGTCGGAGGCGTGTACGTGGATCAGGCGGCCGCCCGCGGCCCGCAGCGCGCCGAGGACCGTTTCGATGATGTGGGCGTGCCCGAGGTCGATGCACACGCCGACCCGGTCCTCGGGGTACCGGGCGACGATGTCGAGGATGACGTCCGTGTGCCCGGAGTCGACCGGCGTGTTCTCCACGGCGAAGCGGACGTTGCCGGGGGCCGACGCGACGAGCTCGTTCATCGACGAGAGGAGCGCGTTCCACCGGTGCGGGTACCAGTCGCCCGCGGGGAAGCCCGTGTGCAGGACCACCGTCCCGCCGCCGTTGCGGCCGAGCCACGCCGCCGCCTTCCGGTTGGCCTCCACGGACTCGAGGCGGTGCGCCTCGTCGGTGGAGCACAGGGAGTACCACCGGTCCTTCTTGTAGGTCCGCACGTCGGGGTAGATGGGGCCGTGGAGGCTGGCCACCTTGATCCCGTGACGCGCCATGTCCTCCGCGACGCGGTCGGCGGCGGCGGGGTCGTCGTACGGGAAATGGGGCGGCATCGCCCAGATCTCCGCGCGGGTGAAGCCGTGCTTCGGGTAGAGCGAAAGGATCGCGTCGTCCAGCGGGTGGAAGACGAAGAGGTGGGTGGAAAGGGAGACGTCCACGAAATTATTTCTTTCTCCGCGGTATCGTTTTCGTTTTTCCAGTCGATAATAACATGATGGGACGAGACCAGGGCGGCAACGGAGGTTCAAGGGAATTGAAACGCGCTTTCGCGCTTCTCCTATTGTCCGCGGCGTTTCTGCTCGCGCCCGGGACCGCGGCGCACCCCGCCGCCCCGAACGCCCACGACAACGCCTTCCGGGAGGGTTGGGTCCATCTGGACCACGAGCGCTTCGCGGAGGCGGGCGCGGCGTTCGCGAGGATCCCCCACCGCGAGCACGACCTGGGTGATTACGTCCTCTACTTCTCGGGGATGGCCGCCGCGCGCGGGAAGAAGCGCCTCGAGGCGTCGGAATACATGAACCTGCTCGAGGCGCAGTACCCCGGCTCCCCGTTGATCCCGTACCTGCGGCACGAGATCGGCTACGCGGCGGCGCTCGACAACGACCTGCGCCTCGCGGGGGCCGGCCTCTCCGTCTCCCGGGGCGCGGTCTCCGGCGGCAACCGGAAGTCGGAAGAAGCCTTCGTCGTGGCCCTGCTTGCCGAGGAGGGGGGGCCGAACTCCAGGGCGGCGCAGCTCCACCTCGACAACTTCGCGGCGTACTCCGCCCAGTCGGCGGCGGCGCTGTCGTACGAGCGGCTGTGGGGCTGGTGGAAGGAGGGGCTGCTGGCGTCCTTCGACCTGCCCGTCGGTTTCTACGCGAAGCTGGGGAGGGCCGTCTCCCGCGCCGGGGACGCGGAGCGCGTGAGGGCGGTGTACGACAACGCGCTGAACCGCTTCCCGCCGTCCAACGAGTACTACGCCATGGCGCTCGACTACGCGGAGTTCCTCCGGAAGCAGGGGGCCACCGCCGAGGCGACGGATCTCCTCACGAAGCGGTTCGAGGACGGCCTGGCCGCGTTCCGCTCGGACGCGCAGTACCTGCAGGCGCGCGTCGACTGGAGGGCCGGGAAGCTGGCGGAGGCGCGGAAGGGGTTCCTCGCGGTGGCGGCCGCGGACCCGCGATTCAAGAACGCGGAGAGGGCGCGCTACCAGGCGGCGTGGGTGCTCGAGGACGAGGGCGACGTCGCCGGGGCGACGGCTGCGTTCGGCGAGCTGCGGCTGGCGGCGGACGACCGGACGCGCCAGGAGTCGATCTTCCGCCACGCCTACGGGCTCTACCGGCTCAAGCGGCACGACGAGGCCATCGCCGCTTTCCGGGCGGGGGAGAGGGGCGGTTTCGGGTCTGTGGAATCCGCCCGGCACCGGTTCTGGGGCGCGCGCGCGCTCAAGGAGAGCGGCAGGGCGGAAGAGGCCGACCGGGTCTTCGCCTCCCTTTCCGCCGACCCCTCCACCGGCGTCTACGCCTTGCTGGCCGTAAGGGAGCGGGGCGGCGACCCGTTCCGGATGCTCAACGCCCGCTCGAGCGGGGAGACGGAGGCGTGCCGCGCGGAGCGGCGGCAGCTCTGGGACAAGGTCCTCGGTGCGCCGTGGGCGCCGGAGGACGCGGCGAAGGTGCGCCGCGCGGAGCGGCTGACCGACCTCGGCGTGGCGAACTACGCGGTGCTGGAGGCCCAGCGGGTGGACCGGGGCGTCGTGAAGAGGACGATCGGTCTGCCCGACGGAGGCTCCTCGGGGCTGTTCCGGTACCTCGCGGGCGACCTGAGAGGGGCGATGCGCGAGGCGGTGAATCTCCCGACGGACCCGGGGAAGCCGCCCGGCCTGATCGATCGGCTGCAGTACCCGCTGGCGCCGGAATACGTGGGCGACTGCGACCGGCCGCAGGCGGGGCTCGACCCGCTGGTGCTGCACGCGATCATGCGGCAGGAGTCCGCATTCCAGGCGGACGTCCTCTCCTCCGCGGGCGCCGTGGGGCTCATGCAGCTCATGCCGGGGACCGCGGCGGAGACCGCGCGCAGGGAAAAGCTCCCCAAGCCGAGCCGGATGGACCTGACGAGGCCCGAGCTCAACGTGCGGCTCGGGGCGGCCTACCTGTCGAAGCTGCTGAAGGAGTTCGACGGCGACTACTTCCGCGCCGTGGCCGCGTACAACGGCGGGGAATCGGCTGTGAAGCGGTGGTGGGCGGGCTCCGGCGGCGACCCCGCGGCGTGGCTCGAGCGGATCAGCTACCAGGAGACGCGCTTCTACGTCCGGAAGGTCTTCCTCAACCTTCTCCAATATTACCGGATCCATCGCCCGGCGATGTACGCCCGGTACCTGCCCAGCGCTCCCACAGAAGCGCCGAAAGCTCCCGATGCCGGGCCGACCCCGGCGCCCGCGGGTTCGGCCGGCGACGCTCTCCCGACGCCGCCCACGCCCGAAGCCGATCCGACCGGCGGGCCGCTGTCGCCAGACGACGGCGGAACATAGCGTCGTCCCGCGCTTCCCGCTCGATCCGCCCGATCGCCTCCGCCTGGAGCTCCTCCCCGCGGCACACCAGCGCGACGTCGCACCCCGCGCAGACCGCCATGACCGACGCCTCGCCCATGCCGCGCAGAGAAGAGATCGCCTTCATCTCCAGCGCGTCCGAGAAGACCGTCCCCCGGAACCGCAGTCTTTCCCGCAGCAGACCTTCAAGGATCTCCCCGGAAAGCGTGGCGGGGAGCTGCGACGGGTCGAGCGCCGGGTAGACGACGTGGGCGGTCATCAGCCCCGGGATCCCGGCGCGGATCGCCCTTCGGAAAGGGACCAGCTCGCGCGCGACGAGCGTCTCCCGGTCCGCCGTCACGACGGGCAGCTCCTCGTGGGAGTCCGCGGAGGTGTCGCCGTGGCCGGGGAAATGCTTCCCGACGGGGAGCACCCCGCGCGACAAAAGCCCCATGGCGAACGCCGTGCCCAGGCGCCCCGCCTCGGCCGGGTCGGGGGAGAAGGCCCGGTCGCCGATCACCGGGTTGACCAGGTTCGTGTCCGCGTCGAGTACGGGCGCGAAGTCGACGTCGACGCCGACCGCGCGCAGCTCCGCCCCGATCGCCTCCCCGAGGGCTTCCGCGATCCCCTCGCTGCGGGTGCCGAACAGGGAGCAGGCGCGGGCGGGCGGGAACTCCGAGTACGGGGGATTGCGGAACCGTGCGACGCGCCCGCCTTCCTGGTCGACCGCGACCAGCGGGAGCGGGTTTCCGCGCCCGGCCGCCGATCGGATCTCGCGGCACAGCGCGCGCACCTGCGCGGGGGAGTCGATGTTGCGGGCGAACAGGACGACGCCGCCCACCGACCCTTTCGCGAGTCCCACGGCCAGGTCGGGCGGCAGCGACTTCCCCTCGAAGCCGACCCACAGCGGCGACGCGAAAGTGTCCTTTCCGGCGATCATGAGGAAACTGTACCACGCATCGGGCGGCGCCCGCGGGCGATTGGGGGCGAGAACCGTTTGGAATCGCAGAGTGGCCGGGGGATAATATCCGGATGGCCGCCGCGAATCCGCTGATCACGCTATCCCCGAGGGACTACGACGCCTTCCTGTTCGACCTCGACGGCGTCCTCACGAAGACGGCCGAGGTCCACGCCGCCGCCTGGAAGAGGATGTTCGACGCGTTCCTGGAGCGGCGCGCGGCGGAGGCCGGCGAGCTGTTCGTCCCCTTCGACATCGAGTCCGACTACCGGCTGTACGTCGACGGCCGGCCGCGCCACGAGGGGGTGGCGGCCTTCCTCGAAGCCCGCGGGATCCCGCTGCCCATGGGCTCCCCCGGGGACGGTCCCGACGCGCTCACCGTGCACGGGCTGGGCGGCCGAAAGGACGGCTTCTTCATGGAGGAGATGAAGCGGAAGCCGCCCGAGCGGTACGAGGAGTCGATCGCGCTGGTGCGGACGCTGCGGGCGCTGGAGATCCGGACCGCGGTGGTTTCCTCCAGCAGGAACTGCGCGGAGGTGCTGGAGGCCGCGGGCATCGCGGGGATGTTCGAGGCGCGGGTGGACGGCAACGACATCCTCCGGCTCGGGATGATGGGCAAGCCGGCCCCCGACGCCTTCCTGGAGGCGGCGCGGCGCCTCGGGGCCGACCCATCCCGCGCGGTCGTCCTGGAGGACGCGATCGCGGGCGTCGAGGCGGGGCGCACCGGGCATTTCGGCCTCGTGGTCGGCGTCGACCGCTACGGGCGCTCCCAGGAGCTGCGCGACGCCGGCGCCGACGTCGTGGTGACCTCTCTCGCACAGATCCAGGTGGCCGTGGAGCCCCCGTCCGCGTGGTCGCTGGTGTACGAGGATTTCGACCCGGGGAACGAGGGGGTCCGCGAATCGCTCTGCACCCTGGGGAACGGCTATTTCGCGACGCGCGGCGCGGCGCCCTGGGCGGTGGCGGACGACGTCCACTACCCGGGGACCTACGTCGCCGGCGGCTACAACCGGCTCCGGACCGACATCCTCGGCAGGACGGGCGAGAACGAGGACCTCGTCAATTTCCCGAACTGGCTCGCGCTGAATTTCCGCATCGCCGGCCAGGACTGGTTCGACACGAGGGCGGTCGCGATCCTCTCGTACCGGCAGGAAATCGACCTCTCCCGCGGCCTCCTGCTGAGGACCGTGCGCTTCGAGGACGGGAAGGGGAGGCGCAGCCGGCTTGCGGAGCGCCGCCTGGTGTCGATGAGCGACAAGCATCTGGCCGCCCTCGAGCTGTCGCTGACGGCGGAGAACTGGTCGGGGAACGTGACCGTCCGCTCGGCGATCGACGGGCGCGTCGTCAACGCCGGCGCCCGGCTCTACCGCGAGTTCAACAGCCGGCACCTCGTCCCTCTGGGGACCGAGACGGTCGGCGGGGACGGGATCTTCCTCGAGGTGCGCACCTCCCAGTCGAACCTCCGCGTGGGGCAGGCGGCGCGGACCCGGGCGTACCTCGACGGGAAGTTCGTCGACGTCCGCCGCCGGGTCGTCGAGGAGCCGGGATACGTCGCGCTGGAGATGAAGACCCCGGTCGGCGAAGGGCAGACGCTGGTGGTGGAGAAGGTGGCCTCCCTGTACACCTCGCGCGACCAGGCCGTATCGGAGTGCGGGCTGGCGGCGCGCAAGGCGATCGTCCGGGCGGGCGGCTTCGAGGAGCTGCTGGCGGAGCACGCGCTGGCGTGGAAGCACCTGTGGCGCCGCTTCGACGTGCACCTGCGGCCGGCGGGCGCCGGCTTCAAGCTGAACGTCCCCATGCTGCTGCGGCTCAACATGTTCCACCTGCTGCAGGCGGTCTCGCCCAACTCTATCGGCCTCGACATCGGCGTCCCCGCGCGGGGCTGGACGGGCGAGGCCTACCAGGGGCACATCTTCTGGGACGAGCTGTTCATCTTCCCGTTCTTCAACCACCGGATGCCCGAGATCGCCCGGGCGCTCCTGATGTACCGCCACCGGCGCCTCCCCGAGGCGCGCGCGGCGGCCCGGGCCGCGGGGCGCGAGGGGGCGATGTTCCCGTGGCAGAGCGGGAGCGACGGGCAGGAGGAGACCCAGGAGTACAACCTGAACCCGCGCTCCCGGAGGTGGGTGAGGGACAACTCGTACCTGCAGCGTCACGTGGGGAGCGCCGTCGCGTTCAACGTCTGGCAGTATTACCAGGCCACGCGGGACGCCCAGTTCCTGCTCTACTACGGCGCCGAGATGATCCTCGACATCGCGCGCTTCTGGTCGAGCATGGCGGTCTTCGACGAGGGACGGAGAAGGTACGGGATCCCCGGCGTGATGGGCCCCGACGAGTTCCACGAGGGCTACCCGGACGCGCCGGCCCCCGGCCTCGACAACAACGCCTACACCAACGTCATGGCCGTCTGGGTGCTGTGCCGCGCGCTGGAGGTGCTGAAGCTGCTGCCCGACATGAACCGCATGGAGCTCTCGATGCGGCTGGGGCTGACGGCGGAGGAGGTCGCCCGCTGGGAGGACATCAGCCGCAGGATGTTCGTGCCGGTCGCGGACGACGGGCTGATCCTGCAGTTCGAGGGGTACGACCGGCTGGAGGAGTTCGACTGGGAGGGGTATCGGGCCCGGTACGGCAACATCCAGCGCCTCGACCTCATCCTCGAGGCGGAGGGCGACACCGCCGACCGCTACAAGCTCTCCAAGCAGGCCGACGTGCTGATGCTGTTCTACCTGTTCTCCTCCGAGGAACTGGGGGAGCTGTTCGGCCGCCTGGGATACCCGTTCGGATACGAGACCATCCCGCGCAACGTCGCCTACTACTCGGAGCGCTCTTCCCACGGCTCCACGCTGTCCCGCGTGGTGGAATCCTGGGTCCTGGCGCGCTCGGACCGGGAGCGGTCGATGCGCTTCTTCGCGGAGGCGCTGCAGAGCGACGTGGCCGACATCCAGCAGGGCACCGCCGCGGAGGGTGTCCACCTCGGGGCGATGGCCGGGACGGTCGACCTGGTGGAGCGTGTGTCGACGGGGATCGAGATGCGGGAGGACTTCCTGCGGATCAACCCGGGGCTGCCCGAGGAACTGGAGCGCCTCGACATGCGGATCCGGTACCGGGGCCTTTCGATCGACCTGCGGGTCACGCACGACACGCTCACGGTCCGCGGGCGCGACGGCGCGGCGGCCCCGGTCACCCTCTGCGTCCGGGACGAGATCCTCGAGTTCGCGCCCGGCACGACCCGCGTGTTCCCCCTCAAGAAGCCCGGCTAGCGCCTCCCGGGCGCGCGGCGCGGGGCGGGTTCAGCTTCTCGTGTCCAGCGCGTCGCGCAGGCCGTCCCCCACGAAATTGAAGGCCATCACGGTCAGCAGGATCGCCGCCCCCGGCGCCGTGACCAGGTGGGGGGCGACGAAGAGGAAGTGCCGCCCGTCGCCGATCATCGAGCCCCAGGAGGCCGCGGGCGGCGCCACGCCCAGCCCCAGGAACGACAGCCCCGCCTCGGCCACGATGGCGCGCGCGATGCCGAAGGTCGCCTCGACGAGGATGGGGGAGAGGGCGTTGGGAAGGATGTGGGCCAGGAGCATCCGCGACGGCGGGGCGCCGATGGCTCGCGCCGACTCGACGAACTCCATCGCCTTCACTTTGAGGACCTGCGCACGGATCACGCGGGCGTAGCCGACCCACCCGAGGACCGACAGCGCGAAGAGGACGTTGCCGAAGGAGGGGCCGCGCACCGCGGCGATCCCGATGGCGAGCAGGATGCCGGGGAAGGCCAGCAGCACGTCGCACGCGCCCGTGAAGACGCGGTCGGCCCACCCCCCGAGGAACCCCGCCATCGAGCCCGCGGCAAGCCCGATCAGCAGGGAGATGGCCACCGTCCCGATCCCGACGGCGAGCGACAGCCGGGCGCCGTGGACGAGCCGCGAGAAGACGTCGCGGCCGAACTTGTCCTGCCCGAACCAGTGGGCGGCGGTCGGCCCCGAGAGCCCCTCGTCGAGCGACTGCGCGTACGGGTCGTACGGCGAAAGGAAGGGGGCGAGGAGCGCGGCCAGGACCAGTGCGGCGATCAGGAACATGCCGATCGCGGCGCCCCGGTGCCGGGCGGTCCGCCGAAGCAGCGCGAGGAGGCGCGGCGAGTCATCCATAGCGGATCCTCGGGTCGAGGCGCGCGCAGAGCAGGTCGGTCAGAAGGTTCACCAGGACCGTGCACAGGGCGATGACGAGGACGCACCCCTGGACCAGCGGGTAGTCGCGCGCGTCGATCGCCTGGATCAGCAGGCGGCCGATCCCCGGCCACGCGAAGATCGTCTCCGCGATGACGCTTCCCGCCAGCACCGCGCCGAACGACAGCCCCAGCACCGTGGCCACGGGGACGAGCGCGTTGCGCAGCGCGTGCAGTGCGACGGCGGCCCGGCGCGACAGCCCGCGCGCCGTCGCGGCCGTGACGTACTCCTTCCCGAGCTCCTCGAGGAGGGTCGCGCGGACCATCCGGGTCAGCAGGGCGGCCATCCCGGTGCCCAGCGTCAGCGCGGGCAGCACGAGGTGGCGCGCGGTTCCGTAGCCGGATACCGGCAGGACGCCGAGCTGGATGGAGAAGACGAGGACGAGCAGCGGCCCGAGCAGGAAGTTGGGGATCGCCAGCGACACCATCGCGGCGAAGCCGGAGGCGTAGTCCACCGCCGTCCCCCGCCGCGTCGCCGAGAGGACCCCCAGCGGCAGCGCGACCAGGAGCGCCACGACGATCGACGTCGACGCGAGCAGCAGCGTGGCGGGGAAGCGGCGCGCGATCTCCCGCGCGACCGGCTCGCGGCTGCGGAACGACGTGCCCAGGTCGCCGCGCGGAAGCCCCGCGAGGAACTCCCCGTACTGGACGAGGACCGGCCGGTCGAGGTGCAGCTCCCGGCGCAGCTCGTCTTTGAGGGCCGGGACGGCGCTTTCCCCCAGCATGATCTCGACCGGGTCGCCGGGCATCAGGTGCAGGAGGAAGAAGACGACCGTGACGACGCCGAACGCCACCGGGACGGCGTGGAGCAGGCGGCGCCGGAAGTAGCCGCTCAACGGGGCGTCCCCGCGGGGGCCGGGCCGGCCGCGGGCGGGTCGATGCGCAGGTCGCGCACCGCGTGGTAGCTCTCGTCGGGTGTGAGCTCGAACCCCCGGAGCCGGCGGTCGCGGACGAGGAGGTTCCTCCCCGCCCACAGCGGGAAGACGGGAAGCTCCCGCGCGAGGATTCGTTGCACCTCGCGGTACATCTCCCGGCGCTTTTCCCGGGACGGCTCGCGCCGGGCGGCCTCCGTCAGCCGGTCGACCCGCGCGTTCGCGTAGCCGCCGCGGTTGGCGCCGTCGGGCGGGGCGCTCGCGGAGTGGAAGGCGTGGAAATAGATGTCCGGGTCGGAGATCCCCACCCACGTCAAGCCGTAGAGCTGGAAGTTCCCCTTCTTCACGTCGGAGAAGAAGGTCCCCCATTCGAGCGACTGGATCTCCACCAGGATCCCGACCTGGCGGAGCTGTTCCTGGACGACCGTGGCGACGCGGCGGCGCACCTCGTTCTGCGAGGTCTTGTACGTCAGCCGGAGGCGGGGGAGGGGGCCGCCGCCGTCGGGGTCGCGGTAGCCGGCCTCGTCGAGGAGGCGTCGCGCCCGGAACGGGTCCGGCAGGACCTTGGGGAGGTCCGGGTCGCGCGCCCAGGAGCCGGCGGGGAGGATCGTGTCGACGACGTCGGCGCGCTCCTCCCAGATCGTCCGGACGATGGCGTCGCGGTCGATCGCCAGCGCGATCGCCCGGCGCACCCGCGGGTCGGAGAGCGCCCGGTCGCGCAGGTTGAAGCCGAGGTACGACACGTTGCCGCCGGCGGCCTCCTCGACGGCGAGTCGCCCGGTCTTCTCCGCCGCGGCCAGCATGTCGGGGTCCACGCCATTCAGCGCGAAATTGACGCTGCCCATTCTCAGCTCGAGGAAGCGGACGTTGCTGTCGGGGATGAACTTCACGGTGACGCGGCGGATCGCGGGCGGCCCGTCGAGGCAGCCGTCGAACGCGGACAGCTCGGCCGCGCCGTCGGGCGAAACGTCGTCGATGCGGTACGGCCCCGCGCCCGCGGGCGGCGCGTACCCGCCGGCCCGGCTTCCCGCCGGGACGATCCCGCGCACCATCGTGGACAGGAAGGGGGCGAACGGCTCCGAGAGGCGGAAGACGACGGTCCGCGCGTCGGGCGCATCGATCGACCGCACGTGCCGGTACATCGCCCGGTGGGGCGACCGGTTGGCCGGATCGAGGACCCAGTCGAACGTGAACTTCACGTCCGCCGACGTGAGCGGCCGCCCGTCGTGGAAACGGGCCCCGGAACGGAGCGTGAAGACGTACTTCAGCGGGTCGGGCGACTCCCAGCCGGACGCGAGGTCGGGGACGGGGTTTCCGGCGGCGTCCAGCCGCAGGAGCGCGGCGTGCGTCATCTGGAGGATCTGCTCGCCGTAGGCGTCGGTGGCCAGCCGCGGGTCGAGGGAGACCGGCGTTCCCGGGAGGGCGATCACGAGCCGCCCCTCGTCGATCGGAAGCCTCTGCGAGCACGCCGCGAGCAGGGCGAGGGAAAAAAAGGCGGCGAGCCGGGGAAGGGGGGTCCGGTTCATGCCGAAATGGTAGCATGGGAAAATGACGCCCGCGCGTTTCCGCCTTCTCTCCCTGTCCGCGCTCCTTTCGGCGCTCGTCGCGGCCGCCGGCTGCTCCTCCCTCTTCTTCTACCCGACGCAGGCGGTGGAGTGGACCCCCGCGCAGGACAATGTGCCTTACCGGGACGTCCGGTTCGAGTCGGCGGATGGCGTGCCCCTTCACGGCTGGCTCCTCTGCCCGCGCAACGCGGCGCCGCGCGGCACGGTCCTGTTCCTGCACGGCAACGCGCAGAACATCGGCAACCACGTCCCGGCGATCCTCTGGATCGTCGAGGCGGGATATGAAGTTTTTGCTTTCGATTACCGGGGGTACGGCGAGTCGGGAGGAAAGCCCGACATCCCCGGCGTGCACGCCGACGCGCGGGCGGCGGCGGAGAAACTGCTGTCCCTTCCGGGCGTCTCCGCGGGGCGGACCGTCGTGTTCGGGCAGTCGCTCGGCGGGTCGATCGCGGTGCACACCGTCGCCAACCTGCCCCCGGAGGCGCGCCCCGCCGCGCTGATCGTCGACAGCCCGTTCGCGGGGTACCGGCGGATCGTGCGGGACAAGCTGGCCGACGTCTGGCTCACGTGGCTGTTCGCGTGGCCGGCGAGCGCTTTCGTCGGCGACGCGTACAGCGCCGAGCGATGGGTCGACAAGGCGGGCCCCGGCCCCGTCGTCGTCATCCACGGGACCCGTGACGACATCGTCCCCTACGAGCACGGGAAGATCCTCTACGCGAAGGCGAAGGACCCGAAGGGGTTCTGGACCTCCGAGGGGAGCGGCCACATCATGGCGCTTTTCAATCCGCCGGTCCGCGGGCAGTTTCTCGATTTCCTGGAGGCGTGGGTCCCGCGGGGGGGCAAGGGCGCCTGCGACCCTTGACGCCCACGGGTCCCAACCTTCGCTTGACAGGCACCGAGCCCCGGCTTACCTTGAAATTTCGATCTTAAATCCTCGTGAGGAGGGGGCAACATGAAGAGACTGCTTCTGGTCGTCGCTCTGGTGGTCGCTTTCGCAGTGCCCGTTTACGCAGCTCCCGCCGGCCAGTACAACTATGGCTGCGGGCTCGGCGCCGTCGTGTTCAAGGACGGGGGAGCCAACGACAGCATCCTGCTCCAGGTGGTCGCCACGTTCCTGAACGGCCTCTGCGGCAACGGCACCTTCGGCATCTCCTCGGGGACCTCCGAGTGCGCCAAGCCGAAGAACGTCGCCGGCAACGAGCGGCTGAACGAGTTCGCCTACAAGAACCTCGACGACCTCGCCCGCGACATCGCGGCGGGCCAGGGCGAAGCGGTCTCCACCGTGGCCGTCCTCCTCGACGTCCCGGCGGCGCAGCGCCCGGCGTTCTACAAGAACCTGCAGGCGAGCTTCACGGAGATCTTCCCCACCCCGACGGTCGACACCGCGTACGTGGTGGAAAAGATCACGGCGATCGCCGCCAAGGGCTGACCGGAACTGGAACGTTTTCGATCCACCGGAAGGGCACGCGTCCCCGCGGCGCGTGCCCTTTCCTTTTTCCTGATCGCGCTGGCGCTGGTTGCGGCCGCCGCGGCGCCCGCGGCGGGGGCGCCCGCGGCGGGGGCGCCCGCGGACCCGTACCTCGAGGAGCTTAAACAGAAGGCCGCCGCCGGGCGCCTCTCCGCGGACCCGTACTGGCGCATCCTCCTCCATTACCGGCCGTGGCTCCCCGCCGCGCGCAGCCTCATCGACGACCCGAAGTTCTTCCTTTCGCCGTCGGGCAAGACCGACCCGGCGGCGGAGCTTTCGGCCACGCTCGACGGGCTGTTCGACAACACGACGCAGCCCTACGCCTTCTGCCGCTTCCCGGCGCGGTACGCCTGGCTGGAGCGGAAGCTTGGCGTCGACCCGTCCCGGATTCCGCGCCCGCCGCCCTGCCCCGTGCAGGACAACATCCTGAGCACCATCGACGGCCAGTCCGCGTCGATGGTGTTCGCGTCGGGGTACGTCAACTCGCCCGCGTCGATGTTCGGCCACACGTTCCTGCGGATCGAGCCGCGCCTCGGGACCCCGCTTCTGGCCTTCGCGGTCAACAACGCCGCCCTCACGAACCCGGAGGACGGCGGCGTCGCGTTCACGCTGAAGGGGATGCTGGGGGGATACGACGGCTACTATTCCGTCCTGCCGTACTACGACAAGGTGCGGGAATACGCCAGCATCGACCAGCGCGACATGTGGGAGTACGCGCTGAACCTCACCCCCGCGGAGGTGCGCCTCCTGCTCCTGCACCTGCTGGACCTCAAAGACATCGCCGCCGACTACTTCTTCTTCGATGAGAACTGCTCGTACAACCTGCTCTTCCTGCTCGACGCGGCGCGTCCCGAAGCGCGCCTCACGGACCGGATGGACCGCCCGTGGGTCATCCCCATGGACTCGGCGCGCGCGGTACTCGAGGCGGGGCTCGCGGACAACGTCGTGTGGCGCCCCTCGCGGGCGCGGCGCATCCGCCACGCGCGCTCGCTGCTGCCGGAGCCGGCGGCGTGGCTCGCCGTCGACATCGCGGAAGGGAAGGCGCCCGCGGCGCAGGCCCTCGACGGGGAGGCTGGCGACGCCGAGAAGGCGCGCACGCTCGACCTGGCCGCGCTGCTGGCGCAGTACCGGATCGCGAAGAAGGAGATGGAGCACAATGAGTTCCAGGAGCGGTTCCACGCGATCCTGTCCGCCCGCACCCGCGTGCGGACGACGGAGGCGGCGGCGGAGCCGCCCCGCCCGGCGCCGCCGGACGACGGGCATCCGAGCGCGCGGATGCAGCTCGGGGGCGGGTGGAAGGGGAGCGAGGGGTTCGTCGAGGCGGGGCTCCGCCCGGCGTACCACGACTACACCGACGCCCCGGACGGCTACACGGACGGCGCGCTGATCGAGATCTTCTCGGGGGCGCTGCGGTGGTACCCGGAGAGCGAGCGGCTGCGGCTCGACCGGCTCGACTTCGTCCGGATCCAGTCGGTCGACCCGATCGACAGGATCTTCGCCCCCAAGTCGTGGAAGGCCCGCTTCGCGGTCGAGACGCGCGACTTCACGAAGGACGACGACGGGCTGGTCGCGGTCGCCGGCGGCGGGATCGGCGCGGCGGCCCGCGTCGGGGGGAAAGCCGTCGCCTACGCGCTGGCCGAAGGCGAGGCGGCCGTCTCCCGGGACTACGACGCATCGTACCGGATCGCCCTCGGCGGGTCGGCGGGCGTGACGGCGGAGGTCGCCCGCGGATGGCAGCTCTGGCTGGAGGGGCGCGCGGTCTGGGGGGCCCTCGGGGAGACGGGGGAGGGGCCCGACCTGTCGCTCTCGCTGCGCCAGGGATGGCGGCTCGCACGCGACTGGGCCGTCAAGGCCGAGCTTTCCGCGCAGAGGACCCGGGGGATCGACCGGACCGAGGGGACCCTCACCCTGGACCGGTACTTCTGGTAAGATAACCTCATGCAAATCGCCCTATTGAAGGCCACGGCGCTCTTCTACCTGGTCGGCACCGTCCTGTATCTGCATTTCATCGTCAAGCTTTCCGATCGCAGCGCCCGGCTCGGGAGGATGTTCCTGCTGATCGGCGCCATCCTCCACGCCGCCGGCTTCGCGGCGCGGTATGCGGAGGCGGGCTACCTGCCGATCACCAGCCTCTTCGAGTCGCTCTCCTTCTTCGCCCTCGCGACCGTCTGCGTCTTCCTCGCGTTCGAGGTCCGGTACGGCCTGCGGGTGATGGGCGCGTTCGTCGCCCCGGTGGTGCTCTGCTTCGGCGTGCTGTCGGCGCTGCTGCCGGGGGAGGTCCGCCCGCTGCCGCCCGTGCTCGACTCCTGGTGGATGCCCGTCCACGTGCTGCTGCTGTTCGCCGGCTACGCCGTGTTCGCCGTGGCCTTCGGCGCGGCGATCATG
This sequence comes from bacterium UBA2219, assembly GCA_002327765.1. Lineage (GTDB taxonomy): Bacteria > Desulfobacterota > Deferrimicrobia > Deferrimicrobiales > Deferrimicrobiaceae > UBA2219. Next base: position 19,341 of record DCUH01000089.1, on the reverse strand, counting down.
TACCTGCTGATGGAGCGGGAGGTCAAGGGGAAGCGGCTCGGGGTGCTCTTCCGGCGGCTTCCGTCGCTCGACGTGCTCGACGCGGTCAACAGCCATTGCCTGAAGATCGGGTTCCCGCTGCTGACGCTGGGGATCATCACGGGATCGATCTGGGCGAGCTACGCGTGGGGATCGTACTGGAGCTGGGATCCGAAGGAGGTGTGGTCCCTCGGCACGTGGCTCCTGTACGCGGCGCTGCTCCACGGCCGCCTGACCGCCGGCTGGCGCGGGCGCAGGGCGGCGATCCTCGCCATCGTGGGCTTCGGCACGGTCCTGTTCACCTTCCTGGGCGTCAACCTCCTGCTGCCGGGCCTCCACAGCTACGCCAACATGGGCGGTTAGGGGCGCCGGGTCTAAAAGATGAGCCAGATCGTCATAGTGGGGCTGAACCACAAGACGGCGCCGGTCGAGGTGCGGGAGCGGCTGGCGTTCCCGGCGGACACGATCGGGCATGCCCTGCGGGAGGCGGTCGCCGCGGAAGGGGTTTCCGAGGGCGTCATCCTCTCCACCTGCAACCGCGTCGAGGTGTGCGCCCTGGCCGAAGACGGCCGCCGCGGCGCGGAGGCCGTCGAGCGCTTCCTCTCGTCCTTCCACGGGATGCCTCCGGAGACGTTTTCGCCCCACCTCTACCGCCTGGCGGGCGACGACGCGGTGCGCCACCTGTTCCGCGTCGCGAGCAGCCTCGACTCCATGGTCCTCGGGGAGCCGCAGATCCTGGGCCAGGTCAAGGACGCCTACGCCTGGGCGTGCGACCACAAGGCGATCGGCCCGGTGCTCGACAAGTTCTTCACGAAGGCGTTCTCCGTGGCCAAGCGGGTGCGCACCGAGACGCGCGTGGCCAACAGCGCCGTGTCGGTGTCGTACGCCGCGGTGGAGCTGGCGAAGAAGATCCTGGGCAACCTGTCGGACAACACCGTGATGCTCATCGGCGCGGGGGAGATGTGCGAGCTGGCCGCGCGCCACCTGCTCTCCGCCGGCGCCCGGGGGCTCCTGGTGACCAACCGGACCTTCGAGCGGGCAGTGCGCCTGGCCTCCGACTTCGACGGGACGCCGGTGCGTTTCGAGGACCTCTCCGTCCACCTGAAGCGGGCCGACATCGTCATCTCCTCGACGGGCTCCCCCCGCTTCGTCCTCACCCGGGCGGACATCGAGGAGGTCCTCCGCGTCCGGAAGAACCGGCCGATGTTCTTCATCGACATGGCGGTGCCGCGCGACATCGACCCCGACGCGAACGAGGTCGCCAACGTCTACGTCTACGACATCGACGACCTGAACAACGTGATCGTGACGAACCTCGAGGAGCGGCAGCGGGAGGCGGAGAAGGCCGACGGGATCGTGGCCGCCGAGGTGCAGGCGTTCCGCCGGTGGCTCGACGCGCAGCAGGTCACCCCGACGATCGTCTCCCTGCGGAGGAAGTTCGAGGAGATCCGGGAGTCGGAGGTCGGCAAGGCGCTGTCGGCGCTGGGCGACGCCGATCCGAGGACGCGGAAGGTGGTGGAGTCGCTCGCCTCGGCGATCGTCAACAAGGCGCTGCACTCCCCGATCGCCTCGCTCAAACGGGAGAGCGACGGCCGCGGCCCGGCGGACAAGATCGCGGTCGTTCGGGAGATCTTCGACCTGCCGGAGGAGGGCGGCGGCGCCCCGGCGGAAGGGGGCGGGGATGGGAAGTGAGGCTCTTCGCCTTGGCACCCGGGGCAGCATGCTGGCGCTGTGGCAGGCCCGATTCGTCAAGGCCGGGATCGAGCGGCAGACCGGGTTGCCGGTCGAGATCGTGAAGATCCGGACGACGGGCGACAAGGTCCTCGACGTGCCGCTGGCCCGGGTCGGCGGGAAGGGGCTCTTCGTCAAGGAGATCGAGGAGGCGCTCCTCTCGGGCGGGATCGACCTCGCCGTCCATTCGATGAAGGACGTCCCCACGGAGCTTCCCCCGGGGCTCGCGATCGTCTGCGTCACGAAGCGGGAGGACCCGCGCGACGCCTTCCTCTCCGTGAAATACGCCCGATTCGAGGAGCTGCCGGTGGGCGCGCGGGTGGGAACGAGCTCGCTGCGACGGCAGACCCAGCTCCTCGGCGCGCGCCCCGACCTCGACGTCCGGGAGCTGCGGGGGAACCTCGACACCCGCGTCCGGAAGATGGAGGAGGGGGCCTACGACGCGATCGTACTGGCCGCGGCGGGGCTGCGGCGGCTCGGGTGGGAGGACAGGATCCGGCAGTGCCTCCCCGTGGAGCTGTCGCTGCCGGCGATCGGCCAGGGGGCGCTGGGGATCGAGGCGCGCGAGGGCGACGCGCGCGTCGCCGGGGCGGTCGCGTTCCTGTCGGACCGGGACACCACGCTGTGCGTCCGGGCGGAGCGCGGGTTCCTGGACCGGCTCGGGGGCGGATGCCAGGTCCCCGTCGCGGCGCACGCCGTGACGCGCGGCGAAGGGATCTCGCTGTCCGGCCTCGTCGGGCGGCCGGACGGCTCGGTGATCCTGCGAGCGGGCCGGATCGGCCCGGCGTCCGCCCCGGAGGAGCTCGGCGCGGCGCTGGCCGACGAGCTGCTCGCCGCGGGCGGGCGCAGGATACTGGACGAGGTGTACCGGCAGTCGGGAGGATGACGCCGTCGGGAGGGCTTTCGGCAGGATGGGGCTTTCGGGAAAGCGGATCCTCGTCACGCGCAGCGAGGACCAGAACGAGGAGTTCGCGGCGCTGGTGCGCCGCGCGGGCGGCGTGCCCGTGCTCTTCCCCACGATCCGCCTGGTCCCGCCGGACGACTGCGGGCCGCTCGACCGGGAGATCGGCCGCCTCTCCTCCTTCGACTGGGCCCTCTTCACGAGCGCCAACGCGGCGCGCTTCTTCCGCGACCGGACCAGCCGGCTGGGGCTGGTTTCGTGGCCGGCGGAGCTGCGCGTGGCGAGCGTGGGGCCGGGGACCACGCGAGAGCTCGAGTCTCGCGGCGTCCGGGTCTTCCTCACCGCGGAGCGGCACACGGCCGAGGGGCTCTTCGAGGCGCTGCGCCCCCAAGGGATCGCCGGGAGGAGGTTCCTCATCCCTCGGGCGAAGGAAGGGCGCGACGTCCTGCCGGACGCGCTCCGGGGGGAAGGCGGGCAGGTCGTCTCCGTGGTCGCCTACATGAACGGGCTGGCGGAAAAGGACGAGGACATGGCGGCGGAGATCGTCGCGGTCCCCCCGGACGTGTGCGCCTTCGCCTCCCCGTCCTCGTTCCTCAACCTGTTGCTGCTCCTGGGGGAGGAGGACGCGCGGGAGATGCTTTCGGCGAGCCGCATCGCGGCGATCGGCGAGGTGACCGCGCAGGCGATCCGCGCGAGGGATTTCCGGGTGGACATCGTTCCCGAAACGTATACCCTTAAGGCGTTGATGGACGCGATCGAGGCGCACTTCGCCGACGGGAGGTGAGGAGATGGGGTTCCCCGAATGCCGGCCCCGCCGTCTCCGGCGGAACGAGACGATCCGCAGGATGGTGCGGGAGACGCGCCTCTCCGTGGACGACCTGGTGTACCCGCTCTTCGCGATCGCCGGGAAGGGGATCCGCCGGGAGGTCCCCTCGATGCCGGGGGTGTTCAACCTCTCCGTGGAGAACCTCGTCAAGGAGGCCAGGGAGGCCGCCCGGCTCGGCATCCCCGCCGTCCTGCTCTTCGGCATCCCCGCGCGCAAGGACCCGCTCGGGAAGGACGCGTACTCCGACCGCGGGATCGTGCAGACCGCCGTGCGGGCGATCAAGGACGCCGTGCCCGACCTGATCGTGATCACGGACGTCTGCCTCTGCGAATACACCAGCCACGGCCACTGCGGGGTCCTGAAAGGGCGCGAGGTCGACAACGACGCCACCCTCGAGCTGCTGGCCGCAAGCGCCGTGTCGCACGCCCGCGCGGGCGCCGATGTCGTGGCGCCCTCCGACATGATGGACGGCCGCGTCGGCGTGATCCGCATGGCGCTCGACGCGGAAGGGGGGCAGGGGGTGTCGATCCTGTCGTACGCGGCGAAGTACGCGGGAGCGTTCTACGGACCCTTCCGGGAGGCGGCCGGCAGCGCGCCGTCCTTCGGCGACCGCCGCTCCTACCAGATGGACCCGCCCAACGTCCGGGAGGCGATGCGCGAGGTCGCCCTCGACATCTCCGAGGGCGCCGACATCGTCATGGTGAAGCCGGCGCTTTCCTACCTCGACGTCGTCTGCCGGGTCCGCGACGCGTTCGACGTCCCCGTCGCGGCCTACAGCGTCAGCGGCGAGTACGCCATGGTCAAGGCGGCCTCGAAGCTGGGCTGGATCGACGGGGACCGCGCGATGATGGAGATCCTCGTGTCCATCCGGCGGGCGGGGGCCGACCTCATCGTCACGTACGCCGCGAAGGACGCGGCGCGGGCGCTGGGGAGGTGACCGCCGTGCCGGGGGGGGAAGGGTCGCCGTCGTACCGCGTGGAGGAGCTGTCGGACGTCAGCGACCGGACGATCGAGGAGGCGCTGAACCGCGCGACGAAGGACGGCTTCCGGTTCGATTCCGTCCATTTCGTCACGCAGCCCGGGAACCGGAGGCCCTCGATGGCCTTCCTCTTCTTCACCCGGGCGGGCGGGCCGGAGGAGGGGTGATGGCCGCGGGCGACGAGTTCCGCGAGAGGCGCGAGCTCGACCTCGAGGCGCGCCGCGGGCGCTACCTGGCGCGGCTGGTCGGCAAGGCGGCCGACCTGATCGTCGCCCTGTCGCTGTGGCACATCCCCGGCGCCGCCGGGGTCCTCGCGTGTCTCTTCTACATCCTCACGTGCGACGCGTTCCCGGGGGGGCGAAGCCCGGGGAAACGGCTTACTGGGCTGAAAGTGGTGCGGCTCGACCGGGAGGCGATGGACTACCAGGCGTCGATGGTGCGGAACCTGCCCGTCGCCGTCCCCGTGCTCCTCTACCTGATCCCCGCCATCGGCCCGCTCCTCGCCTACACCCTCGGCGCGGGGGTCCTGCTCGTCGAGGCGTACCTCGGGTTCTACGACCCGGAAGGGCAGCGGGCGGGGGACACCATCGCGGAGACGCTGGTGGTGGAGTTCCGCCAAAATTCCGATGCCAACCCTGTATCTGATCGACGGGCATAACGTCCTCTACAGGACCTTCTACGGCGTCCCGCGGCTGACGGCGCCGGACGGGACGCCGACCAACGCGGTGCTCGGCGTGGCCCGCATCCTCCTGAAGATCCTGCGGACCGAGAGCCCCGCGGGCGTCGCGGCCGTCTTCGACTCCCGGGAGCCCACCCCCCGCCACGAGATCTTCCCCGAGTACAAGGCGAACCGGCTGAAGGTCCCCGAGGAGCTCGCGCTCCAGAGGCCGCTGGTCGACGAGGTGATCGACGCGCTCGGCGTCCGCCGGGTGGCCTTGCCGGGCGTCGAGGCGGACGACATCATCGGCACCCTCTCCCGGATGGCGGAGGAGGAGGGGATGGACGTCGTCATCGTCTCCTCCGACAAGGACATGTACCAGCTCGTCTCGAAGCGCGTGAAGGTGCGCGACGGGCTCAAGGGGAACGAGGTCGCCGGGGAGCAGGTCGTGGAGACCTTCGGCGTCCCGCCGGACCGGGTGGCCGACCTGCTGGCGCTGGCGGGCGACCCGTCGGACAACGTGCCCGGCGTGCCCGGCATCGGCGAGAAGACGGCGTCGGAGCTGATCCGGGAGTTCGGGTCGCTGGAGTCCGTGCTGGCGGGCGCGGAGAAGCTCAAGGGCGCGCGGAAGGAGAAGATCCTGAAAGGGGCCGACTCCGCCCGCCTCTCGATGCGGCTGGTGACGATCGACCGGAACGTGCCGCTGACCGGGAAAGCGGGGGAGTTCGCCCCGCGCCCGATCGACGCCCCGCGCATCGCGCCGCTGTTCCGCCGCCTGGGCTTCCGCAAGCTGCTCGACGAGCTCGATTTGGGCGGGTCTCCCGCCGCGCTCTACCCGGAAGGCGCCGCCCCGAAGGCGGTCTCCTGGGCGCGGGCCGCCGACCCGGAAGCGCTGCTTTCCGCTCTCGGCAAGGGAACGCTTTCCGGCGCGGGGCTGGCGTACGACGGCGAGCGCAGGACGTGCGCAGCGTTCGCCGTGGAGGGGCGCGGCGTCCACGTCCTTCCCGCCGACGCCGCGGCCACCGCCGCGCGGGCGCTGAACGGGCGCGGGGCGACCGTCTACCTGGCCGACGGGAAGTCGCTCTACCGCGCCGCGGACCGGGCGCCCGCGGCGGACCTGGCGCTGTTCGACGTGCAGGTCGCGGGGCACCTCCTCGCGCCGGAGGAGGGGACGCCGACCTTCGCCAAGCTGCGCGCCCGCTACATGCCGTCGTCGCTCGCGGTCGCGGAAGGGGAGTCGCGGGAGGACCGCGCCGCGGACGAGGCGGCGGCGACGCTCTCGCTGGGAAAGGAGCTCGAGCGGCTGCTGGGCGAGGCGGGGCTGCTCGAGGTCTTCCGCGGCCTCGACATGCCGCTGCTGCCCGTTCTCCACCGGATGGAGGAGCGGGGGATCCGGATCGACCCGGAGATCTTCCGCGAGCTGTCCGAGCGCCTCGCCCGCGACGTGGAGGCCATCGAGCGCAAGGTCGCCGCCGCGGCCGGGACGGAGTTCAACATCAACTCCCCCAAGCAGCTCGCCTTCCTCCTCTTCGAGAAGCTGGGGCTCCCGCCGGTCAAGAAGACCAAGACCGGCTACTCCACGGACGTCGAGGTGCTGGAGCAGCTCAAAAACCTGCACGAGGTCCCGTCGCTGGTGCTCGAGTACCGCACCCTGGCGAAGATCCGCTCCACCTACGTCGACGTCCTCCCCGGCCTGGTCGACCCGCGCGACGGCCGGATCCACACCACCTTCCACCAGACGCAGACCGCCACCGGGCGGCTCTCCTCCTCCGACCCCAACCTGCAGAACATCCCGATCCGAACCGAGCTCGGGAAGCGGATCCGGTCCGGCTTCGTCGCGGACCCGGGGAACATCCTCGTCGGAGCCGACTATTCCCAGGTGGAGCTGCGGCTCCTGGCCCACCTCTCCGGGGACGCCGAGCTGATCCGCCGGTTCCGGGCCGGCGACGACATCCACGCCGCCACCGCCGCCGCCGTCTTCGGGGTCGCCGCCGCCGAGGTCACGGAGGAGCAGCGGCGCAAGGCGAAGGTGATCAACTTCGGCATCCTCTACGGGATGAGCCCGTTCGGCCTCTCCCGCGAGTTGGCGATCGGCGGGAAGGAGGCGAAGGAATACATCGAGCAGTATTTCCATCGCTACCCTGGAGTGAGGGATTACATTGAGGATGTGAAGGCAAGTGCCCGGAAAAACGGGTATGTTTTGACGATTATGGGGCGCCGGCGGTTCCTGCGGGACGTCGATTCCCGAAACCGGGTCCTCCGGGAGGCCGCGGAGCGGATGGCGGTGAACACGCCCATCCAGGGGAGCGCGGCGGACCTGATCAAGCTGGCCATGATCCGGGCGGACCGCGACTTCCGGGAGCGGCGGATGCGGGCGCGCCTGATCCTGCAGGTGCACGACGAGCTGATCGTCGAGGCGCCCGACCCGGAGGCCGAGGAAGCGGAACGGATCCTCACCGGCGCGATGGAAGGGGCGGCGGAACTGACCGTCCCGCTGACCGTTTCCGTCAGCCGCGGCGCGAACTGGGGGGAAATCCACTGAAAAAATGCGCGCGCCTCGTGAATAGTCCGGGGGGACGCGCCGTCCTATGAATGAGAAGGGCGGCCCCGGCGTTCCGGACGAGGAGCTGATCCGCGCGACCCTTCGCGGGAACGAGCGGGCGTTTCAGGAGCTGGTGGAGCGCTACAAGACCCGCGCGTTCGGCGTGGCCGTGGGCATCGTCGGGGACCGGGACGACGCCCTGGACGTCGTCCAGGAATCGTTCGTCAAGGCCTTCTTCAAGCTGAAGGAGTTCCGGTTCGGCTCGAGCTTCTACACCTGGTTCTATCGCCTGCTGGTGAACCAGGCGATCGACCGGTGGAGGAAGACGTCCCGCTCGAGCGAGGTCCCGCTGGACGAGGGGCGGCTTTCCGGGGACGAGTCGCCGCCGGATTCCTTCGCGTACCCGTCGACGCCGGAAGAGGAGCTGATGAACCGGGAGCTCGGCGAGGCGCTCCGGAAGGCCATCGAGGCGCTGCCGGAGCACCACCGGGCGGTCATCCTCCTGCGGGAGATCGAGGGGATGGCGTACGAGGACATCGCGAAGACGATGGGATGCTCCACCGGGACGGTGATGTCCCGGCTGCACTACGCCCGGGAGAAGCTGAAGATCTCCCTGGGGCGGCACCGGAAAGGATGAGGATGACGACGGATCGGGATAACGAGGCGTTGGGGCGGCTCCTGCGGGCCCATGCAGCCGCAGAGGCCTCTTCGGCGCGGGCCGGGCTCGACGCGATGTGGACCCGCGTGCGCGCCGGCATCGCCGAGGAGGAGAGCACGCCCGTCGCGCGGTCCTTGCGCCGGTGGTGGTGGGCCTACGTCCCCGCCGCGGCGGCGCTTGTGGTTTTCGCACTCCTGTTCTACCCTACGAAACTGGATCGGTCGCCGTTCAAACCGAGCAGCTTCGACGTCTCCGTCGAGGACGTCGAGTCCGACGACGCCACCGTGGCGCTCGTGGACAAGGGGGAGGACCTGCCCAGAGTGATCTGGATCATCGAAGATGCCAATTCGTAGGAACGTTGCGCGGGCGGCCGCCGCGATCCTGCTGTCCCTCCTGCTCCTTTCCTGGGGTCCTGCGCCGCGGTGCCTCGCGGCCGATTCCGTCACCGTGGACGTCGGCTCGATCTACGCCTCCAGCGAGGGCTCCTCGGTCGATCCCGCGCTCGCCAACATCCGCGGGAAGCTGCGGGCGATGTTCGACTACACCAACTACAAGATGCTCGACCGCAAGCGGCGCACGCTGGCGGTGGGGGAGTCGGGCGACATCGCGCTGCCGGGCGACCGCTCCATGAGCATCAAGCCGCTGCCTGCCGAGGGGCGCAAGGTCCGCCTCTCCGTCCAGATCCGGGAGGGCGGCAGGAGCCTGCTTTCGACGACCCTGGGTCTCTCGCGCGGAGGGATGGTCCTGGTCGGGGGTCCCTCGCACGAGGCCGGCGTCCTCATCTTCATCATCTCCGCCGAATAGTTTACCCCCTCTATCCGTTTGAATAACCCGCCTGCGCCGTTCGTCGGATCAGGCAAGGAGGGGCGAATGCGATGAAGAAAGCCATCTGCATCCTGCTGGCGCTGGGGCTGCTGGCGGCGGGCTCCCTTCCCGCGTACGCCGGCGGCCGCGGCGGTTATTACGGCCCCAGGGCGTACCACGGATACCACGGCAACGGAATCGGGGAGTTCTTCGTCGGGCTGGTGGGCGGGGCCATCCTGGGCACCATCATCGCGAACTCGCAGGCGCAGGCGTACTACGCGCCGCCCCCGCCGGCCTACGTGCCGCCCGCGCGGGTCTGGGTGCCGGGCCGCTACGAGACGCGGTACGAGCAGGAATGGGTCCCCGGCCGCTGGGCGGGCGACGGCGATCGGTACGGCCGCGAGGCCTGGGTCCCGGGTCATTATGAAAACATCCGCGTCGAGGTCTGGGTCCCGGGCCACTGGGAGGAACGCGGGTAGCGTCGGGCCATCTTCCCTCCCCTGAAAGAGAAGGGTGCCGACGGCCGCCCCGGGTCAACCGACCTCCCCGGGGCGGTTTTTTATTCCCCTCGTTTACCGGTCGGCCAGGTCGAGCGTCCAGTAGCGGGCGGCGGAGTTGCCCCCGTACTGCCCGACGGCGATATTCTCCCCGTAGGTGCTCCAGGAATACCCCTGCCGCGTGATCCGCTGCCCCGGCGAGAAGCTGGTCCCGGATGTCGGCCACCCCCGGGTCGGCGGCGTCCGGAGGCGCCGGCGGAATTACGGAATTGTCGTCTCCCGGCACGCCGGTTACGTTTTCCCAATCTCCCCCGCCTCCGCCGCACGCGGGCAGGAGCAGGAGCGCAAGGAGCGCCGCGGCCGCCAAATGCAGGCGGATCCGCGCTTTTTTCCGGTCGAGTGGTCGCATGTCGGCTCCGCGACAGGTCCGTCTACTCCCCCCGATCCATGCGGAAATCGTTCCGGTACGTTTATTGAGAAGAATCCCTGCCGATTACGCAGAGGGTGTTTTTGTGAAAGTGTGGTCTCTGAGACCACACTTTTCCAGGAAACCCCCCTCTGGTTACCGGCAAACAGGAATCATTAGCCGCGAGGGCGAAAAAAAGCCCCCGGCCGCGGACGGCCGGGGGCGCGAAACCGCGGGAAGGGCGGATCAGAAGAGGATCGAGAGGCCAAGGCCGAACGAGAACTCGTCGTAGTCCCAGTCGCCGCCCTGGTCCGGGTCGAGCCACAGCCGGGTGTACTTCAGCTGGCCGACGATGCCGACGTTGTTCACGATGAAGTACTTCACGCCGCCTCCGACCTTCAGGCCGAAGCCGTCGGCGTCGTTGTTGCCGAGGTCGTAGTTGGCGTAGCCGACGCCGCCGTTCAGGAAGAAGGAGAGCTTCGGGTCGATGGAATGGTTCACGGTCGCCTGCGGGCCGATCATCCAGAAGGTGGAGTCCGCCGCGGTGCCGTCGAAGTCGGTGTCGTTGTAGTTCCAGAAGAGGCCGAACGCGACGTTTTTCTGGAAATAATATTGCGCGTCGAGCTCGAGGGAAATGGTGTCCGCATCCACGTCGCCGGCCCCGGTGTCGACCGAGGAGCTGGAGAAATCGAACGAGGTGGTGCCGGTCAGCTCATACTTCCCCTGTGGGATGTCCATGGCCAGGACGGACATCGGAAAAGCCATTACGAGGAGCGCGATCAGGACCTTTTTCATGACGTTTGCCTCCCTATGATTTTTCCTTCCGCGCCCGGCGCGGAAGGGGTTTCACCTTTTTGCGAAGAATAAGGGTACGGCCGAATCGGGCCGAATGTCAAACCTCCCTCCGATGCGGTATAGTTTCCGAAGATGCGCGAGAGAAAGGGGGAAGGGATGGAGGCCGGGACCCCGCTGCGCAACTCCCTCTGGAACCTGCTGTTCCGCGTGCTGTCCGCGACGGACTATTCGAAGGTCGCCTGGACCGCGGTCCTGCGCGGCGCCGCGCTTTCCTTCTTCAAGGAGCCGGTCGACGCGCTCCCGCTTTCCGACAACGACGCCTCGCGGCTCGCCCTCAAAGAGCGGTTCTTCGCCCTGTCCGACGGGGCGGCGTACGCCCTGTTCGAGTTCCTGCTCACCGACAATACGGCGGCGGTGAAGGAGGTCGACCGGAAGCTGATCCGGCGCGGCCTGAACGAGCTGCTGGAGCGGGAGGGGGCCGATGTCCGGCTGTTCCGGGACCGGTTCCGGCCGTACCAGGACGCCTTGGGGTTCAACGAGACGGCGGAGGCGGAGCGGGCGGTCTGCCTGTTCGACCTCGAGGCGGCGCGGCGGCACCTTTACCAGGCGCAGGCCTGCCTCGTGGCGGAGCCGATGCCGCAGTCGCGGGACGCCCTGCGGGAGGCGGTGCTTGCGGTGGCCGCCGTCGCGCTGGAGGCGGAAAAGCGCGGCGCGAGGGAGGGGGACCCGCCGCCGCGGCCGGTCGTCGGGTCGGTGGCGCGCGCGGCGCGGGCCGCGGGGATGCCCGAAGGGATGCTGCCCGGGGTGGAGTCGCTGCTGCGGCGCGCGCACGTCCTGAGCGGCCTTCCGGTCGACGGGGAGGACGCGCCGCGGGGGCCGGAGCCGGTCGACGACCGCGAGGCGCGGCTGCTGGTCGTCTTCGCCTCCTCGCTGATCGTGTTCCTGCTGGGGAAGGGAAGAGGGGAGGAGGGGACGGCGTTCGCCTGACGGCCTCGCGGCCTTTCAGCCGCGGGCCAGCCGCTTCGCTTCCTTCGCCTCGCGCCGCATCCGCAGCAGCGAGTCGACCGCCTCGTCGGCGCGGTCCACCACCGTGAACAGCCCCAGGTTCCCCTTCGACACCGCGCCGAGCGCCTCCGCGCGCCGGCAGTACTCCATGAGCGGGTCGAACCAGCCGCCGGTGTTGGCGACGACGATCGGCCGGGCGTGCAGCCCGAGCTGCTTCCACGTGAGGATCTCGAAGAACTCGTCCAGCGTGCCGAACCCGCCAGGCAGGATCGCGAAGGCGTCGGCGAGGCGGCTCATCTCCCGCTTCCGGTCGTGCATCGACCGGGTGACCAGCATCCTCGTCAGCCCCGCGTGCGCGAGCTCCTTTGTCGACAGGAAGCCCGGGATGACGCCGGTCGCCTTGCCCCCGCCGGCGAGCACCGCGTCGGCCAGGACCCCCATCAGCCCCACCGACCCGCCGCCGTAGACCAGCTCGATCCGTTCCTGCGCCATGCGGGCGCCCAGGGCGCGCGCCTCTTCCCGGAACGATTCCGGGAGGCGGTTGCTCGAGCTGCAGAAAACGCAGAGGCGGCGCAGCTCCACCGTCGTCACCTCGCCCCGACGTACAGCGTCGCGATGCCGAAGGTCAGGGGGCGGCTCGCCACGGAGGCGCACCCCGCGGCGCGCATCATCGCCTCGAACTCCGGGGGGGAGGGGAACGCGAGCACCGAATCGGGCAGGTACCGGTACGCTTCCTTGCGGGAGGAGACGATGCCGCCGATCCACGGGAGGATGCGGGTGAAGTAGAACCGGTAGAGGGAGCCCAGGACCGCGCCGTCCGGAACGGAGAACTCGAGGACCACGATGCGCCCGCCGGGGCGGACGACGCGGCACATCTCGGAAAGCCCCAGCGCGCGCTCCACGACGTTGCGGATGCCGAAGGCGATGCAGGCGGAGTCGAACGACGCGTCGCGGAACGGCAGCGACTCGCCCGGGGCGCGGACGAAGGAGACGTTCCCCGCCCGGCCCGCCTCCGCGCACTTGCCGCGCCCGATCCGCATCATCTCGACGGACAGGTCCACTCCCGCGACGGAGGCCGACTCCCCCTTCTGCCGGAGGATTTCCAGCGCCATGTCGGCCGTCCCCGTGGCCAGGTCCAGGTGCCGCCCGCCCGAGTCCGGCGTCATCTCCGCCACCGCGGCGCGCCGCCAGCGCCGGTCGATTCCCGCCGACAGGACCCGGTTCAGGAGGTCGTACCTCGGGGCGATCCGCGAGAACATCTCCCCGATGGCGCGGTTCTTGTCGTTCAGCCGGTACAAGTCCCCAGTATACCCCATAGATCGAATCTTGCGTTTTCCATGCCGTATTTCGATAATGAACTCTCCGCAAACCGGATGGGAGAGCGCGCCGACATGGTAGATACGGTCATCGTCATCGAGTGCCAGTCCTGCCAGTCCCGCTTCCGCCTCGCCAAGGCGCTGTTCAAGGAATCCAGGGCGATCCGGGTCCGCTGCCGCAAGTGCGGCGGGTACATCGTCGTCGAGAACCCCGACCTCGCTCCGCCCGCGCCCGAACCCGTCCCGATGCGCCCCGTGCCCCGGGTCGTCGCCCCGGCCGAGCCGCCCCCGGAGCCGCCGCCGGAGGGGGCGCCGGAGGGGGAGTCGATGGAAGGGCCGTCGATGGAAGAGACGACGCGGGCGATGGCCGAGCTGCTGCGCGAGATCGACGAGAACGCGCCGCCTCCCCCGGAGCCTCCGTCGGAGCTTCCGCCGGAGCTGACCGGCCCCGACGCCGGCGGCCGGAAGGCGGAGTATCGGGGCCCGGTGCGGGTGACGCCCTTCCCGGAGCCGCCCGACGGCTCCGAGGCGCTCGCCTCCGTGCTCGAGGACCTGTTCAAGCCCGGGCCGTCCGCCTCCCCCGCCGGGACCGGCCCGCATGCGGGCCAGGCCGGAGTTTCCGAGACGGGTCCCCCCTCCGCCCCGAGGGAGCCGCAGAAGGAGGCCGCGAAGGCGGCCCCGAGGCCGCCCGCCGCGCGCCCTCCGTACGCCAGCCCGCTCTTCGTCCTCATCGTCGCCCTGTGGCTGCTCCTGCTGGTCGGCGCGGCGCTCCTGTTCGGGACCGACTATTTCGACGACTGGATCGCCGGCTGGAAGGCCTCCGGGAAGCAGGTCGTCGAGGCGGGGAAAAAGGCCGGCGCGCCGAACTATGAGATCCGGGACGTGCACTGGTTCTCGGACAACTCGTTCGACGGCGGCGTCCTGTTCGCCGTCACGGGAAGCGTGACGCTGCACGGCAAGGACGTGAGCGAGGGGATCCGGATCAGCGCGACCATCCTGGGCCGCGACAACGCGGTGATCTCGGAGAAGACGGTTTTCGCGGGGAACCACCTGGACAACACGACGCTGCGCCACACGAAGCCGGACGTGGTGGACTCGTTCCTATCCCGCGGGGTCGAGGACGGCGGGAAGCGCGAGATCCATGCAGGGGAGACGCTCCCCTTCATGGCGGTGTTCTTCGATCCCCCCGAACGGGTCCACTCGGTCGCGGTGAAGCCGGTCTACACGGTAAAATAAATCCCGGGGCGTTTTTGAATTTTCGACGCGTGCCGTTTCGTCTAAAAGGCATGTCCAACGGGAGAGGTGCAACGCCATGAAGCAAAGAAACCGCGCCGCATGGTTCCTCGCCGTCCTCGGCGCGATCGCCGTCGCCCTCGGGGCGCCGGCCTTCGCGCAGGAGCAGGGGGCGGAGGACGAAGGCATCCCCGCCTACGCCATCAGCCGCCTCAAGATCCTCGCCGGGACGGCCTGGGTGAAGACCGCCGAAGAGGGGGATTGGGCGGAGGCCACCACCAACACCCCGGTGACGTCCAACAGCCGGGTGAGCGTCCCCGAAGGGTCGGAAGCCGAGCTGCAGTTCCACGGGGGGCAGTTCGTCCTGCTCACCTCGGGCACCGACGTCGAGGTCCGGGAGTTGGCGGACGACAAGACCTACTTCCGCCTCCGCTCGGGCGAGATCCGCTTCGACCTGCCGGGCGACGACTTCGCGCCCGTCACGGTCCGGGTGCCCGGCGGGGCGCGCGCGAGCTTCGAGGAGCCGGGGCGGTACTGGCTCGACGTGACCGACGAGGACACGACCCGCCTCGTGGTGCGACGCGGCAAGGCGACCGTTTCGCAGGAAGGGGAGAAGCACCGCCTGAACGCCGGCCAGGAGGCGTCGATCGGGCGGACGATTTCCGTGGCCCAGTACCGGGGCGGCGCGGACACGGAGCCGCCGAAGGAGGTTTACACCGAGGAGGAGCAGAAGGCCGGCGTTCCCCCCGTGGTCGCCGGGGAGCTGCGGGACTACGGCGACTGGGTCTACGTCCAGCCGCACGGGTACGTGTGGCGCCCCCGCGTGGCGGTGGGCTGGTCGCCGTATTACTACGGCCGCTGGGCCTGGGTCGCCCCGTACGGGTGGACCTGGGTTTCCTACGAGCCGTGGGGCTGGTACCCGTACCTCGGCGGCTACTGGGTGAACGACCTTTCGTTCGGCTGGGTGTGGACGCCGTACGGCTCGTGGATCTCCGTCGGGTTCACCTGGAGCTCGTACGACTACTATCACCGGTACCCGTATTACTACCACCGGAACTACCGGTATCGCCCCAACGCGCGTTTCATCCCCGAGGGGAGGGGCGTCCGCTGGGAGCCGATGCGCCCGGGGGATCGGTACCGCCGGCCGAGCCTGCAGCGCGACGACGCGCGCATCCGGAGCTTCAACCGCCCGCTGGAGAGCAACCGCGTGTTCATGTCGACGCGCCCGTCGCGTTCCGTCGGCGCCTCCTCCGCCGCGCCCGACCAGCGGCAATGGCGCGACGTGACGGCGGTGCGGACCGAGCGGACGCAGGCGGTCCGCGCGGCGCCCCCGGCCTCCGGCGGGGTCCGGAAGGACATCCGGCCGGTGCGGCCGGAGATGCGGCAGAGGTCGCAGTCCGTCGAGCAGCAGCGCCCGGCGACCGGCGCGACGCGGCCTTCGGGAACGCGCTCCGGCGCGCCGCAGGAACGCGTCGTGACGCCATCGCAGCCGTCGGCGCCGCGAGCGCCCTCCACGCCGTCGCGTGAAAGCGCCCCGGCCCGCGAAAGCTCGCCGCGATACGCTCCGTCTCCCTCGCGTGAGAGCGCTCCCGCGCCGAGTGCGACGCCCTCGCGAGAGAGCGCTCCCGCGCCGAGTGCGACGCCCTCGCGTGAGAGCGCCCCTTCCCGCGGCGGCGGGTCGTCTCCGACGTATGAATGGAGGGACCGCGGCGGCGGCGACCGCGGCGGCGGAGGCGGGGGGCGCGGCGTCCGCTGAAGCGCCGCGCCGATCGTTTCCGCGCACCGAACGAAAGGGCCCGACGGCCTTACCCGGCCGCCGGGCCCTTCTTCATCCAACGCCGTGCCGCCGCGCGGTCAGGGGTCGTACATGACCCCCGGCACTTCTTCGGGGATCGGCTCCGCCGGTATGCGCCCCAGGTCGACCTGGAACAGCTTCAGCGAGCGCGTCTGCCCTTCGCGGATCTCGTCCGGGGCGACCGACTGCTGCGAAACCGGGGGAGGCGCCGCCTGCTCGATCTTCAGCGGCGTGCCGACGGGAAGGCGTATCGTCATCGGGTCGGGGGGCGGCTCGCCGGGCCTGGCCGCTTTCCGTGGACCGACGCACCCGCCGAGGAGCAGCGCCGCCAGCAGGGCCGAAACGACCGCGACCCTTACGGCGATCCCGGCCGCATATGAACGTTCACCACGCGTCTTCATAGCCCCATTATAGACTTTTTCACGAATGCAATCCCGCTATCCGCACGAATGCAATCCTGTATTCGGCGATTACATTTCTGACATGCGAAAACGCTGAACCCGACTTCTGCTATTGAGGACTATTGCGCCCGAAACGACCAAACCCTTGACGGGAAAGGGTAAATCGGATTGCCGGGCCGCTGCGTCCCGAGAGGCACGGAATATGCTGAATAAATTGCCAGCATAAGACCCGGGAGGGGCGAAACGATGAGAACGCAGAGGGGAACCTGGCTGGTCATCCTGGTCGCGGGCGTCGTTTTCGTCCTTTCGGGCGCCGTTGGGGCGTCGGCTTACGACGGGTTCAAGGCGATGCCGATGGACGACGGCTACGGCGATTTCCACAAGCTCTTCATCCGGACGGGCGACGAGGCCGCCGACCGAAACCTGATGAGCTCCCCCGCGTACGACCTGCGAGACCGCGGGGTCGAGCCGCTCGCCTACGCGATTCCCGCGCCGCACCTCCCGTATAACTTCGCCTGGCTGTCGCTCGCCCTGGACAAGGGGAGCCGCATCGTGCTGAGCCAGGTGTCCGCCCTCGTGGTCACGACCCCGGTTTCCGGCGCCGCACTCCTCCTCGGCTCCGGTATCATCTGCCTGTTCGGCCTGCGGAGACGGGACCGCAATCAGGCATAACCGTCCGTCAACCCGAAACCAACGTTCTCCCCTTGGAAGGCAGGGACTCAAAATCCCTGCCTTTCGCATTTTCGCCCTCCGCGGTTCGGGTATCATGTTCCTACAAAGGAGGAGAGCGATGAACCGTCCGTGGACGTGCCTCGCCGCCGCATCCCTCGCGATCGCGACCCTTTTCCCTCCCGCGCGGCCGGCGGCCGCGGCCCCCTTGTACGACTGGGGCAGGGCGGACGTCCGGACATACGAAGACCCCGCCGGCGACACGCGCCACGGCAGGGGCCCCTACATCGCCTGCCTCGACATCGTTTCCGCCCGCCACGCCTTCGACGGCACGTACCATTACTTCCGGATCGACCTGGCGGTCGAGCCGTCGATGGGCGACATCCCGGAAGAGCTGAAGCGGCAATACTACGACGCGCGGTACGGCATCTACGTCAACTCGGGACCTGACGGGGCGAGGGACACCGACCGCTACGTGCCGCAGATCCCGTGGATCGACCTGCGCGAAAACCGGATCGACGCCATCCTCGACGCCAAGCTCGGCGACTGGAACCACAAGTTCCGCTACTGGAACGGGACCGACTTCACCGGCACGACGGACCTCGCCTTCCAGCGGACCGGAGCGACGCTCGAGTGGAAGGTGAAGGCGGACTTCGGCGCGGACTTCACCTGGCACGCGGCGACGATGCTGCCTGGCCAGGGGCCGCATAAAAAGACCTTCGACCACGCGTACGGGAATCAGCCGCCCATCCCCGCACCGGGTGCCGTGCGCCTCCCCGGAAGGTAGCTGCCGCCATCGGGCAGGCCGCGAACCAATCAAAGACGAATCCTGTCCGACCTCAAGGCAACAACAGGCTTCCTGTTGTGGGAAAATAAATGCCTATAATTGGGCTGGAATTTCCTCTTTGAGCGTTATCCTTGCTTTCTCCATCGGAAAAACTTGTACTTACAAGGTGTTTCCCTCCCGGTATGGAATGTGCAGTTGATACCATCAGGCCTCGCCCCGGCCGACGGGGGGCACGCTTCGAAGGAGGCAATCCGTTGCCAGGCATGGAAGTTTCCCGCCGCATCTCCGACATCCCCTGCGCCGCTCGACGCCCTTAACAGGACCAACACGCGCAAATCCTTGAAAATAAATTTGAATATAGAGTTGTCTTTGACGATTAACAGGAAGTAGGCCGCAAGTTCCGCGTTTCGAAAGGATCCGTTGATTGCCATATCGAACGGGCTTACCCCCGACAGTTTCGCAGCCGCCATGGGCGGTAGCCTGTCTTCCCGGAGGCCGAGGTGAAAGCAAAAGCGGCAGCATCCTTTTCGGTTAGCCCGTACGGAGACAAGTACACGATTCCCGCGCCGGGCGACTACTCGGGGGAGTTCAAGCGGGTGGAAAAGCTTGCGCGCAAGGCCCGCTCCGAGGGAAAGGAGATCGTCGTCGTCATGGGGGTGGGGTTCGTCGGCGCCGTGATGGCCGCGATCGTCGCCGACACTAGGGGCAAGGACGGCAGGCCGTCGAAGTTCGTCGTCGGCTGCCAGCGCCCCAGCCCGCGCAGCTACTGGAAGATCCCGCTGCTCAACAAGGGCGTCTCGCCGGTGAAGGCCGAGGACCCCGAAGTGGACCGGATGATCGGCCGCTGCGTGAAGGAGAAGAAGACGCTGGTCGCCACCTATAACAGCGACGTGCTCACGCTTGCCGACGTCGTCGTGGTGGACGTGCAGTGCGATTATTCCAAGAGCGAGCTGGGCAACATGCGCACCGGCGAGGCCGACATGGCGGC
>DCUH01000089.1:0-283 GCA_002327765.1 bacterium UBA2219 | reverse complement strand
GAGACGACCGTCGCCCCGGGCACCACGGAATTCGTCGCCTGGCCGATCCTCAAAAAAGCCTTCGAGAAGCGGAAGATCGCGTCGGAGCCGGTGCTGGCGCACAGCTTCGAGCGGGTGATGCCGGGGCGCGAATACGTCGCCAGCATCCGCGACTTCTGGCGGGTGTGCGCCGCCGTCAGCGACGAGGCCCGCGACAAGGTGGTGCGCTTTTTGAGCAACGTCCTCAACGTGGCAAAATTCCCCCTCACCGTGCTGGATCGGCCCATCGAGAGCGAGACCTGCA
>DCUH01000112.1 GCA_002327765.1 bacterium UBA2219 | reverse complement strand
TGTTCTGGTTGTCGACGACGGGGGCTCCCGCGTTGTTGGTCAGCTTCTTCTTTTCCATCTGTCCTCCTTCCTGCGCGAAGCGCAGCGTCTCGAAGTTGTCTCTCCGGAGCACCGGGTGCAGATGCCCCGGATCTCCACCTGGGTCTTCTGCGCGCTCCCGAGCTTCCGTACGACGTCAGGAACGCGAACACGGTCGAACTCGTCGCTCTGGAAATCCCACATGACGCCGCAGGCCTCGCACACGAAATGGTGGTGGGAGCCCATGTTGGCGTCGAACCGGACCCGCTCCCGGGAATGCCCGACGGTGGACAGAAGGCCCAGGTCGATCAGCGACCAAAGCGTCCGGTACACGGTGTCGAGCGACACGGAGGGCAGGCGTTTCCGGACCCCGCGGAAGACCGTCTCCACGTCGGGATGGTCCGCGGATTTCGCCACCTCGCGGAAGATCTCGAGCCGCTGCGGCGTCAGCTTCACCCCGGCGCCCTTCAGCCCTTCCACGAAACGGCTTACCCTCTCGTCCAAAGTTTCGGGGGCGATCTCCATTGGGCCCGTTCCTATATAGGATTTATTCGTAACTAAGAATATCTCCTATTTAATAAATATTGTCAAGAACGTTATTCGATACTCCAGGTTTTGGGAATTCCGGCCTCGACGCGGCCGGAAGGGAAGGGAAACGGATCCCGCGGGGGGAGGCGGGGGTCGGCGGGGGAAAAAAACCGGCGGACGCGCGCACGCGAACCGCCGGGGGATCGGAGCGGGAAACAGGCGCCTGGCGGCGCTTTCAGGAAACGTTGGCCCGCAGAAACGCGGCGTCCCAGTCCTTCCATACCGCTTCATACCCCTTGGAGCGGATGACGCGGCTGATTTCCTCCGGGGAACGGTCGTCGTCGATGTTGAACTGCCCCGTGCCCTCGTCCTGGTGGGAATAGCCGCCGGGCGCGGTGGACGAGCCCGCGCTCATCTGGGTGACCCCCAGCGGGATGAGGTTGTCGCGGAACCGGGCGCTTTCGCGCGTGGACAGGGTCAGGCCGCAGTCGGGCAGAAGGATGCGCATGGCGCAGATCCCCTGCACCATCTGCTTGTCGGTGACCTCGTAGAGCGGCGCGAAGCCGCCTTCCGCAGGCCGGATGCGCGGGAAGGAGACGGACACCCGGGTGCGCCAGAAGCGGTGCGCGAGGTAGAGCGCGTGCAGACCCGTGAAGAAGGTCTCGACGTGGAAATTGCCCAGCCCCAGGAGGGCGCCGATGCCGATCGACCGCAGCCCCGCCTCCCCTCCCCGTTCCGGGGTACCCAGGCGCCACAGGAAATCGCGCTTTTTCCCGAACAAGTGGAGTTTCTTGTAGAGCTCCGGGTCGTAGGTCTCCTGGTAGATTGTGAGACCGTCCACGCCCGCCTCCACCATGGAGCGGTAGCCGTCGACGTCCATCGGGTAGACCTCGATGCTGATGGAGCTGAAGAGCGGGCGGATCTTCCGGATGGCCGCCGCCAGCTCCTCGTTCCGGACGGCGTTGGGCGCCTCGCCGGTCAGGACCAGGACGTGCCGGAACTCCTGCCGGTGCAGCGCCAGCGCCTCCTGTTCGATCTCGTCGAGGGAGAGGGTCTTCCGGTGGACCGGGTTCTCGGCGTTGAAGCCGCAATAGACGCAGCCGTTGGTGCACTCGTTGGAGATGTAGAGCGGAACGTACATCTGGATGTTGTTCCCGAAGCGCTGCAGCGTGGTACGGTGCGAGCGCTCCGCCATCCGCTCCAGGTATCCTTCCGCGGCCGGGGAGATCAGCGCCTCGAAGTCCTCGATTCCGGGCCGCTCGGCCTGGAGGGCCCGCTCCACGTCCTGGGCCGTCCTGGACATGATCCGGTCAAGGACCTCCCCGTGGTCGTGCTTCTTGAATTCGTCCAGGAAGCTCATTTCTCGTCCCTCAGGAAGCCGGTCAGGGGGCTGGAGGCCTCGGCGAACTTGCGCGGCTTGCCCAAGCCCGCGAGGAACGCCTCGCGCCCCGCCTCGACGCCCTTCTTGAAGGCGGCGGCCATCATCCCCGGGTTGGGGGAGACGGCCAGCGCCGTGTTGACCAGGACCGCGTCGGCGCCCATCTCCATGGCCTCGGCAGCGTGCGAGGGGGCGCCCAGCCCGGCGTCCACGACCACGGGAACATGGGCCTGCTCGATGATGATGGCGATGTTGTCCCGGGTCCGAACCCCCTTGTTGGTGCCGATGGGGGCCCCGAGCGGCATGACCGTGGCGCAGCCGATCTCCTGGAGATGCTTGGCCAGGATCGGGTCGGCGTTGATGTAGGGGAGGACGGTGAAGCCGTCCTTGACCAGGATCTGGGCCGCCTTGTAGGTCTCGATCGGGTCCGGCAGCAAATAGTAGGGGTCGGGGGTGACCTCCAGCTTGATCCACGGCTCGCAGCCGGCGGCGCGGGCCAGGCGGGCCAGGCGCACCGCCTCCTCGCAGTCGCGGGCGCCGCTGGTGTTGGGAAGCAGCAGGTACCTGTGCCGGTCTATGTGCTTGAGCATGTAGTCTTCGGGGTTGTCGATGTCGACGCGCCGCAGCGCGACGGTGACGATGTCGCTCCCCGAGGCCTCCATGGCCTCCAGCATCGCCTGGTTCGAGGAAAACTTCCCGGTGCCGATCAGCAGCCTCGAACGGAACTTCCGACCGGCGATGACGAGTTCGTCCATTTCCTTTGCCTCCCGGCGTTCCCAGGATCTTCCGCGGCCTGTCGACTTTGGATGGGATTGGGCCGTAACCGATGAATGCAGTACATGATATCACGGGGCCGACGGGTCCGGAAAGCGGCAATCGGCCGCGGCCGCGCCGCCGCCCCGGGACGCGCAATGTCGGTGCAACTTCATATGAAAAAAGGATATTTCGCCTGAAACGGTATCCTGGCCGAAACCCACGGGCGACCGCCGGCCTTCAGCGCCCCCCGCCGGACGATGCGTCTTCGTCGCCCCCGCCGCCCAGCGCGGCGTAGAGGTTCACCCGGGCGGCGAGCCGCGCCAGGCGGGCGGAGATCAGCCCCTGCTGCGCGGCGTAAAGGGAGCGCTGCGCGTCGAGAACGCCCAGGTAGCTGTCGATCCCCTTCTCGTAGCGCTGGCTGGAAAGCCGGTACGTCGCCTCCACGGCCTCTGCCAGCGACTGCTGGGCCGCCAGCTGCTCCTCGATCGTCCCCTTCGCGGCAAGGGCGTCGGCGACGTCCCGAAAGGCCGACTGGATGGCCATCTCGTACTGCGCCACGGCAATCTCCCTGCGCACCTTGACCGCGTCCAGCGCCGCCCACGAGCGGGCGTCGAAGATGGGGAGAACGATCCGCGGAGCGAAGTTCCATGACTCCTGCCCGCTCTTGAACAGGTTCGAAAGCTCCGCGCTGGAGGTGCCGAACGAGGCGGTCAGAGAGATGCGGGGGAAAAGCGTCGCCCTCGCGGCGCCGATGTTGGCGTTTTCGGCCCGGAGCAGGCTCTCCGCCTGAAGGATGTCCGGGCGGCGCAGCAGCACGTCGGAGGGGAGCCCGGCGGCGACCTCTTCCGGCGGAACGACCGTGCTC
Source organism: bacterium UBA2219 (assembly GCA_002327765.1). Taxonomy (GTDB): domain Bacteria; phylum Desulfobacterota; class Deferrimicrobia; order Deferrimicrobiales; family Deferrimicrobiaceae; genus UBA2219. The sequence goes on along the minus strand of DCUH01000112.1, from coordinate 2,508 downwards.
AGGTCGGCAGGCAGCAGCTCGTCCGGCACCCTCCCCCCGGCCAGCAGCTCCAGGGCGTTCCGGTCCTGGGCGACCCGCCGCTCGTAGAACGCCGCGTCGGCCCGGGCAACGTCCACCCGCGTCTGCGCCTGGCGGAGGTCGAGCTCCGGCAATAGCCCTACGTCGTACCGCTTCCGGATCAGGTCGTAGGCGGCCTTCTGCGTCTCCATGGTGGACCGCGCCAGCCGCAGCGTCTCACGGTCCGCCGCCAGGGAAAGCCAGGCGTTGGCGACTTCCGACACCAGCAGGATCCCGGCGCTGCGGCGTGCCTGTTCGGTGGCCAGGTACTCCTCGAGCGCGGCGTCCTTCAGACTGCGTATCCGGCCGAAGAAATCGATCTCCCAGGCGGCGATCCCCAGGTTGACGTTGTATTCCTCGGGCCGGTTGACCTGCCCGCTGCGCGACAGGTCTGCGGGAACCCGCTGCTTCGCGCCGGCGGCGGTCGCGTTGACCGTCGGGAACAGCTCGGCCCGCTGGACGCCGTACAGCGCCCGGGCGTACTCCGCGTTCAGGGCGGCGATCCGGAGGGAGCGGTTGTTCCCGAGCGCCATCCCGACGACCTTCCGGAGCCGTTCGTCGGGGAAAACCTCCTTCCACGTCGCCTCCGCCGCGGCCTTCGCCCCCGGGGGGGCCTGCGCGTTGTCGTACGCGGGGCCGGCCGGCCAGGAGGCCTGGACCGGCGCCTCGGGCCTCGTGTATTGAGGGGCCAGGGAGCATCCGCCCAGGAAAGCGGCGGCCGCGCCCAGAAGAAGAACCCGGTGGCTAATCATTGGTCGATTCCCCCGATCCGGTCGCTTTCGCCTCGGCGAGCCGGTCCGCCTCCTGCCGCCTGTGCTTCCCGGACAGGCCGTAGATCAGCACGTAGAAGAGCGGGGCGAACAGCGTCACCAAAAAGGTGGCGGTCACCACGCCGCCGATCACGCCCACGCCGATCCCCCGCTGCGCTCCCGCGCCCGCGCCGCTCGCGATGGCCAGCGGCAGGACGCCGAACCCGAAGGCGAGCGAGGTCATGACGATCGGGCGCAGCCGCAGCTTCGACGCCTCCATCGTCGCCTCGATCAGCCCCATCCCCTCCTCCACCCGGATCTTGGCGAACTGCACGATCAGGATGGCGTTCTTCGTGGTCAGACCGAGGGTGGTCAACAGCCCGATCTGGAAGTAGACGTCGTTGGGCATGCCTTTGAGGCTCGCCGCGATCACGCCGCCGATGGCGCCGAGCGGAAGGGCCATCAGGATCGAGATCGGGATCGGCCAGCTCTCGTAGAGCGCCGCCAGACACAGGAAGATCACGAGGACGGAAAACGCGTAGAGCGGACCCGCCTGGGCGCCCGACTGCCGCTCCTGGTAGGAAAGCCCGGTCCAGTCGAAGCCGATCCCCTGCGGCAGCTTCGAGGCGATCTCCTCCATGGCCGCCATCGCCTCGCCGGNNGCCGGCTCGCCCTGGATGTTGATGGACGGGAAGCCGTTGAACCGCTCCAGCTTCGGCGAGCCCGCGGTCCAGCGACCCTTCGCGAAGGAGGAGAACGGGACCATCCGCCCCGCCGTGTTGCGCACGTAGAGCTTGTCCACGTCCCTGGGAAGCATCCGGTACGGGGCGTCCGCCTGGACGTACACCCGCTTCACGCGCCCGGCCTGGATGAAGTCGTTGACGTAGGCGCTCCCGAAGGCCGCCGATATGGTGGAGTTGACGGAGCTCAGGGGAACCCCGAGGGCCCCCGCCTTCTCCCAGTCCACGTCGACCCGGTACTGGGGCGTGTCCTCCATCCCGTTGGGCCGGACGTTCCTGAGCCGCGGGTCGCGCGCCGCCATGCCGAGGAGCATGTTCCGCGCATCCATCAGCTTCTCGTGGCCCAGGCCCCCGCGGTCCAGGAGCTGGAAGTCGAAGCCCCGGGCGTTCCCCAGCTCGATGACCGACGGGGGCGGGAAGGCGAACACCATCGCGTCGCGGTATTGGGAAAACATCCTCATCGATCTTCCCGCCAGGGCGTCGACCTTCAGGTCCGCCCTTTCCCGCAGGTCCCAGTCCCGGAGCCGCACGAACGCCATTCCCATGTTCTGCCCGCGCCCGGCGAAGCTGACCCCGGCCACGTTCAGAACCGATTCCACCGTTTCCGGCTCGTTCGTGAGCAGGTGGTCCCGGATCCTCGTCATGACGCCCTCGGTCAGCTCCATCGGCGTGTTCGCCGGGAGCATCGCCTGGACCATCATCATCCCCTGGTCCTCGTCGGGCAGGTAGGAGGTGGGCATCCGCTGGAACAGGAAGACGAACGCGGCCACGATGAGGACGAAGACTGCCAGGTAGCGCTTCCGGGAGGAAAGAGCGCGGGCGACCTCCTTCAGGTACCTGTCCCTCGACCGGAGGAAGAGCCCGTTGAACCACCGGAAGAAGGAGCGCAGGAACGGGATTCCGCCTTCCGCGCCATGCTCCCCTTTCTCCACCGGCTTGAGGAGCGAGGCGCAGAGGACCGG
>DCUH01000033.1 GCA_002327765.1 bacterium UBA2219 | reverse complement strand
GCACCGAGCACATGTTCTTCGAAGGCGATCGCATCGTGGCGGTACGCCAGATGATCCTGGCCGACGACGAGACGAGCCGGCGCGCGGCGCTCGCGAAGATCCAGCCGATGCAGCGCCAGGATTTCGTCGAGCTGTTCGAGATCATGGCGGGCCTCCCCGTCACGATCCGCCTGCTCGACCCGCCGCTGAACGAGTTCCTCCCGCGGCGCGAGGACCTGCTGATCGAGATCAACAAGCTCGAGTTCCTGCGCGCGGACCGCTCCCTCGTCGAGGAGAAGAGGCGCCTGCTGGAGCGGGTCGAGGAGCTGCAGGAGGTCAACCCGATGCTCGGGATGCGCGGCTGCCGGCTGGGCATCTGCCACCCCGGGATCACGCGGATGCAGGCGCGCGCCATCTTCGAGGCCGCGTGCGAAGTGGCGCGGGAAGGGGTCCGCGTGCGGCCCGAGATCATGATCCCGCTGGTCAGCATGGTCAGCGAGATGCGTGCGCAGAAGGAAATCGTCATCCAGGTGGCGGAGGAGACGATGAAGAGGTACAAGCGGAAGATCCCGTATTCCGTCGGCGCGATGATCGAGCTTCCGCGGGCCGCCGTCACGGCGGACGAGATCGCGCGGGAGGCGGATTTCTTCTCCTTCGGGACCAACGACCTCACGCAGACGACGTTCGGTTTCTCCCGGGACGATTCCGGGAAGTTCATCCGGAAATACATGGGGCGGTCGGAGCTATGCCTTCAATGCGGCGAGAAGCTGGACAAGGACCTCGCCTGCGGGGCCTGCGGGACGACCTACCGCAAGCGGGCCGAGAACCTCCTCGATGCCGACGTGTTCACGACGATCGACCGCGCGGGGGTGGGGCAGCTCATCCGGATGGCCGTGGAGAAGGGCCGTTCCACCCGTCCTTCCCTGAAGGTCGGCGTCTGCGGCGAGCACGCCGGGGACCCCGATTCGGTGGAATTCTTCGACCAGGCGGGGCTCGATTACGTCTCCTGCTCCCCCTACAGCGTGCCCGTCGCCCGGTTGGCCGCGGCCCAGGCGGCGCTAAGGAAGCGCCTGGAGGCGAAGGCAAGAAAAAAGTAGGGAATTCCGGGTAACGATTCTCGATGGCGGCCCCGTCCGCGGGGCCGCCTTTCCCCCTTTACTTTCCCTCCGAAACACCATATATTGCGTTAGACGTCACGCATGTCCACAGGATGTTGAGGTTCGGGGTCCGCCATTCCACCTGGGACTACGGGGACAGATGAAGCTAAAAAAGCTGGAACTTATCGGGTTCAAGTCCTTCTACGACAAGACAACGTTTGATTTCTCCGAGGGAATCTCGGCGATCGTCGGTCCGAACGGGTGCGGTAAGTCGAACATCGTCGACGCCATCCGCTGGGTCCTCGGGGAGCACGCCCCCTCCCACCTCAGGAGCAAGGCGCTGGAGGACGTGATCTTCGCCGGCTCCGACGCCGCCGGGCCTCTCGGCATGGCGGAGGTGACGCTCACCTTCGTGAACGACGACGGGATCGCCCCTCCGGGATACGAGTCGTTCCACGAGATCTCCGTGACCCGGCGGACNNGACATCGCCGAGCTGTTCCTCGACACGGGGGCCGGCGCGCGCGGGTACGCCATCATCCGTCAGGGGAAGGTGGGCGAGATCGTCAACGCCCGCCCCGACGAGAAGCGGCTCATCATCGAGGAGGCCGCCGGGGTCGCCAAGTTCCGCGTTCGCCGCAAGGAAGCGGAGCGGAAGATGGAGAGCACGCGCCAGAACCTCGCCCGCGTGAAGGACATCCTCGACGAGGTGCGGCGGCAGATCGGCACGCTCGAGCGGCAGGTCCGCAAGGCCGAGCGGTACAAGGTCCTGCGCGCCGAGCTCAAGGATCTCGATCTCCGCGTGGCGGCCGGAAGACACCGCGCGATGTCGGAGGAACGGGAAGCGGCGCGGAAGGAGCTCGCCGGGCTCGAGGACGAACTGTCCGCGTGCCGCGCCTCCGTTTCGGGCCTCGAGGCCGACCGGGAGGAGGCGCGTCTGCGGCAGGCGGAGCGGGAGCGGCTCTTGGCCGACCTGCGCGAGGAGCACGCCGGCCGCAAGGAGGAGGCGGCCCGCAGGGAAGCGGAATGGAACGGGATGCATGCCCAGGCGGAGCATTTCCGGCGGACGATCGACGAGACCGGCCGGGAGATGGATACGCTGCGGGCGGAGATCGGCGAGCTCGACGGGCGGGTGTCCCGCGCGGACGGGGAGTCGCAGAGGAGGAGGGAGGAGCTCGCGCGCACGAAGCGGGAATGGGAAGAGGCGCGCGCGGCGCTCGAGGCGGTGCGGGAGGAATACCGGGCCGCGCAGGAGCTGGCCGACCGGGCCGCGTCCGACCTGATGGTCCGCGTCACCCAGCACTCCGGCGCGCAGTCGGGCGCGGAGTCGCTTTCGCGCAGGATCGAGGAAGCGGAGCGGGGGCTGGCCCGCCTGCGGGAGCGCATCGCGGAGGCGACCGCGGCTGTGGAGAAGGCCTCCGCGGAGAGCGCGTCGGCCTCCGGCGCGGAAAGGGAGGCGCGCGAGGCGCTCGACGCGGCGGAAGGCTCCTGGAGCGGGACGGGGGCCCTGCTGGCCGAAACGACCGCGCGGCTCGACGCGGCGGTCGAGGCGTCGCGCATCGCGGAGGGGAAACTGCAGTCGGCGGAATCGCGCCTTTCCACCCTGTCGCGCGTGCACGAGCAGCGCGACTGGACCTCCTCGGGCGTCCGCGCGGTCCTGCGGCACTTCCGCAACGGCGGGGCGCGCGAAGCCGCGGCGGCCGGGATCTTCGGCATCATGGGAGACCTCATCGAAACCGACGCGGAGTACGAGAAGGCGGTCGAGGCGGTCCTCGGCGAGCGGATGCAGTCCGTCGTCGTGCGCGACCAGGCCGACGGGCTGTCCGCCATCCATTACCTGAAAGAGTCCGGCGAGGGCCGGAGCGCCTTCGTTCCGGTGGGTCTGCGGATCCGGGAGGAGCGGCTCGCCTACGTCGGGGAAGAGGGCGTCGTCGGCCCGCTGACGAGCGTCGTCCAGGCGCCGCCGGAGTGCGGCGAGCTGGTGCGGGGGCTCCTCGGCGGGACGCTGCTCGTCCGGAACCTCGACACGGCGCTGCGCCTGTGGAACCGCAACGGGGTGTGGAACTCCTACGTGACGCTCGACGGCGACATGGTGACGGCGGACGGCATCCTCATCGGAGGCGGGCGCGGAAGCGCGCGGGAGGCGGCAGAGGGGGAGGAAGCCGCAGCCGAGGCCGGGGTCCTCGCCCGCAGAAGGGAGATCCGCGAGCTGTCGCGGGAGATCGAGGAGCTGGGGGCGCATCGGCGGCGCCTGCTGGAGGAGGAAGAGGCGGTGCGACGCGACCGCGCCGCCCTCGAGGAGCGCCGCGCGGAATCGTTCCTGGCGCGCGAGGCGGCTGCCTCCGCCCACGCGGCGGCCGCGAAGGCGAAGGCGGTCATCGAGGAGACGCTGTTGCAGGCCCGGGCCCAGCTCGACGAGCGCACCCAGGAGGAGGCGTTCCTTCGCGGGGAGCTGGGGCGGATGGCCGAGGAACTGGCCGCGTCGCTCGACGCCGCGCGGCAGACGGGGCAGGCCCGGGGGGAGGAGGAGGAGCGCTCGCGCGCCCTGCTCGCAGCGGTCGAGGAGAAGAGGCGGCTGCTGGAGGAGAGCAGGGAGCGCGCCCACGCGGCCGAGATCGCCTACAGCGCGCTCGAGGAGCAGGACCGGGCCGCCGCGGCGCTGCTGGCCTCCGTCGCGGAGCAGGCGGATGGGAAAAGGAGGCTGCTCGAGGAGCGCGCCCGCCGGAAGGCCGGGTACGAGGAGTCCCTGGTGTCGCTCGACGCCGCGATGCGCGCCGGCCGCGACGCGATCGAGCAGGCGGCGGCCGGCCTCTCCGGCCTGCAGGACCGGATCGACGTCCGCGTGGCCGACCTGGCCGTGGCCGCCTCCCGCCTGTCCGGGATCGAGGAGGAGCTCCGGGGGGGGCGCGCGCGCGAATCCGCGGCGGTGGAGCGCCAGGCCGCGGAGCGCCTGCGGCTGCAGAAGGCCGAGATGGACATCGCCGCGGTCGACGCGCTGCTCCATCAGCGGTACGAGGTCCGCCTCCGGGACCTCCCGCCCTTCGAGACGCCGGATGCGGCCGCGGAGGACGGGGACGTCCCCGCGCTCGAGGAGAGGGCGGAAGCCCTGCGGGAGAAAATGTCCTCCATGGGCGAGGTGAACATGGCCTCCCTCGAGGAGCACGGGGATCTCTCGGAGCGCCACGCCTTCCTGACAGCCCAGAAGGAGGACCTCGAGAGGTCGCTCGAGGACCTGACCAAGGCGATCCAGCGGATCAACCGGACGACGCGGGAACGGTTCTCCGCCGCGTTCGACGAGATCAACGCGAAGTTCTCGGAGCTCTTCCCCCGGTTGTTCCAGGGCGGGCGGGCGCAGCTTCGCCTGCTGGAGGAGGAAAACCTCCTCGAGTCCGGGGTCGAGATCTTCGTGCAGCTTCCGGGGAAGAAGGCGCTCCCGCTCCACAGCCTCTCCGGCGGGGAAAGCGCCCTCACGGCGATCAGCCTCATCTTCTCCATCTTCCTCGTCAAGCCGTCACCGTTCTGCCTGCTCGATGAGGTGGACGCCCCGCTGGACGACGCGAACGTCGACCGGTTCAACAGCATGGTCCGGGAGATGTCTTCGCGGTACCAGTTCCTGGTCATCACGCACAACAAGCGGACGATGGAGCTCGCGGACGTCCTCTACGGGATCACGATGGAGAAGCCCGGGATCTCGAAGACCGTTTCCGTGAAGCTCACGGACTGAAAAATCAGGCATCGGCGGAAGGAGCCGCGCGTTTGACCGAACCCGGCGACAAGCCCAGCGGAGGATTCTTCGCCCGCCTCAAAGCCGGGCTGACGAAGACCCGGGAACTCCTGTTCATGAACGTGGAGGCGATCGCCCGCGGCGTCGGCCCCGTGGACGAGACCGTCCTCTCCGAGCTCGAGGAGGCCCTCATCCTGGCAGACGCGGGGCCCGCGCTTTCCGTCGAGTACGTGGACGCCCTGCGCGCGGCGTGGCGCCGCGGAGAGCTGCCCGACGTGGAGGCGCTGAAAAGCCGGCTCCGGAAGATGGTGGAGGAGACGCTCGCTCCCCGGATGGTCCCGCTCGCCGTCGCCCCTCCGCCCCCCTTCGTCGTCCTCGTCGTCGGCGTCAACGGCGTGGGGAAGACGACCACCATCGGGAAAGTTGCGGGCTGGCTGCGGGGCGAGGGGCACTCCGTCCTCATCGCGGCGGCCGACACTTTCCGCGCGGCGGCGATCGACCAGCTCGCGGTTTGGGCGGACCGGGCGGGGGCGGACATCGTGCGCCACAAGGAAGGCGCCGATTCCTCGGCGGTCGCCTTCGACGCCGTGCGCGCGGCCAAGTCGCGCGGGACGCATGTCGTGCTCATCGACACCGCGGGCCGCCTCCACACGAAATCCCACCTGATGGAAGAGGTCCGAAAGGTCGTGCGCGTCATCGGCAAGGAGATCCCCGGCGCTCCGCACGAAGTCCTGCTGGTCCTCGACGCCACGAGCGGGAGGAACGCCATCGCCCAGGCGAAGACGTTCCAGGAGTTCACCGGCGTCACGGGCCTGGCCCTCACGAAGCTCGACGGCACGGCGAAGGGCGGGGTCGTGCTCTCCGTCACGCGCGAGGTCGGCGCCCCCATCCGTTTCATCGGGGTGGGGGAGAAGATCGACGACCTGCGCCCGTTCGACGCGCGGAGCTTCGCGGAGGCCCTTTTCTGAAGGCCCCCTCCCGATGATCGACCGCCTGCTCCTCGAGGTCGTCGGGAGCGTCCTTCTGCTGTTGTACGGGATCCGCCTCACCGGCCACGGCTTCGGGCTCGCGTTCTCCTCCTGGATCGACCGCGCCTGGTCTTCCGCGAGGGAGAGCAGGGCGCGCGCCTTCCTGCTCGGGACCGCGGCGACCGCCGTGCTGCAGAGCTCAGGCGCGCTGGTCACCCTCCTCATCTCCTTCGGGCACGCGACGACCCTTTCGCTCTCCCAGTCTCTGATCGTCGTTCTCGGGGCCGACCTCGGCGCAACGGTGACCGTGCAGCTTCTCTCCTTCCGGATCTACCAGGCCGCCCTCCCCGTGCTCTCCATCGGCATCGCCCTGTACCTTTGGGGCGGGAAGCCGCGCGGGGAGGCGGTCGGCCAGGGGCTGCTCGGGTTCGGGTTCGTCCTCCTGGCGCTCAAGTTCCTGGCCGGCGCCGCGGGCGACGTCGGCCGGATCGAGGGGCTGCGGATCCTGATGTCGGAGCTGTCGAACGCCCCGTTCACCGCCTTCGCGACCGGCGCCCTCCTGGCGGCCGTGCTGCAGAGCGGCACCGCCGTGATGGTCCTGCTGATCGCCTTCACGCAGGAAGGGCTCCTCGGCGCGACGGCCGTCCTGCCGCTCGTGCTCGGGGCGAACGCGGGCGGGACCTCCGTCGCCTTCGTGGCCGCCTCGGGGCTCGCGGCGGAAGGCCGGCGCATCGCGTGGGGGCATTTCGGGATGAAGGCCGCCGGCGCCCTGGCGCTCCTTGTAGCGATAACCCTTTCGCCCCCGAACTACCACAGGGCGTTCGGCGACGGCCCGCACCTGGTGGCCTACGCCCACACGCTGTTCAATCTCTTCATCGCGGTGCTGTTCTTCCCGCTGGCGGGACGCATCGCATCGCTGCTCGAGCGCTCCTTCCCGGGGCGCCGCGCGGCCGCACCCCGCGGGAAGGCGGCGTTCATCGACCGGGAGCACCTCCCGGTGGCGGGGGCGGCGCTCGGGCAGGCGGCGCGCGAGATCATGCGGATGGCCGACATGATCCAGGAGATGCTCGACGACTCGGTCGAGGTGATCTGCCGCGGGAACGCGGACCGTATCGGCCGGATCGGGCAGATCGACGACGACGTGGACGAGCTCACGCGGGAGATAAAATTCTTCCTGGCGGCCCTCGCGCAGACCTCCTTGGACGAGGCGCAGACGCGGCGCTCGATGGCGTACATCGGCATTGTCACCGACCTCGAGAATATCGGCGATTTCGTCGACCGGACCATGACCGACCATCTCCGCCCCCTCTCCGCGAGGAAGCAGTCGTTCTCGGAGGAAGGGGGGAAGGAGCTGGAGGGGTACCTGACCGAGGTCGGGGCATTGTACCGGAACGCCGTTTCCTGCTTCATCACCGGCGACCCCGGCGAGGCGCAGTCCGTCGTGGAGCGGCGCCGCGTGATCGGGATCCGGGAGCGGGAGTTGCGCACGGCCCACATCCAGCGGCTCCAGAAGGCACGGCCGGACACGCTGGAGACCAGCGCGGCGCACATGGACGTCCTCGCAGCGTGGAAGGGGATCGCGGCGCACTGCTCCTCCATTGCCCGGTCCGTCATCGCCATGGGCGAGTGACCCCCCTTGTCCCGTTGAATCCGCGGGATAGCCGATGTATCCTTATGCAACATATGATCTCAGGAAGGGGACGGACGGGATGGGCGAGGAATCTTTCACGCTGATCGAGAAGAAGATCAACGACCTGGTGCAGGTGGTGAGCACGCTCAAAAAGGAGAAGGCGGCCCTTGCCGCCGAGGTTTCGCGCATGGAGGCGGAAGCGAAGGAGGCGGGCAAGAAGCTCGCCGAGATGACGCGGGAGCGCGGCGAGGTGAAGGACCGCGTCGAGAAGATCCTGTCCCGCCTGGACAGCATTGAGTTATAGGCCGCAAGAGGTATAATAATCGAGAAGGAATGGCGAATCGCTACGATGTAAATATCGCCGGCTACGGGCTGGTCGTCCAGACGGAACGCTCGGCGGAACACATGCAGCGCCTGGCCGAAACGCTGAACGGCAGGGTGCGCGAGATCCAGAAGTCCGGGAGTACGGCGAACTACCTGAACGTCGTCATGCTGGCGGCCATGGAACTGGCCGACGATGTGCTGACGACGGGCGACCGGATGCTGCAGACCCGGAAGGAGAACCGGGAGCTCGAGGAAAAGGCGGCCCGGCTCGAGGAGGAGTCCAGGCGGCTGCGGGACCGGCTCGGCGGGATCAACGACGAGCTGATGTCGCTGCGGTCGGAGGTCGAGGAGCTCCGCAAGGAGCAGGAAGGGTGGAAGGAGAAGGTAGACCGGAGGAACCGGGACCTTCTGGAGGTCCTCGAAAACGCTTTGGAGCAGCACGGCGGGGAAACGGGGTTCCCAAGCCCCTGTCGTGAGCGTGATCGGTCGGCGAGTTAGAGCCAACAGTTCGAGAACGGGGTCCCTCCCTGGCCGCGGTGTGCATCCCCTTGCAAGACGGGGAAGCCTGAAACGGCCAACCAGGGAACCCACCTGGTGAAAGCCAGGTTCAACTCAATGGCCGACACGGCACAGGCAGGGGCGCTTCACATCGTCCGCCAGGCCGGGCCTGTTTTCCGAACGGGCCCTTTTATATAGATTGGGGCGGTTGAAACCGTTGTTGCTGCGATGTTTTATTGTTCTTCGATGCGGCGGCAGTTCGAATAGACGGGTTTGTCGGCGAAGCAAGGCAAGGACGCCCCCGCAGCGCAAGCGCAGCCATTCCGCGGTTTGACCTCCCCCCCAATTCCGTTTGGAAGGCCGTTCATGCTCGTTTCGGAGCGCAAGGCGATGCTTCGGCGGAAGGTCCGCGAACTCGTCCGGGCCAAAGCCGGTTCCGGGTCCTCCCGCATCGCGGGCGAGCGCGCGCAGGAGCATTTCCTGGCCTCGTTTCCCCCGCGCCGCGGCATGGCGGCGGCCCTCTACAACGCCGTCCGGGGCGAAGTGGGAACGGAGAGGATCCGGGAAGCGTACCTGGCCGCCGGCGCGACGCTGTATTACCCCTGCGTCGTGGGGCAGGGCGCGCTCGAGTTCCATCCCCACGGGAACGGGGACCCCTGGGTCCGGGGGCCATACGGCATCCCGGAACCGCCCCGCGTGCCGGGGCGCCCGCCGCAAACCGTGGGATTCGATCTGGTTCTGGTTCCCGGGGTCGCTTTCGACCGGAAGGGGCATCGGCTGGGGCAGGGGCTCGGGTATTACGACCGGTTCCTCGGCGGCCTCCCCGGGGAGGCGCTTCGCGTGGGCCTCGCGTATTCGGACCAGGTGGTTCCGGAAGTGCCCGTGGAGGAGTGGGACGCGCCGCTGCATGCGCTCGCCACGGAAGAAGGGGTGATCCGGTTCCCTTAGGAGGGGCGCCGGGTCCCGGTAAAAATAGATGGCTTACCGAGGAGGCAGAACTTGGATACGTCGATCATCATAATAGCGGTCCTGGCGCTGCTGGTTGCGGTGCTCGGATTGTACGTCTTTTCGCTGATTTCGAAGAGAAGGATCGCGGAAGGCAAGGCCCGCGTCGAGGCGGGCAAGGCGGAGGAGATCCTTCAGAGCGCCCGCAGGGAGGCGGAGAACATCCTGAAGGAGGCCGCCCTCCAGGCCAAGGACCACATGCTCCAGGTCAAGCTCGACTTCGAGCAGGAAACGCGCGACCGGAAAAACGAGCTGGGCCAGGTGGAGAAGCGGCTGCTCCAGAAGGAGGACCTGCTCGACAAGAAGAACGAGCACATCGAGAGCCGCAGTGCCGAGATCGCGAAGAAGGAGCGGGAGGTCGCCGAGCAGGAGCGCCGGCTCGAAGGGAGCCGCGCCGAGCTAGAGGCGCGCATCGCCCAGGCCAGCGCCGACCGCCAGCGGATCGCCGGCCTGTCGGCCGAGCAGGCCAAGGCGGAGATCGTCGAGATGGTCACGAACGAGGCGAAGCTCGAGGCGGGGAAGAAGGTCCGGGTCATCGAGGAGGAATTCAAGGAGGAGGCGACGCAGAAGGCCCGGAAGATGATCTCCGTGGCCGTCCAGCGGTACGCGGCGGATTACGTGACGGAGCACGTCGTGACCGCGGTCCCGCTCCCGTCCGAGGAGATGAAGGGAAGGATCATCGGCCGCGAGGGCCGCAACATCCGGGCCTTCGAGGCGGCCACGGGGATCGACGTCATCATCGACGATACCCCGGAGGCGGTCATCCTCTCCGGGTTCAACCCGGTCCGCAGGGAGATCGCGCGGATCTCCCTTTCCCGCCTGGTCCAGGACGGCCGGATCCACCCGGCGCGGATCGAGGAGACGGTCGAGAAGGTCACCAAGGAGGTGGACGAGACGATCCGCGAGGCCGGGGAGCAGGCGCTGTTCGACCTGGGGATCCACGGCGTGCACGCGGAGCTGGTGAAGCTGGTCGGCAAGCTGAAGTACCGCACCTCCTACGGGCAGAACATCTACACCCACTCGCTCGAGGTGGCGTTCCTCTGCGGGATGATCGCCTCCGAGCTGGGGCTCAACGCGAAGGTCGCCAAGAGGGCGGGGCTGCTGCACGACATCGGGAAGGCGGTGGACCACGAGGTGGAAGGACCCCACGCCCTGATCGGGGCGGACCTGGCGCGCAAGTACGGGGAGTCCTCCCGGGTCGTCCACTCCATCGCGGCGCACCACGAGGACGAGTCCCCCAGGGACATCCTGCCCATACTGGTCCAGGCGGCCGACGCCCTCTCCGGCGCGCGCCCCGGGGCGCGCCGGGAGATGCTGGCGAACTACCTGAAGCGGCTCGAGGACCTCGAGGCGATCGCGAAGTCGTTCGCCGGCGTGGAGAAATCGTACGCCATCCAGGCCGGCCGCGAGGTGCGGATCATCGTCGACAACCAGAAGATCAGCGACGACGCCGCGTGCATCCTTGCGCGCGACATCGCCAAGAAGGTCGAGTCCGACCTCTCGTATCCAGGGCAGATCCGCGTGACCGTGATCCGGGAGACGCGGGCGGTCGATTACGCCCGTTAAGGGGCCGCCGGGACCGTTTCCGGCAGGGAGGCAAGGGGGTCATCATGTGGGTCCTGTTCCTCGGCGACATCGTCGGCAAACCCGGCAGAAAGGCCGCCGCCGAGTTCCTCTCCCGCGTCCGCGCCTACAGGGACGTGGACCTTGCGATCGCCAACGGCGAGAACACCGCCTCGGGCATGGGGCTCACCGAGCCTTCGGTCCGGGAGCTGTTCGAAGCGGGCGTCGACGTCCTGACCGGCGGGAACCACATATGGGACAAGAAGGAAGGGGTTCCTCTCGTGCGGTCCGACGAGCGGATTCTGCGGCCCGCGAACTACCCCCCCGGGGTGGACGGGCGCGGGTGGGGGGTCTATCACGGCCGCAGCGGGACTCCCTACGCCGTGATCTCCCTCGCGGGCAGGGTCTTCCTGGGGGATTGCGACTGCCCGTTCCGGTGGGCCGACGATAACCTTCCCGCCGTCCGGAAGGCGGCCGCATGCGTCTTCGTGGACTTCCACGCGGAGGCGACATCCGAGAAGCGGGCGCTGGGATTTTATCTCGACGGCAGGGTTTCGGCGATCGCGGGGACGCACACGCACGTACAGACCTCCGACGCACAGCTCCTGCCGAAGGGCACAGGCTACATCACCGACGCGGGGATGTGCGGGCCCGCAGGGTCGGTTATCGGAATGGACCCGCAGGGGGTCCTGCGGCGCTTCCTCCTCCAGGTCCCCGTGCGCTTCGAGGTCGGCGCCGGCGAGCCGGAGGCGTCCGGCGTGTTCTTCGACATCGATCCCTCGAAAGGGGATTGCCGTCGAATCCAATCGTTCCGCCTGAGCGAGACGGAAATGAGGAGCAAGGAACCATGGAAGACGTTCTCCAGTCCCTGAAGCGGGGCACGACGGAAGTCATCTCCGGGGATGAGCTCGCGAGGAAGCTCGCGGCTTCCGCCGAAGGCCGGCGGCCTCTCCGGGTGAAGGCCGGGTTCGACCCGACTGCGCCGGACCTGCATCTCGGGCACACGGTCCTCATCCAGAAGCTGAAGCATTTCCAGGAGGCGGGGCACCAGGTGGTCTTCCTCATCGGGGACTTCACGGCGATGATCGGGGACCCTACGGGGAAATCGGAGACCCGGAAGGCGTTGAGCCGGGAGGACGTGGAGCGGAACGCGTCGACCTACAAGGAGCAGATCTTCAAGATCCTCGACCCGGGCCGCACGGAGGTGCGGTTCAACTCCGAGTGGCTCTCATCCCTGCGCATCGAGGAGATGGTGCGCGTCGCCGCGCAGATGACGGTGGCCCGCATGCTCGAGCGGGACGACTTCCGGAAGCGGTACGAGGAGGAGCGGCCGATCTCGATCCACGAGTTCCTGTACCCCCTGTTCCAGGGGTACGACTCCGTCGCGCTGCGCGCGGACGTCGAGTTCGGCGGCACGGACCAGAAGTTCAACCTTCTGGTGGGGCGCGACCTCCAGCGCGTGTACGGGCAGGAGCCGCAGGTGGTCATGACGACGCCGCTGCTGGTGGGGCTCGACGGCGTGAACAAGATGAGCAAGAGCCTCGGCAACTACGTCGGCATCACGGAGCCGCCGGAGACGATCTTCGGGAAGCTGATGTCCGTCTCCGACGAACTCATGGTGACCTATTACGAGCTGCTTTCCGACGTCAGCCTCGCGGAGCTCGCGGCGTTGAAGGCCGGGCTGGCCGACGGCTCGCACCACCCGATGGACGCCAAGGTCGCGCTGGCCCGCGAGATCGTCGCGCGGTTCCACGGCGCGCAGGCGGGGCGCGATGCGGAAGAAGGTTTCCGGAAGCGGTTCTCCACGAAGGAATTCCCGCAGGACGCGCGGCGGTTCGACGGCGCGGCGCTTCCCGGCGGCTCCGACCTGGCCACGATGGTGTCCCGGGTCTCGCCGTCCTTCTCCACCAAGTCGGCCGCGCGGCGCCTGATCGCCCAGGGCGGACTCGAGGTCAACGGGGAACGCGCCTCGGACCCGGCGCTGGTCCTGCCGAGGGAAGGGGAGTACCGGCTGAAGATCGGGAAAAAGGAGTTCGTCCTCCTGGCGTTCTGAAGGCCGGGGCGCTCGCTTTGAAAAAAAAAATCGTGAAAGCGGTTTTTTCTCTTGCATCGTTTTGCGGCTTTCGATATATTGCTGGCTTCCGTTGCGAGGAACCGCAGAGACCCCGGGGAGGCAGACAATCCCCGGCTCCGGCAGAAACCTCTTGACACGGTGAAATCGTTTTCGTAACATCATAAGTCCGCCGCGGTGCGGTCTTCGCGGTGGCAAGCGGTCGGATCTTTGAAAACTGAACAGGGAATGCGAGGCGCGAACGGATCGATGATTTGTCCGCTTATCGTAATTAAGTGGAGAGTTTGATCCTGGCT
>DCUH01000077.1 GCA_002327765.1 bacterium UBA2219 | reverse complement strand
CCGGAATGGTAGACCGTTTTCCCGGAAGGGGTGCGGATCACGTAGCCGACGGGAACGCCCAGCGTGGAGGAGTGGCGGGCCTCGGTCATGGTGATGGTGAAGCCGGCCGCCTCGACGGTCCCGCCGATGTTCATCCCGCCGCCGCCGTTCAGGATCTGCTTCGAGGGGATGCCCTTCGCCGCGAGGTTTCCCGCCAGCTCGAAGATCGCCACGAACAGGGCACCGGTCCGCTTCGCCAGCTCCACGGCGTCGCCGGAATGGTCGAAATGATCGTGGGTGAGGAGGATCAGGTCCGCCCCGGGCGCCGAGCCGATCCCTCCGGCGGCCTTCGGGTTCCCCTCGAACCACGGGTCGATCAGCGCCGTTTTCCCGTCCCGGATCATGAACCCGGAATGTCCCATCCACCGGATCTGAACAGGAGCCATGGCCGCCCTCCTTGTCCCTCGTTGTCGATTCATTTTCACCCGGAACGTGGTAAAAATGCCATTGAACCGTTCCGAAAGGGGCAACGCATGAAGCGAGACTCTTCCCCGGCGGCCTCCGGCCCTTTCCGCGTCCTCGCCCCCAACCGCGTGGACCTCGCGGGGGGCACCCTCGACATCTCCCCCCTCTATCTGGTCCTGGAGGAGGCGATGACCGTCAACGCCGCCATCTCCGTCCGAAGCATCGTGGAGGTCGGGCCGTTTCGGCGCGGCCTGGCGAGGCTGCAGTCGGGGAATTACGGGATGGCCGTGCTTGCGCCCGACACGCACGGCATCCCGGTCTCGGGCAAGCTGGGGCTGCTCGCGCGGGCCCTGCGCCATTTCCCCGCCGTCTCCGGGGTGGAGATCGTCGTCCGGAACGAGGCACCCGTGGGGTCGGGGATCGGCGCGTCCTCCGCGCTCCTCGTCGCGCTGATGACCGCGATGGGGCGGTGGACGGGCGTGGCGCGGCGGTGGGAGGAGACCGCCTTCGCTGCGATGGAAATCGAGGCCTCGCACCTGAAAGGTCTCGCCGGGCGGCAGGACCATGTGGCGGCGCTGCGGGGCGGCATCCAGGGGATCCGTTTCCTCCCGGGGCGCATCGACGCGCTGCGGCTTCCGCCGGGCGGGGAGGCCGGGCGGATGCTGCGGGACCACGGGTTCCTGGCGCACAGCGGGATCGCGCACCGCTCCTCCGACGCGAACTGGCGGATGATCCGCGGGGCGATCGAGGGGGATCCCTCCGTCCTGCGGAAGTTCCGCGGCATCGCGGCGGCCGCGCGGGACGCATGGGGCGCGGTGGGCGCGGCGGACCCGGACGCGCTGGGCGCCGCGGTCGCGGGGGAGTGGAAGATCCGGCGGACGCTGGCGGAAGGGGTGTCGCCGCGGAAGGTCGAGGAGCTTCTCGGGGGACGCCGTTTCCGCCGCATGGTTTCCGGCGCGAAGCTGTGCGGGGCGGGAAACGGGGGCATGCTCTTCGGGATGCTGCGCGACCCGGCGGACCGGCCTTCGATCGAGTCGATCTTGTCGCTTGCGGGGATGACCGTGATACCGTTCCGCCTCTCCGGCGGGATCCGCGTCGAGACGTCCGATGCCGGGTGACGACAGGGTCCGGGACGTCGCCGTCGTCGGTGCCGGGCCGGGCGGGATCTTCGCCGCCCGGGCGCTGGCGGCCCGCGGTCTGGACGTGCTGGTCTTCGACGAGAAAGGGCGCACCGGCGGGGCCGGGGCGATGACCGACGGGAAGCTGAACCTCTCTCCCCACATCGGCCTCGACCTGGCCGAGCTGCAGCTTGGGGAGGAGGAGGCGCAAAAGCGCATCGCCGGGATCGACGAGGTGTTCCTCGAGCACGGCGCGGACCCCACGGTCTACGGGGAGGATCGGGAAAGGATCGGCGTCTGGCTCGACCGCGTCTCCTGGGCCCGCCGGAAGACCCCGAAGGGGGAATGGGACATCACCCTGTTGCCCGCGCGGCAGCGCCACATGGGGACCGACCGGGCCTACCGGGTCGTCGCCTCGATCACGCAATCGATCGCCGCCGCCGGGGTGGAGTTCTCCCTGGGGACGCGCGTCCAGGACATCCTCCTGCGGGCCGGGGGGCCGTTCGTTCTCGGCACCTCGAAGGGCGAGACGCTCGCACGCTACGTGGTCGCCGCCCCGGGCCGGGAAGGCGCATACTGGTTCCGCAACGCGGCGCGCCGGCTCGGCGTGGAG
This sequence comes from bacterium UBA2219, assembly GCA_002327765.1. Taxonomy (GTDB): domain Bacteria; phylum Desulfobacterota; class Deferrimicrobia; order Deferrimicrobiales; family Deferrimicrobiaceae; genus UBA2219. The sequence goes on along the minus strand of DCUH01000077.1, from coordinate 24,621 downwards.
ACGCGGTACGGCGCGATCGACATCGGGTGCCGCGTCGAGGTGGCGTCGCCCGTATACGAGGAGATCACGAAGGTACTCTACGACCCCAAGTTCCTCTTCGTCACTCCCTCCCACGGCGACCGGACCCGGACCTTCTGCACGAACCCCGGCGGGCGCGTCCGCCTCGAGATGCGCGAGGGGTTCAAGCTGGTCAACGGCGACGCGCTCAAGTCCCGCAAGACCGCCAACACGAACTTCGCGATCCTGAACACCGTCTCGATGACCGAGCCGATCCAGGACACCACGGAGATGGGGCGCAAGGTGGCGGAGTTCGCCAACTTCTGGGGAGGAGGCGAAAGCGTCGTGGTGCAGCGGTGGGGCGACCTGATGCAGGGGCGCCGCTCGCGGGCGGACACGTTCCTCTCCGCGGAGACGGAATACGACAAGATGGTCCCGACGCTTCCCCCGGGCGAAGGGGTGACGCCGGGGGACATCTCCTTCGCCTACCCGGGGCGGATCGTGGACAACCTCCGGGAAAGCCTCGTCCTGCTGTCCCGGGTGATCCCCGGCGTGGCGCATCCCTCCACGGCGATCTACGTCCCGGAGATCAAGTTCTACGACACCAAGTACGCCACGGACAGGAACCTCGAGACGAACGTCCCGAACCTGTTCGTCGCCGGGGACGGGGTGGGGAAATCCCGGGGGATCGTCGGCGCGGCGCTGAACGGCTGCCTCGCGGCGGAGGGGATATTGCGGAAAGAGGGGAAGGGTTAGGCGGCCGCAAGGGCCGCCGCCTTCATCTCTGGAGGAACGTCGACGGGTCGAGGATCTCGAACCCCGCTTCCTCGAGCGCTTTCCGGATCGGGCCGAGGTTCAGCGTGCCGATGCGGAAGTAGCACGTCCGTTTTCCCGGACCCAGGTGGCCCGTCGTCAGGATGCTCGTGATGTTCACGTGGAAGGAGCTGATGACGGCGAACACCTGCGCCATGGAGCCGGGCTTGTCGGGGACCACCACGTCGAGGCGGGAGCTGACCTCGTCCATGCCGATGACCTCGATGAAAGCCTCGAGGACGTTGGTCCGGGAGATGATGCCGACGACCTTGTCGTCCTTGTCCACCACCGGCAGGGAGTTGATCTTGTAGTTGTACAGCAGGCCGATCGCGTCCTCGAGGGTGTCGGCCAGGGTGGCGACGATCACCTTCCGCTTCATAACTTTTTCCACCGGGGTGTTCTTGAGGAATTTCTCCGCCTCCTCCGCGGTGAACCCGGGGATCATCCCCACGGGGAGCACGATCGCGCGGATGTCCCGGTCAGAGAGGATGCCGACCAGCTTGCCGTCCGTCGACACCACCGGGATCTGGTGTATGGCGCGCATCCGCATCTTTTCCTGCGCCTCGTACAGCGACGCGGACGGAGGCAGCGTCACGGGATTCTTCTGCATTCTGCGAGCGACGAACATGGTTCACCCTCCGTAACCCGGGATTACTCCTCTAACAGCTCCCGGACGTGGATTTCGATGCTGGACGTGAGGGACGACGTCTCGTAGCCCCCCTCGAGCACGGAGACCAGCCTGCCTCCGCAGAACCGCTCCGCCATCCGGATGACGAAGCGTGTCATGAACCGGTACCCCTCGCCCGAGAGGCGGATGTCGGCGAGCGGGTCGTCGGCGTGGGCGTCGAACCCCGCGGAGACCAGGATGAACTCCGGCCGGAACCGCTCCGCCGCGGGCAGGAGGGTCTGCTCGAAGACGAGCCGGTACTCCTCGTCCCCGACCCCCGGGGCCATCGGGGCGTTCAGCGTCGTCCCTTCCCCCTTCCCTTTCCCGATCTCCCATCTGCGCCCGGTGCCCGGATAGATGAAGGTGGGGTGCTCATGGATGCTGAAGAAGAACACGGACGGGTCTTCCAGGAACACGCTCTGCGTGCCGTTGCCGTGGTGGACGTCCCAGTCGATGATGAGCACCTTGCCGACGTCGAACCGCGCCTGGAGGTATTTCGCCGCGACGGCGACGTTGTTCATGAGGCAGAACCCCATTCCGGTGTCCCGGCCGGCGTGGTGCCCCGGGGGGCGGACGGCGCAGAAGGCCCGGTCCACGGTCCCTTCGGACACCGCTTTCACCCCGGCGACCGCGCCTCCCGCCGACAGCAGCGCGATGTTGTAGGAGTGCCGGCAAAGGTAGGTGTCGCCCGCGTCGAGCGTCATGTCCCCCCGCCGGCACGCCTTCTCGAGCTGGTCCAGGTATTTCCGGTCGTGGACCGCGAACACGTCCCCTTCGTCCGCGAACTCCGGCGTGATCTGCTTCGTTTTCGCCAGCAGCCCGGTCGATTCCAGGCACTCCATGATGGCGGTCAGCCGCTCGGGCGATTCCGGGTGCTCGAACGGCGGCACATGGAGAAGGTAATCGGGGTGATATACCAGTCCGAGTCTTTTCATGGGGCACCGTCGCTAATATATCAGTATATTGGATGCCATGGGTAGCGCATGGCCATGGGCGGCCGTATCCCTGTCGATGTCCGCGCTGGGGATGGCGATCACGTGCGTCCGGTCGTCCCTCCTTATCCTGGGGGAAGAGGGGCTGTCGGAGGCGGCCGAGCGGGGGATCGAGGCCGCGGCGGGGATCCGCGACGCGACGCTCGACCCTTCGCTGCGGTTCCCGTTCTCCCTGTGGGCCTGCGCCGCCCTCCTGAAGATCGCCTCCGCCTTCGCGGCGGGGGGCGCGGCCGCCGCGGCATGGCGCGGGGCGGCCGGATGGACCGGGCCGGCGATCGCCGCCGCCTGGGCCGCGGCGTACCTCGCGGCGGTCTTCCTTCTGGAGAACGTGGCGACCCGCCGGGCGCTCTCCCGTCCCGAAAACGTTCTCCGCGGGGGGGCGACCCTGCGGCTGCTCCGCGTGTCGGCGCTTCCCGCGGCGGCCGCGGAGGCGGCCGGGCGCTTCTTTTTTCCGGGGCGGTTCTCGCCCGAGGCGCTGATGGACGTCCGTTTCGGGTCCGAAGAGGGAATCCTGACGGTCATCGAGGAAGGCGCGGAGCACGGGACGATCGACCCGGCGGAGGTCCGGATGATCGAGGGAATCATCCGCTACGGCGACCGCACCGTGTCGGAGGAGATGACGCCGCGGTCCCGGGTCGTCTTCCTCCGCCAGGGCGCGCCGCTGGCCGAGGTGTCCCGGATCGTGGGGGAGACGTCGTTCTCCCGCTACCCCGTCCTCGCGGGGAACGGGGAGGAGGTGGTCGGCGTCCTTCCGGCCCGCGCCCTGTTCCTGGCGGGGGAGGACATGACTTGGGAGCGGTTCCTGGAGAAGCCGGTCTACGTTCCCGAATCGATGAACATGGCGGATCTCTTCCGCCGGTTCGAGCGGATCCGGACCCACATGGCCATCGTGATCGACGAGCACGGGATGCTGTGCGGCGTCATCACCGTGGACGACCTGCTGGAGAAGATCCTCGGGAAGCTGTCAAGCCGGGACGTGGCCTCGGAGCTGCCCGTGCGGGAAAAGGACGGGTCGCTGGTCGTGCCCGCATCGATGCCGGTGAGGGAGCTCAAGGACGAGTACGGGATCGACATCCCCGTGAGCGCGGTGTACGAGACGGCCGGGGGGTTCGCCCTCGACTGCCTGCAGGATATCCCCGAGGGGAAGGTGACCTTCCGCGCCCACGGGTACCGGATCACGGTGCTCGAGACCGAGGGGCGCCGCATCCGACGGCTCCGCTTCGAGAAGATCCCCCCTACCTGAAGGCGACGATCTCCTCCGGGGCCTTCCGCGGCGGCTTCGCCGGGGCGGATTCCGCCTTCCCGAGGGCGATGATCGCGACCAGCTCCTCGGTGGGGCGGAGCGTGAGCGTCGATTCCAGCTCGGCCTTGGCGATCAGCGGCCCGGTCATCCAGCAGGTGCCGTACCCCAGCGCGTGGGCGGCCAGGAGGAACTGCGCGATTCCCGCGGAGATCCCCTGCAGGCCGGGGTTCACCTGGAAGCGCCGCGCCTTGAACCGCTCGGGGTCCTTCTCGCGGAGCGCCTTGTCCGTCGACGATTCGAAGGGGAGGCCGACGACGCAGACCGCGGCGGGGGCGTAGGCGAACAGGTTGTGGCTGGAGGGCTTGCCCGGCGAGGTTTCCTTTCCCGTCGTTCTCGTCAGGACCTCGTCGACGATCCCCTTCATGCGGGCCAGCGTCTCCTTGTCCTGGACGACGATGAACCGGAAGTTCTGGGAGTTGCCGGCCGTGGGCGCCCAGGAAGCGGCTTCGACCATCCGGAGGACCTGGTCCCGGGGGACGGGCTCCTTCCGGAACTTGCGGATGCTCTGCCGTTCTTTCATCGCCGCGAAAACGTCCATTTCGCTTCCTCCCGTCGCGTTGCCAAGGGTTGACCGTTCCGGTGATTTCGGCAGGATGAATAAGATTTTACTTTCACCATTCTTTTTAATAAAGTTGAAAATAAATCCTGGAGGGTTTCCAATCCGTGTCTTCGAGTCCCTCCGATCTTCTCGAAAGCCTGCTGCGGCTCGGTTACGTCACGCCTCCCGATTTGAAGGTGATCCGGGAGTTGGCGGCCATGCGGGGAATTCCCCTGCTGGAGGCCGCGCTGCTCGGGAACCGCCTGCACCATGACGCCCGGGGATGGATCCTCGCGGAAACGATCGGCATCCCGTTCCTGGAGATCGAGCCCGATTCCATCTCCCTCGAGCTTGCGGAGCTTCTCCCGGAGACGATGGTCCGGGAGCACCAGATCGTGCCGATATCCAGGGAAGGGAACCGCATGACGGTCGCGACGGCGGACCCGTTCTGCCATACGGCCTTTTCCTCCATCGAGGAGATGACGGGACTGTCCGTCCGGGTGGTGGTCTGCCCCCGCGGCACGATCGCGGCGATCATTTCGCGGCTTTACCGGGATTCGCAGGCGCTCCAGCCCGCGGACGTCGCGGGCGGGGCGATCACCCGCGAAGAAGCCGGCGAATGGCTGTCCCTCGGCGGGATGCGCTACGCCGTCGAGCGCGTGCTGCTCCATTGCGCCGGCCGGGGGATCTCCGGCCTGCGGATCTATCCCGAGGGGAAGGACCTGGCCATCGAGGGGCGCGGCGCGGACGGCAGGCCGATGCTCCTGTTCTCCACCCCGCTGAGGCGCAGGGAGGCCATCCGGGAGACCTTCCTCGAGCTGGCCTCCGCGTCGGAGAACCCTTCCGGCCTTTCCGAGAAGGTCTTTTCGCTGGAGACCCCCGCCGGCGTCACGGCGTGCCGGGCGAGCTTCGTCCGCGGGCTCTCCGGCCCCGAGGTGATCGTGAAGATCCTTCCGGAGCTGCGTGCGGGCATCCCCCTCGATTCGATCGGGCTGAACGCGGAGCAGTTCGATATCACGCAGAAGGTTCTGGGCCGCGGGAACGGGATGTTCCTCCTCTCCTCCCCCGGGCCGGAAGGCGGCGCCACGACGCTCTACGCGATGCTGCGCCAGGTGTACACGCCGGGGCGCCGCGTGGTCACCGTGGAGGAGCGGCACCGGTTCCGGAACGAAGGGTACATCCAGATATTGCGCAGCCAGGTGGAAGGCGGGTTCTCCCGGAGCTGGGCCCTGCTGGCGGAGTCGCTGGAGCCCGACATCCTGATGATCGAAAACCTGGCCGACCCGGACGACCTGTCGTCGCTGCTCCATCTCGCGGACGCCGGCATGATCGTGCTGTGCGGCATCCGCCGGCTCAACTTCGACCGGACGCTCCGAACGATCCTGACCCTCGACGTCGATCCCTTCACCCTGGCGCACGTGATGCGCCTGGCGATGCACCAGCGCCTCGTGAAGCTCCTGTGCATGGAGTGCCGGCGCGCGGTGCCGGCCAAGCCGTCGCTGCGGGAGGTCGGGGAGCGCCACCGGGAGGAGCTGGAGCAGGTCGTGAGGGACTGCTCCTTCTACCTGCCTGCGGGGTGCCCGAATTGCGGCGGCACGGGATACTCCGGCAAGATGGCGCTCATCGAGCTCGTCCCGTTCACGCCGGCCGTCGAAAACATCATCGCGTCCGACATGGACCTCGAGGAGAAGCTGGCCGCGCTCCTGGCGGAAGATTTTTATCCCGCGGTGGAATCTGTGCACGACCTGCTGCGCCGCGGGATGATAACATACGATGACGTTGTGCCGTTTTTCCGTTGAACCCGAATACACGGATAGCCCACAGGGGACCGCCTTGAAAGAGACGACGCTGTCGAAAATGTTCCTGAGCCGCATCGCCCAGGGAGGCGATGCGGTGAGATACCTCGTGCCGGGGGAGGGCGGCTACACGCCCATGACGTTCCGTCAGGCCGGCGAGGCGGCGAAGGAGATCTGCCTGGGTATGATGGCGGCCGGGCTGTCGAAGGGCGACCGGGTCGCGATCCTGTCGGGCACCCGCGTCGAATGGTGCCTGATAGACATCGCTGCGATCCTCGGCGGCTTCATCCCCGTGCCCATCTACCCGTCGAACCTTCCCGACCAGGTGGAGTACATCCTGGCCCACAGCGGCGCCGGCGTCGTCTTCGTCGAGGACGAGCCCCAGTACAACAAGGTGATGTCGTGCGTCTCGCGGCTGCCGAGGCTTGCGTCCGTCGTGATGATGACGGGGAGCGCCGCCGGCAGGGAGAAGGCCCGGACGCTGGACGAACTGCGGGAGCGGGGCCGGGAATACGGGAAGGCCAACCCCGGGGCGGTCGAGAAGCGGGCGGAGGAGATCCGCCCCGAGGACGACCTGACGATCATCTACACCTCCGGGACTACCGGCCCCCCGAAGGGCGTGGTGACCCGCCACAGCAACTACGCGTTCAACGTCACGTCCACCCTCGAGGCGGTCAGCTTCCCGCCGGGGTCGATGTTCCTCATGTTCCTCCCTCTGGCGCACTCCCTCGGGCGGATCGAGCACTTCGTCACGTGGGACGCGATGACGACGACGGCCTTCGCCCGCGGGCTGCAGACAGTGGCCGAGGACCTGGCCGTCGCGCGCCCCGAGTACATGGTCAGCGTCCCCCGGCTCTACGAGAAGTTCTACGCCCGCGTCCTCGCCAAGGTCGAGGAGGACGGGGGGCTGAAGAAGGCCATCTTCCAATGGGCGATGGGCGTGGGCCGGGAGGTGTCCCGCCACAAGCAGCGGGGGGAGAAGATCCCCGGCTTCCTCGCCTGGAAGAACGGGATCGCGGACCGGCTGGTCTTCGGGAAGATCCGCGCGCGGATGGGCGGCCGGCTCCGCTTCTTCGTCTCCGGCGGGGCGCCCCTCGCCCAGGAGATCGCGGAGTTCCTCCACGCGCTCGGCGTGCTCATCATCGAGGGGTACGGCCTCACGGAGACCTCGACGATCGTATCGTGCAACCGGCCGGAGCAATACAAGTTCGGGACCGTGGGTCAGCCGCTGCCCGGGACGGAGGTCCGGATCGCGCCCGACGGGGAGATCCTCGCCCGCGGGCGCCACATCTTCAAGGAGTACTTCAAGGATCCCGAGGCGACGCGGGAGGCGATCGATGCGGAAGGATGGATGCACACCGGCGACATCGGCGTCCTGGACGGCGACGGGTTCCTCCGGATCACCGACCGGAAGAAGGACATCATCGTGACGTCCGGCGGGAAGAACATCGCCCCGCAGAACGTGGAGAACCTGCTGAAGAACGACCCCTTCATCAGCCAGGCGTTCGTGTACGGGGACCGGAGGAAATACCTCACGGCGCTGGTCACCCTGTCGCCCGACGAGATCCTGGCGTGGGCCTCGAAGAAGGGCATCGCGGAGCGCGACGTCAAGGCGCTGTCGGAGAACCCCGAGGTCCTGAAGCTGATCCAGGAGCGGATCGACGAGGTCAACCGGGGCCTCGCCTCGTTCGAGCAGGTGAAGAAGTTCGTCCTGCTGGGCACCGACTTCTCGCAGGAGACGGGGGAACTGACGCCCACGCTCAAGGTCCGCAGGAAGGTCGTCGTGGGCAAATACGGGGGGCTGCTGGACGCCCTCTACGAAAAGGACTAAGAGGCGAAACGTTGCCGCTTTCCATCTACGAAATAAACTCGATGAGGCCGGACGAGCGGACCACGCTCCTGTCCTCCCTNNTTCCAGATCGACCTGCGGCGCGACCCGGAAGACCGCGACGCCGCGTATTTCCTGGACGTGTCGAATTCGCCCTTCGGGCAGATGGAGATCTCCTTCATCATCGTGAACGACCCCGACGGGGAGCGGTTCACGGTCGACCGGGACGAGAACGGGCAGGAAACCTACTTCGGCACCGCGAGGCGCAACATCCCCGAGGAGGTCCGGGCGATGGAGGCGGGGCTGGCCCCGGGGCAGATCCGCCGCGGGCTGCGGATCATGAAGGACATGGTCGTGGCGTGGGACGCCTTCTTCGAGCGCGTGGGGCACAAGTTCTATTTCCTGGAGCCGCTGTCGTACAACAGCGCGATCCTCTACGAGCGGAGCGGCTTCCAGTACATCAAGGGCAAGGAAAAGATGAAGTGGATCGACCGCGAGTTCCAGCCGGGGGGCGAGCTGCACGCGCGGCTCGACGGCGGCACCCCGTTCCGGAGACCCGATGCGCACCTCACGGTCCGGGGGCGCTCGTGGGCCATACACGACGGGATCCTGGGGGAGCCGTGGGAGAGCCCCAAGATGTACAAGACCGTCGGCGTCGACGCGGGCGTCTCCACGTTCACGGGGGAAGGGTATTGAGGGGAAGGCGCCTTCCGGGGGCGGCCCTCGCGCTTTTCCTGCTGGTTTCGGCAGGACCCGCGGCTTCGCAGGAAGCCGAGGAGCGGCCGCAGATCTTCTTCGAGAAAAAGGTGTATTCCGATTCCGTGGGCGGGAAGCGCAGCTTCTACGAGACCCACATCGTGGAAAAGGGGGAGACGCTCTGGAAGATCCTCGGGCGGTCCCGCCCCCTCACCCCCGAGCGGTACGCCGAAAGGCTTAAAGATTTCCAGCGGACCAACCCGGGCATCAAGGACCCGTCGCGCCTCACCCCCGGCCAGGAAATCCTCGTTCCGTCGGCGGAACCCGGGGAAGGCGCCGATGACGGCAGGACCGCCGCCTACCTGGTGCGGAAGGGCGACTCCCTTTCGGAGATCTACGTTTCGCGCGGCGCGCCGGGGAAGGGGCTGAAGGAGTTCCTCGAAGCCGTCCGGAAGATCAACCCCTCGGTGGACAACGTGAACCTCATCTACGCGGGGAGCACGCTGCGTCTTCCCACAGAGGCCTATTTCGGGGAAGCCCCGGCGCAGGTCGCCGGGGCCGGGCAGCCTGGGCCCCCGACGCCGGAAACGCCCGCGGCCCCTCCCGCTCCCCCTCCTGCGGAAACGGAGACGCCGGCGGCTCCCCTGAGCCGTGACGTCGCCTCCGCCCCGACGCCGGACGCGCAGGCGGCCGCGAAGCCGCAGGCCGAGCTGCTCGCGCCGAAGGCGCCCGCTCCCGACGCGTCGTTCCTCGAAACGGGCAGGAAGGAGCCGGCGGGCGAGCCCATCGGCCCGCCGGCGAGCTCCCCCTACCGCGGGCTGCTGTCCGACATCTTCAACGCGCTCGGGGAGAAGTGGATCGAGAAGGGGACGATGTTCCTTCCGCTTCCTTCCGGGGAGGAACTGGTCCTTCTCCTGCCGGATTTCCCCCTGGTCAAGTTCCAGGGCGGCGAGGCGGCGCTCGTCGATTTCCGCGGCGGGCTGCCGCCGAGGGTCCGCGACGCCATCCAGGGGAACTGGAAATACGTCCGCGTCGTGTCGCTCGAGGGCGCCCGCGGAGCGGGCGAGATGATCGACCGGATCCTGCGCGTTTCCGGGTACCATTCGGTCAAAGAGGGGATCTCGCGCCCGCTGGTGATCGGCGAGACCGTGTCCGTCGTGCTTCCCGCCCGGTGGGTCATCCAGAGGACCGAGGAGAGCCTCCTTTCCGGCGACCTGGTGCTGCTGAAGGAGACGCCCGAGAAGCCGCCGGCCGCGCTCGCGTCCGTGCTCCGGTACGCCGGGAGGGTGGGGGTCCGGGTCCTCCCGTTCGCGGATGACCCGAAGGCGATGGAGGGGTTCCTCGTGGGCGTCGACGAGGAAGAGAAGGACCGGGGGGTCCCCGTGGGGCTCGTCATTCCCGCCGCCGGCGGGATCCCGGCGGTCGATTTCTCCCTTACCTACCTCGGCCTCTCCCCGATGGAGGGCGAGCGGATACGGATCGGGGGCTCCGGGGGGACGTACCAGCTCGTCCTGCAGCCCGAGCGGGTCTTCAAGGCCTCGGGAAAGACGCACGTGGTCGACACGGGGAAGATGTCCAACGCCATCCGGTCCATCCTCAAGGAATCCGGCTATACCGTCTTCACCGTCGGGAAGGGCGAGTCCGGGCGCTCGATCTTCGAGCGCATCGTGAAGGCGGCCGGGGGAAGGGTGGAAACCAGCAAGGAGCACATGGTCGCCGGGGGGGCGGCCGCCGGGTACGAGGTGAGGATCTCGGGATCGTCGCTGGCCCTCCCGGAGGACGCGGCGGTGCCGGGACGGGGGGCCTTCCTGGTCCGCGGCAAGGCGCATTCGGCCACACGGGCGCTTCTCCGGGATCTCGGAGTGGAAATTGTGGAGTGGTGATCGTAGAATATGTAAAATATATATGTAATTGCCGGAACCGCACCGGGGGGCAGTGGAGAATGCTTCGATGACGAACCGCGACCCGGCGCGCCGCATGCCCGAGACGTCCTCCCTGATGGGGGTCATGGAGTTCCGTCCTCGCTTGGCCATCGTATTGGTTTTCCTGACCATTATGTTGGCGGTCGTGGGGTGGCGCATCTTCAGGGAAACCGGCGTGCCCCGTTTGAACGCGCTGGCCGACGAGGCGATGGGCCTGTATTCGGCGGCCCTGGCTGCGGGGGCCGATCCCGCGGCCCTCGAGATCGACGCGGCGGAAAAGAGGCTCCTCGACCTCTCCGGCGTGGCGGTGGGGCTCCCGCGCGACGCGGCGGGGTTCGTCGTGACCGGCGTCCGGGAGGAAACCGTGCGGAAGAAGGCCGCCGCCTCCATGCGGTTCAGTTACGAAGGCGGCCGCCACCTGCTGATCGTGTTCCGGAAGGACCGCTTCCTCGGAGCCAAGCCTCTTCAGGCGTTCCCGGAGGAATCGCTCCTGTCGGGGGAACGGGACGGCAGGTCGTTCGTGTTCTGGGAGCGGGATGAGGCGTCCTACATCATGGTGTCCGACGTGGACGTGGTCCGGGCGCTGAGCCTGGTCCGCCGCTTCTTCACCTGATCCGGGCCGCCGTTCGACAAATCGTCTCTTATAAGGAGGCATCTCCATGATCGTCGCCAACAGGATGAAGCCGGCTCCCGTATGGGTTGACGAAGGGGATTCGATGAAGAGGGCGATGGACCTGCTGAAGGAGCACGAGATCCGTCATCTGCCCGTCCTCAAGGACGGGGAGAAGCTCGTCGGCATCCTCTCCGAGCGGGACATCAAGCAGGCCTCCCCCTCGTCCGCAACGGCGCTGGAGATCCGGGAGATCTTCTACCTGCTCGACAAGATCAAGGTGAAGCAGATCATGACCCGGCGCCCCTACACCGTCTCCTCCACGACCCCCATCGAGGAGGCCGCGCTGATCATCCGGGAGAAGAAGATCGGGTGCCTGCCGGTAGTGGACAACGGAAAGCTCGTCGGCATCATCACGGAAACCGACATCATCGACGCGTTCATCGAGGGGATGGGGGTGAACGGCCCCGGCTACCGGGTCGAGCTCGTGCTGCCGAATCTTCCCGGGAAACTGCTCGAACTCCTTAAGCTTTTGAAGGATTTCGACGCGAACGTCGTCTCCCTGGCCACCGCTCCCCACCAGGAGCCCGACAAGATCATCAACATCATCCGGATCGAGGCGAAAAACTACAAGGTCCTCAAGGCGGCGATCAAGAAGGCGGGGTTCCAGCTTTTATCCGCCGATTGACCCGCGTCAAGGAACCGGGCAAGATGTCGTGACATCCTAATAGGCGTGGGTACCAAGCATGGAGGAGGAAACAACGTGAAACCCGAAGTGGAAGAGGTTCTGAAAAGTATTCGCCCGGCCCTGCAGGCCGACGGGGGAGACGTGGAACTCGTCGATGTCGTCGGGGGCGTGGTGAAGGTGCGCCTCAAGGGCGCATGCGGCAGCTGCCCGATGGCCACCATGACGTTGAAGCACGGCATCGAGGCGGCTCTCAAGGAGCGGATCCCTGCCGTAGAGCGGGTTGAGTCCGTATAACCAACATATCAAGAGGGAGGAGTCATGGCGTACAAGATCACTGACGAATGCATTGCCTGCGGTGCGTGTGTCAACGAATGCCCCAGCAGCTGCATCTCGGAAGGCGACCCGATCTACAAGATCGACGCCTCCGCATGCACCGACTGCGGCGCCTGCGCGAACGTTTGCCCGTCGTCGGCCTGCGTTCCCGCGTAACGGCTGAATTCAGCGAATGAGGGGGGGGCGGAAGGACACCTTTCCGCCCCCCTTGCCTTTTCGCGCTACAGCAGTTTCCTAACCTCCCGGTCGAAATCCTCCATACCGATGTAGCCCGCGACGACGTTCTTGATCTTCCCGTCCCTTCCGACGAAGAAGGTCGTGGGGACCGTCGAGAACCCGCCGTAGGCCCGGACCGTGGCGATGTCTCCCAGCAGGACCGTGTATTCGATCCGGTTGCCGGCCAGGAAATCGGGCAGCGCCCCCTTCGTGTCGGTGTCGAGCGAGATTCCGATCAGCTCGAATCCCTTGTCCCTGTGCCGGTTGTAGACCTCGACGAACCCGGGGATCTCGTCGCGGCAGGTGGGGCACCACGTGGTGAAGAAATTGATGACCGTGGCCTTCCCGGCGAACCGGGTCGAGGAGTAGACGTTCCCGTTGACGTCCTTCAAAGAGAACGGAGGGGCCTCCTCCGATCCCGCAGGCATGGGCGTGGGTGGGGAAGCGCCCGAGTGCCAGCTCCAGTACAGGAACAGGGCGGCCGCGGCCACGACGACGAGGACGAGGACCAGGGGCAGCGCTCCGGTCCCGTTTTCGTGTCCCGGGGAGGGCCTCATGCATCCCTTCATCCTCATCCGCTTCCTCCTTCGCGCGGCTTATTCCTTCCCGCATACCGCCCGCCGCGGGAAAACGCAACGGAATATTGATTGGACGCGGTCGATGGTTTAAACTTCAAACCAGCATAACATCGGGGAATATCCAAAACAGGCGAAAACGCGGAAATCGTGGAGGGTGGTTTCATGGCCGAGTACCTGAAAAAGCCGAAGGAAAAGAAAATCGAAGACATACGGGCCGTGCAGGATACGGTGCGCGAGATCCTGGAGCGGATCCGGAAGGAAGGGGTCGACGCCGTCCGGGAATATTCCCGGAAATTCGACGGATGGGCCCCGCGAAGCTTCAAGATCACCGAGGACGAGAAGCGGGCGGCGAAGTCGAAGCTGCCCGCCTCCGAGGTCGCGGACATCGATTTCTGCCAGGCGCAGATCCGCAACTTCGCGCGGGAGCAGATGAAGCGGCTGGTCGATTTCGAGGTGGAGACGCTGCCCGGGGTGCATCTCGGGCAGAAGATCATCCCCATTTCCTCCAGCGGTTCCTACGTTCCCGGCGGGCGCTACCCGATGCTGGGTTCCGCGCACATGACCGTGGTCACCCCGAAGGTCGCGGGGGTTTCCCGGGTGGTCGCCTGCTCCCCCCCCGTGAAGGGCGAGGGGCTCTGGCCCGCCACGCTCTATTCCATGGTCGCCGCCGGAGCGGACGAGATCTACTGCATGGGCGGGGTGCACGCGCTGGCCGCGATGGCGTACGGTATGGAGGGGCTCGACCCGGTCGACATGATCGTCGGCGCGGGGAACAAGTACGTCGCGGAGGCGAAGAAGCAGCTGTTCGGGACCGTCGGGATCGACCTGCTGGCCGGCCCGACGGAGATCCTCGTCATCGCCGACGAATCGGCCGACCCGGCCATCGTCGCGGTGGACATCCTGGGGCAGGCGGAGCACGATCCGAACGCGCGCCAGTGCCTGGTCTCCCTCTCCCGGAAGATCGCCGAGGAGACGATGAAGGAGGTGGAGCGGCAGCTGGTGTCCCTCCCGACCCGGGACATCGCGGCCGTCTCCTGGCGCGACAACGGCGAGGTGGTCGTCGCGGATTCCCCGGAGGAGGCGGTGAGGCTGAGCGACGCCTGGGCGCCGGAGCACGTGGAGATCCAGACGAAGGACTGGCGGTATTACCTCGACCGCCTGAAGAACTACGGCTCTGCCTTCCTGGGGGAGGAGACCACGGTGGCCTACGGGGACAAGACCATCGGCACCAACCACGTCCTCCCCACCATGGGGGCGGCCCGGTACACGGGCGGGCTCTCCGTGGGCAAGTTCGTAAAGACCGTCACCTACCAGTACGCGACGAGGGAAGCCTCCCTGGTGGTCGCGGACGTCTGCGAGAGGGCGTGCAACTACGAGAACATGCTGGCCCACGGCATCTCGTGCAGGGCCCGGCTGCAAAAATACGGAAAGAAATAGGGGGGCGGCATGGATCCCGTAAAGGCGGGCGTACCGGATTTCAACCTCGCGGGGAAGGTGGCCCTCGTCACCGGCGCGGGCAGGGGACTGGGCGCGGAAATCGCCCTGGCGCTGGCCGCGTACGGGGCCGATATCGTCGTGGCCGACCGCTCCCTCGCCGAGACGGAACGGACGACGGAGGCCGTCCGGGCGCTCGGGAGGCGGGCGTTCCCGGCCCAGGCCAATCTCCTGAACGTCGCGGAAATCCGGGAAATGGTTTCCCGGGCGGCCGGGGAATCCGGGGGCATCGACATCCTGGTGAACAACGCGGGAGTCAACCTGACCCAGTTCGCCGAGGACGTGACCGAGGAAGCGTGGGACACGGTGCTCGGCGTGAACCTGAAGGCCGTCTTCTTCTGTTCCCAGGCCGTCGGCCGGCTCATGATCGGGCGGAAGAGCGGGAAGATCATCAACGTGTCCTCGCAGACGGGCGCCGTGGCCATTCCGAAAAGGGCGGCCTACTGCGCGAGCAAGGGCGGGGTCAACATGCTTACGAAGCTTCTGGCCCTGGAATGGGCGAAGCACGGCGTCAACGTGAACGCCGTCGCGCCGACCTTCCTGGAAACGCCGCTGACCCGCCCCATGTTCGAGGACGCGGAATTCAGAAGCTATGTCTTAGGGAACATCCCGCTGGGACGCATCGGCCGCCCCGCGGACGTGACGGGGGCGGTCGTCTATCTGGCATCGCCCGCCGCCGACCTGGTGACGGGCCATATCCTGCACGTGGACGGAGGCTGGACGATCCAGTAGCATCTTGGCAGGGAAACCTCAAGGCAAGGGGGGAGCGAGCGTGAAAAGGAAAACCGGCACGACCGTATCGAGAAGGAATTTCCTGAAAGGCGCGGCGATCGGCGGGGCGGCGCTGGCGGGGGGCGGCATTCCCTTCATCGTCCGGATGGCGCACGCGAAGGAGGGAGTGGTCAAGTACGGGACGATGCACCCCTTGACCGGCCCGTATTCCGCGCTCGGCACGGACCAGAGGAACGCGACGCAGCTGGCGGTCGAGGAGTGGAACGCGAAGGGCGGCGTATTGGGCCACAAGATCGAGTGGGTCCACCGGGACGACCAGCTGAACGGCGCGGTGGCGCTGCGGCGCGTCAAGGAGCTCGTGGAAGAGGAGAAGTGCGGCTTCATCGGGGGCACCCTGTCCGGCGCCATCTCCCTTGCGATCAACGAATTCGCCAACAAGAACCGGATCCCTTACGTTGCGTACTGCCAGAGCGACATGGTCCTGGGGTCCGACCAGGGCAAATATGGGTTTGCCTTTATGGTGATCCCCTATTCCGCGGCGCTCGCGACCTCGAAGTACGCGTTCGAGAAGCTCGGCAAGAAATGGTTCTCGCTGACGGCGGATTACCGCTGGGGGCAGAGCCTGCTCGAGGGGTGGATCTGGCAGAGCCAGCAGATGGGCGGGCAGTTCCTCGGCAACGTCTACCATCCCCTCGGCGCTACCGACTACTCGACGTACCTGACCAGGATCATGGCGGCCAAGCCCGAGGTGCTCGTGATGAACAACCTGGGCGCCGACCAGACCGCGGCGATCAAGCAGATGAGCGAGCTCGGCCTCACGAAGAGCATGAAGGTCGTCTGCACGAAGACCGCCATGACGACGATGAAGGAAGCCGGCGCGGCGTACGACGAGAACATCATGGGCGGCATGACCTTCTACTGGGGGCTCAAGGACAAGTATCCCGGGGCGAAGAAGTTCATGGACACCTACATGAAGAAGTTCGGCCAGCCCATCGAGCAGGACGGCGAGTCGGGGTACGTGGCGACGAACGCCCTCTTCATGGCGATGGAGAAGGCCGGGACGGTCACGGACAAGGAAAAGATCGTCGCGGCGCTGGAAGGGCTCAAGTACACGCTGACCAAGGGCCCCGAGGTCGTGCGCGCGTGCGACCACCAGAGGGAGCAGAGCTACCTGCTTGTGAAGGGGAAGGGGAAGAAGGCGCAGGGCTGGGACCTGGCGGATATCGTCGCGGAGATCCCCGGCGCGTCGATCATCATGTCCTGCGAGGACAACGCGAAGAAGCTTCCCTTCGCCAACGTGAAGCTGCCGTAGGCGTCTCCCGGGGAGGGGATCCCCGCCGGGGGACGGAAATCCCGTGATTCCGCCTGCATATCCGGGGGGCAGCGATGCCCCCCGGATTGGCGAGAGGGTGCGTATGTTCAGCGATGTGAACTGGACCGTGTTTTTCATGCAGCTCTTCTTCGGGCTGGCGCTCGGCTCGATCTTCGTTCTCCTGGCGAGCGGTTTGTCCATCATCTACGGGCTGCTCGACGTGGTGAACTTCGCCCACGGCACGTTCGCGATGCTCGGCGCCTACGCGGTGTTCGTCGCGGTCAGCCTCTCCGGCAGCTTCGCCGTCGGGATCATCAGCGCCGTGGCGATCGTCGCCCTCATCGGGGTCCTCGTGGAGCTGTTCCTCCTGAAGCCGCTATACGGGAAGGACCCGCTCCTCCCGCTGCTGCTGACCTTCGGCCTGTCGGTGGCCGTGCCGGACCTGGTGAAGATCGTGTTCGGCCTCACCGGGAAGCCGGTCGCCTACCCCGAGGGCTTGAGCGGCGCGACCTTGGCGGGGCCTTTGATCCTTTCGAACTACCGGCTGTTCATCATCGTATTCACCCTCGTGATCCTGATCTCCCTGTGGCTCTTCCTGAAGAAGAGCGACCTCGGGATGATCATCCGGGCGGCGACGCGGGACAGCCTCATGGTACAGGTGCTGGGGACGAACACCTCGAGGATCTGGACGATCGGCTTCGCCCTGGGCACGGGGCTGGCCGCCCTCGCCGGGGCGATCGCGGTCCCGATGCTGGCCGCCACGCCGGACATGGGAGTGGAGATGACCATGACGGCGTTCGTCGTGACGGTGGTCGGCGGGCTGGGGAGCCTCGGCGGCGCCATCGTCGGCGGCCTCCTGATCGGGGTCATCGTGGCGTTCACCTCCCTGGTCGCCGGCGAATACTCCAACGTGGCGATGTATTTCTGCATGGCGGTCATCCTGCTGATCCGTCCCCGGGGGCTGTTCGGGGAAAGCGGAAGGGAGTAGGGGCGGACATGACCGAACCGATCGAAAGCAGGGAAACGATGCTCCGGGACGTGAACGCGAAGCCCCGGTCGACCGTCGTCTGGGCCGCCGCGCTGGTCCTCGCGGCGCTGCCGCTGGTCATCTCCGTGCCGTTGGCGACGGACATCCTCATCTGGGGGATCTTCGGCATGGGGTTCAACCTCCTCCTCGGGTACACGGGGGTGCTCTCCTTCGGGCACGCCGCGTATTTCGGGCTGGGGGCCTACGCGTCGGGGCTGGCGATGCGGTACTGGGGCGCCGGCATCTGGGCCGCGATCGCCGCGGGGGTCGCCGCCCCGATGCTGCTGGCGTGCTTCATTGGGGCGCTGGCCATCCGGCGGCGCGGCGTCTACTTCGCTATGATCTCGCTGGCCTTCGGGCAGATGCTCTTTTTCCTGGCGCTCTCCCCGCTGAAGCACATCACCCGGGGGGAGGACGGGCTGACCCACATCCCGCTGGCGGAGGTCTTCTCCCTTCCGCTCCACAAACCGGTCCCGATCTACTATTTCATCTTCGCCATCACCACGGTCATGCTGTACATGACCTGGCGGATCCTGGAGTCGCCGTTCGGCAGGCTGCTCCGGGCGTTCCGGGAGAACGAGGAGCGGGCGAAGGCGTGCGGATACAACACCACCCTGGTCAAGTTCTTCACCCTGGTCCTGTCGGCCCTGTACGGAGGGCTCGCCGGCGCGCTGAACATGCTGTACCTGAACTACGTGCCGCTGACGACGCTGTTCTGGCTCACGTCCGGGACCATCGTGATGATGACCATCCTCGGAGGGAAGGGGACGTTCCTCGGACCGCTGGTCGGCGCCGCGGTGTTCCTCTTCCTGCAGAACACGATCAGCCTGTGGACCCCGCGCTGGGAGCTGTTTGTGGGCGCGATCTTCGTGGCGATCATCCTGGCGTTCCCGGGGGGCATCATGGGCACCATCCGCACGATCGTGAACAACCGGAAGACGGCGCGGCTGCAGAAGCGGGCCCCGGCCGTTCCGTCGGAAGGATGAGGGCATGCTGCTGAGGACGGAAGGGATCTGCAAGCACTTCGGGGGGCTGCGTGCCGTCGACGGGGTGGACTTCACCCTCAAGGAGGGGCAGCTCAAGTCGATCATCGGCCCGAACGGGGCGGGAAAGACGACGCTGTTCAACCTGATCGCGGGGGTCTACAGGCCGACCGCCGGGAAGGTGTTCTTCCGCGACCGGGACATCACGCGCCTGTCTCTGCACCAGACGTCGCGCCTTGGAATCACGAAGACCTACCAGATCACCCAGATCTTCCCGGGCCTCACCGTGTTCGAGAACGTCCGCATCGCGGCCCAGTCCAGGGTCAGCGCCTTCAACTTCTGGCGATCGACCCATTCGTTCGCGCCGCTGAACGAGAGGGCGCTCGAGATCCTGCGGCAGGTGGAGCTTCTGGAGAAGAGGAACTGGCTCGCCTCCACGCTGTCCCACGGGGAACGCCGTTACCTCGAGATCGGAATCGCCCTCGCCACCGAGCCGCAGGTCCTTCTTCTCGACGAGCCGACGGCGGGGATGAGCGTCGCCGAGACCGCCATGTGCGCCGGGCTGATCCGGAGGCTGAACCGGGAGCTGCGCCTGTCGATCGTCCTCGTGGAGCACGACATGAGCGTCGTCATGGGGATCTCCGAGGAGATCCTGGTGCTCAACGAGGGGCGGGTCCTCGCGGAAGGGACCCCCCGGGAGGTCAGCGACAACCGGGAGGTCCAGAGGGTGTACCTGGGGGAAGAGAAATATGCTTGAGCTGCGCGGGGTCAACACCTTCTACGGGTACAGCCACATCCTGCACGACCTCTCCATCCGGGTGAAGGAAGGGGAGATCGTCGTCCTCCTCGGGCGGAACGGCGTCGGCAAGAGCACCACGATGAAGACGATCATGGGGATCCAGGCGCCCCGGAGCGGGGAGGTGATCTTCCGCGGCGAGCCGATCGCCGGGCTTCCCCCCCACAAGGTCGCGCGAAAGGGGATATCGCTCATCCCAGAGGACCGCCGGGTCATCCCGAATCTCACGGTGTACGAGAACCTGAAGCTGGGTTTCCTGATCCGGGAGAAGGACAGGGACCTGGAGGCGATGCTGGAAACCGTTTTCGGGTATTTCCCCCGCCTCAAGGAGCGGCTGCGGCAGGAGGGGGGCAAGCTCTCCGGCGGGGAGCAGCAGATGCTGACCATCGCCCGGGGCCTGATGGCGAAACCGAAGCTGATGCTCATCGACGAGCCGAGCGAGGGGCTCGCGCCGAAGATCGTCCACGAGATCATGGAGATCATCAAGCGGCTCCAGCAGGACGGAGCGACCATCCTTCTCGTGGAGCAGCACGCGGAAGCCGCGATGCGGCTTTCGACCAACCTCAGGGCCTATATCATGGAGAAAGGGGAGATCCGCCTTCACGGGACGCTGCAGGAGCTCAGCACGCGCATGGACGAGGTGGAGCGCTGCCTCGGGGCGAAGATCTGAGAGGACGGGCCATGGGATACAGGATCATTCCGCTGAACACGGGGACCATCTTCGTGGACCAGGGGGTCTACTGCACGATGGGGCGGGGGAACGGCACGATCGTCGGGATCCCTTCGACCGCCTGGTGCGTCACGGACGGAACGGAGCATGTCCTGGTCGACACCGGGATGTGCGACACGGAGCGCGCGAACCGGTGGCACCACCAGGCCGTGCAGCCGGAGGGGGGACGGATCGACCTTCAGCTGATGAGCCGGGCCGGGATCCGGCCGGAGGACGTCGGCGCCGTGATCTTCACACACCTTCACTGGGACCACTGCTCGAACATGAAGCTGTTTTCCAACGCCCGCTATTACGTGCAGGCGCGGGAGCTTGCCTTCGCGCTCGACCCGACGCTGCCCCCCTACTACAAGTCCTACGAAGCCCCCGTCCTCGGGATCGAGCCGCCCTTCGCCGGCTGCGATTTCGTCGCGGTCGACGGGGAATATTCCTACAATGACGCCATCACCCTGTTCCCGACCCCCGGCCATTCGGTGGGGCACCAGTCCGTCGCCGTGCGGACCGCGGCCGGGACGATCGTGATCGCCGGGGACGCCGTCTTCGTCGAGGAGAACCTGAAGGGCGACCCGGAGCACCTGCTGGAGTTCCTCCCCATCGGGCGGTACGTCAACTATTTCGACATGTGGAACAGCTTCAAGGAGATCCGAAAGCGCGCGGACATCGTGCTTCCGGGGCACGATTGCAGGGTGTTCCAACGCAAGTCCTATCCGTGACATAGAGTCGGGACGCCATGGAACCGAACGAGTCGACGACGGAACTGGAGGCGGCGGTCGGGGAGTTCGTCGGGGTCGCCCGGCGCGCGGCGGAGCTCGGCCTGCAGTCGGGGACGGGCGGCAACCTCAGCCTGCGCCTGGGGAGCCGCGTCCTCATCAAGGCCAGCGGCTGTTCCCTGTACGGACTGGCGGAGAGCGGAATCGTCCTGCTCTCGGGGGACGGAGAGGTACTTTCCGGCCCGGGGAGGCCTTCCAAGGAAACGGCGCTTCATCTGGGCCTCTACCGGTCGCGGCCGGACGTCGGCGGCATCGTCCATTACCACGCGCCGTTCGCGACCGCGTTCGCCGTCAGGGGGATCCCCATCCCGCGCGTGACGATCCAGGCGAAGCGGTGCTTCCCCCGGATGCCGGTCGTTCCGGAGCTGCCGGACGGCTCCCGGGAGCTGGCGGACGCTGTCATCGAAGCGCTGCGCGACCAGGAGGTCCGCTTGGTCCTGCTGACGGGGCACGGGCTCGTCGCCGTCGGCGCGACCCTCGCGGAGGCCCATCTCCTCGCCGAAACGGCCGAGGAGACGGCCAAGACGGCCCTCCTGGCGCGGCTGCTTTCCGACGCGACATGAAGAAGACCGTCCTCCTGGTCGTGACGCTCGACACGAAGGGCGCGGAAGCCGGCTATCTTCGCGAGGTGCTGGGCCGACTGGGGGTCCGGACCCTTTTGATGGACTCGGGCGTTTTCCCTTCGCCGCAGGGGGAGGGAGATATCCCCCGCGCGAGGGTCGCCGAGGCGGGCGGGAGGACCATCGGGCAGGTGGCCGGCTCGGACCGGAAGGGGGACGCGATCGGCACCATGATCCGGGGGGCCGCCGCCCTCGCGAGGTCCCTCTACGAGCGCGGTGAGATCCACGGCGTGCTGTCCATCGGCGGCGCCCAGGGCACGATCATCGGGACGGCGGTGATGCGCGGCCTCCCGGTCGGCGTGCCGAAGGTCATGCTGTCCACCATGGCATCGGGGAACCGCCCGTTCGGTCCCTGCGTCGGGACGAGCGACATCACGCTCATGCATTCGGTCGTCGATTTCTTCGGGCTCAACCCCATTCTCAGACAGGTGCTCTCCAACGCCGCGGGCGCCGTCGCCGGGATGCTGCGGGCCGGCGTGGTGCGGCCCGGGCGCAAGCCCAGGGTCGCGATCACGATCTACGGAACGACGACGCCGGCGGGGATGCGGATCGTGTCGCTGCTCTCGGCGCGCGGGTACGAGGTCGTCGCCTTCCATCCGAACGGCGTCGGTGGCGAGGCGATGGAGGGGATGATCCGGCAAGGGACATTCGAGGGGGTCGTGGACCTCACCCTGCACGAGCTCACCGACGAGGCGGCCGGGGGGGACCACGCCGCCGCGCCCGGCCGCCTGCGCGCGGCCGCCGAGAAGGGAATCCCGCAGGTGGTCGTGCCCGGGAGCACCGATTACATCGTCACGGGGCCCTTCGACCGGCTGAAGCGCCCCTTCCGGGGGCGCAGGACGATGGCGCACAACCCGGAGATGACCTTCGTCCAGCCCTCCGTCCGCGAGATGCGGCGGGTGGGACGGACCGTCGGGGAAAGGCTCGGGGGCTCCGGGGGGAGGAGCTCCGTGCTCGTGCCGCTGAAGGGGTTTTCCCACCCGAACCACGAAGGGCGGCCGCTTCACAACCCTTCCGGAGTCCGGGCTTTCGTCAACGGGCTTCGTGAGACGGTCGAGGCGGCGATCCCGGTCAGGCTCCTTCCCCTCCACGTGAACGACCCCGCGTTCTCCGACGCGGTGGTGGAGGAGTTCGAAAGGCTTATGGCGGGAAACCGGGAACCGCATTCCGAAATCAAATGCAAAGGGAGGAAAACGAAATGTTCAAAGGGAAGATCATCGACCTGACCCAGGAGATCTACGAAGGGATGCCCGTGTACCCGGGCCACCTGAAGACGGTCGTATGGACGCATATGTCTCACGAGGAGTGCCAGAGGCAGCTCGGCACCGGTTTCTCCTACGAAACCAGGGGCATCATGTTCTGCGACCACGGCCCGACCCATATCGACGCCGTAAGCCATCTTTCCAGGGACCCCGACGCGCCCTCCGTCGACCAGATCCCGCTGGAGAACTGCATCACCTCCGCGATCTGCCTCGACGTGAGCGACCTGCCCCAGAAGACGCAGTTCGGGAAGGCGAAGATCGACCAGGAGCTCAAGCGCTGGAGCCTGGACATCCGGAAGGGCGACACGATCCTCTTCTACACGGCGCAGTACGACCGCTATTACGGCAAACCGGAGTACATGACCGACTACCCCGGCCTGGACCGGGAGGGGACGGAATACATCATCGACAGCGGCTGCGTGAATTTCGGGGTGGATTCGTCCAGCCCGGACATGTGGTACGACAAGACGTACCCGTGCCACACCGTATGCGCGGAGCGGAGGGTCACCCACATCGAGAACCTGTGCAACCTGGGGATGGTCGTCGGGAAACGGTTCACCTTCATCGCCCTCCCGCTGAAGATCCGGAAGGGCACCGGTTCCCCGCTTCGGGCGGTGGCGATCCTGCCGGAATAGGGCGCCCTGTTGCTGGTATGATCGCGGAGGGGGTGCGCGCATGACGGAATGGTCGATCGGGGAGGCGCTGCGGACGGCGCTGCGCTACGAGAGGGAGAATTTCGAGGAATACGAAAAAGGCGCCCGGGAGACGGCGGACCCCGGCGTGAAATCGATGTTCGGCTTCCTCGCGGGGGAGGAGCGCAGGCACATGGATCTTATCCTGGACATGATGAGGCGACACGATGTCGAGCCGTGACGCGGACGCGCAGGCCGTGAAGAAGATATTCTTCGACCACATATCGACGACGCCCCTCGACCCGAGGGTTCTCGAAGCGATGATTCCGTACCTGACCGAATGGTACGGGAACCCCTCGTCCCACATCCACGAGCAGGGGCAGGCCGCTCTGCGCGCCGTGGACCGGGCGAGGGGCGAGGTGGCCGCCCTGGTCGGAGCGAAGGCGTCCGAGATCGTGTTCACCTCCGGGGCGACCGAGTCCAACAACCTCGCGGTCCTGGGGGCCCTCGAGGCTTCCGGGAAACGGCACGTCGTCGTTTCCGAGGTCGAGCACTTCTCCGTGATGAACGCTCTCATCCCGCTGCGCAACGCGGGGGCCGAGGTCACGCTGCTGCCGGTCGACCGGAACGGGCTGGTCGACCCGGGCGACGTCCGCAAGGCGCTGCGGCGGGAGACGGGGCTGCTTTCCGTGATGCAGGCGAATTCCGAGATCGGGTCGATCCAGCCGGTGGAGGAGATCGGGCGGATCGCACGGGAGCTCGGGGTGACATTCCACGTGGACGCCGCCTCTTCCGCGGGGCACATCCCCTGCGACACGGGCGCGATCCATGCGGACCTGCTGACCCTTTCGTCGCACAATTTCTACGGCCCCAAGGGGACCGGCGCGCTGTTCATCCGGGACGGCGCGAAGGTGGCCTCCCGGTCCTTCGGCGGCTTCCAGGAGATGGGGTACCGGGCCGGCACGGAGAACGTCGCGGGCATCGTCGGGATGGGCAAGGCCTGCGAACTCCTCGGCCAGCGCATGGAAGAGGACAACCGGCGCATCTTCGCGCTACGCGAGGGCCTGCGTGAGGGCATCGCCGAGCGCATCAAGTACCTGCTGTACACCGGCCACCCCGAGAAGCGGCTGCCCAACATCGCCAGCTTCTGCTTCCGCTGCATCGAGGGTGAGGGCATCCTGCTGAGCCTCGACGCCTACGACATCTGCGCCTCGTCGGGTTCGGCCTGCACCTCCGGCAGCCTCGACCCCAGCCACTGCCTGATGGCGATGGGGCTGCCTCACGCCATC
>DCUH01000010.1 GCA_002327765.1 bacterium UBA2219 | reverse complement strand
ATGGGCGCCATCATGCCGCCCATCGGGATCTGCTGCTACGTCGTGTCCGGCATGTCCGGCATCCCGCTGGCCACCGTTTTCCGGGGATGCTTCTACTATTTTCCCGCCTACGTCGTCTCCATCGCCATCCTCATGATCTTCCCTTACTGGACGGTGATGGCGCTGTCCGACATGGTGCGGTAGCGGGAAGACGGGACGCCCCTTGAAAAACCGGACCCTCATGCTGGGAAACGAAGCGATCGCGCTCGCCCTGATCGAGAACGGCTGCCGCGTCGCCGCGTCCTATCCCGGGACCCCCGCCTCCGAGATCCTCTCGTCCGTCGCCCGGCTCGGGAAAGAGCTCGGCGTCCCGATGTACGCGGAATGGGCGGTGAACGAGAAGGTCGCGTTCGAGGTCGCGTACACGGCGGCGGTGACGGGCCTGCGCGCCGCGGTCGCCATGAAGCAGGTAGGGCTGAACGTCGCCTCCGACCCGCTCATGAGCGCCGCCTACTCGGGCGTCCGGGGCGGCTTCCTCGTCGTCTCCGCCGACGACCCCGGCCCGCATTCCTCGCAGACCGAGCAGGACAGCCGCCTTATGGCCATGCTGGCGAAGGTCCCCGTCCTCGACCCGGATTCGCCGGCGCAGGCCCGCGAGCTGGTCGCCGCGGGGTTCGATCTTTCCGAGCGGTTCGCGGTCCCCGTCATGATCCGCCCGACGACGAGGGTCTGCCACGCGTGCCAGGACATCCTTCCGGGCGGCGTCCTTCCGCATGACGCGAAGGCGGAATTCGTCAAGGAGCCGTCGCGCTGGGCCGCGACGCCGGTCTTCCGGAACCGGCTCCACAAGGAGCTTTGCGACAAGCTCGCCCGGATCGCGGAGTGGGGGCCGACGGCGCCCGTTTTGTGGAACCCCGAGGCGTCCGGGACCAGGGCGGTGGTCGCCTCCGGGGTGGCGGCGGCGCACGCCCGGGAAGTGCTGGAAGGGCTGGGCCTGTGGGAGAAGGTCCCTTTCTACCAGGTCGTGCAGCCGTTCCCGCTGCACGCGTCCTTCGTCAACCACGTGCTCGAATGGTACGACGAGCTGCTCGTGCTCGAGGAGCCGGCGGCGGTCATCGAGATGCAGCTGCTCGACCGGCGCCGGGTCCGGGGAAAGGCGACCTGCGCCGTCCCGGAGGCGGGCGAGCTCCTCCCGGAAACGGTGGAGCGCGTGATCGCCGGGTTCGCAGGGACCGCGCCTGCGGTGCCGGTGGCGCAGGGGCCGCAGCCGCCGGGCCGGCGGCCGACCCTTTGCGCCGGGTGCCCCCACCGGGCGAGCTTCTACGCCATCCGCCGGGCCGCCCCCGGCGGGATCTACCCGAGCGACATCGGCTGCTACACGCTGGGACTGAACCTGGGGGCCGTGGACACGGTGCTTTGCATGGGCGCCGCGATCGGCCAGGCGGCGGGCTTCCACCACGCATACCGGCTGTCGGGCAGGGCGGTCGACATCGTCGCGACGATCGGCGATTCCACCTTCTACCACGCCGGGCTGCCCGGGTTGATCGACGCGACGGTCCAGGGCGCGCGGTTCGTCCTCGTCATCCTCGACAACTCCATGGCGGCCATGACCGGGTTCCAGCCCACGCCGGCCTCCGGGGCGGGGGCGGCCGGGGAGCCGACCGGCGTCGTCGATATGGAAGCGCTCGTGCGAGCCTGCGGCGTGCGGTTCTGCAAGGTCGGGCTCCCGAGC
The DNA here is from genome assembly GCA_002327765.1 of bacterium UBA2219. GTDB lineage: Bacteria > Desulfobacterota > Deferrimicrobia > Deferrimicrobiales > Deferrimicrobiaceae > UBA2219. Next base: position 21,450 of record DCUH01000010.1, on the reverse strand, counting down.
CGCTTCGAGGAGTTCGTCGGGCTCCTCAAGGAGGCGCTTGCCTGGAGCCATGAAAACGGCGTTGCAGTGGTCATCGCCAGGGAGCCCTGCGTGATGGCGCCGGGTGCCTCCGGGAAGCGGCCCCCGGCCGCGAAGCCGGCCGTCACGGACGCATGCACCGGCTGCAGGCACTGCCTGACGCAGTTCGAGTGCCCCGCAATCGGTTTCGACGAGGCGGCGGGCCGGGCGTCGATCGACGCGACGCTCTGCACCGGGTGCGGGGTCTGCCGTCACGTCTGCCCCGTCGGGGCGATCCGGGGCGGCGAAGGGGAGGAGCCCCGATGAAGTTCGGGTGCCTGGACCGGCCGGCGGAGGAGAGCCCGGCCGCGCGCATGCAGCTGCTGGTCAGCGGCGTTGGGGGGCAGGGAGTGCTGTTCGTCTCCCGACTGCTCGCCGAGGCGGCCATCGGCAGGTCCTTGAGCGTCGTCACTTCCGAGATCCACGGCATGGCGCAGCGCGGGGGGACCGTCGTCTCCCACCTGAAGGTGGGCGGGTTCCCCAGCCCCCTGATCCGCGAGGGGCACGCCGACGGGCTCATCGTGCTCCGGGAGGAGAACCTCCGGCCACACGGAAGGTTCCTGTCGACTTCCGGCTGGGCGGTCGTGAATTCGGCGTCCGCGGCGGGGGAGGGATGCGCCTTCCCGGTACACGTGGTGGACGCCGAGGGGATCGCGAGGGAGGCGGGGTATCCGCGCGGTGCGAATCTGGTGCTCCTCGGCTTCCTCCTCGCGCGGCTCGGCTCCCTCGAGGACGGTGGACGGTTCTTCTGCACCCCGGCCGACCTCCGGGTGGCGCTGGATCGCCGTTTCGGGAAGAATCCGCGGGCCCTGGAGGAGTCGCTCGGGGCGCTCGCTTCGGGAATACGACACGGAAAAGGATGAGGTGCGGCGAATGCTCAAGCAATTTCCACCCAAATACGTCACGCCCGGAGCGCTTCCGGGTTACCAGCTGAAAGGGCTGCAGTGGACGGCGTCCCACGCGTACCGGAACTCCCCCTTCTACCGGCAGCGCATGGAGGAGGCGAAGGTGACGCCCGCCGACATACGGTCGCTCGACGACATCCGCAGGCTGCCCTTCACCACGGCGGACGACCTGCGGGAGGGCTACCCCTTCCCGCTGCTCTCCGTCGACCTTAAGGAGGTCGTACGGATCCACTCGTCGTCGGGGACGACGGGGAAGCGGAAGGTCCTCTGCTACACGCAGAAGGACATCGGCGACTGGGTCAGCATGTTCGCCCGCTGCTACGAGATGGCGGGGCTCACCCGGGAGGACCGGGTGCAGATCTGCGTCGGATACGGGCTCTGGACGGCCGGCGCGGGGTTCCAGCTCGGCGCGGAGAAGTACGGGGCGATGGCCATCCCGATCGGCCCGGGAAACCTCGACCTCCAGTGCAAGTTCCTGCTCGACCTGCGGTCGACCGTCCTCTGCTGCACCGCCTCGATGGGGCTGCTGCTGGCNNGCCGAGCGCACCAGCGAGGCGATGATCGCGACGATCAAGGGCCTCCTGGGCGTGAAGGAGGTCTACGACATCCCGGGGCTCACCGAGCTGTACGGCCCGGGCACGGGGCTGTCGTGCCGGCACGAGTCGGGGATCCACTACTGGGCGGACTACTACATCCTCGAAGTGCTGGACCCGGAGACGCTTTCGCCCGTCGGCCCGGGCGAGATCGGCGAGATGGTGTACACGACGCTTGGCAAGGAGGCGGCCCCGCTGCTCCGGTACCGGTCGAGGGACCTGACGCGGCTGATCGACGGGGAGTGCCCCTGCGGCTGCATCCTGCCCCGGCACGACAAGATCCTGGGGCGATCCGATGACATGATCGTCTTCCGGGGGGTCAACATATACCCCGGGCAGCTCGACGAGGTGCTTTCGAAGGTCGACGGCGCTGGAAGCGAGTTCCAGGCGCACATCGAGCGGCGCGAGGACGGCAAGGACCACATGACCCTGAAGATCGAGCGGGCCGCCCGCATGACGGAGAGCGCCGACGGGCCGATCGCCTCCGCGGTCGCGGGGGAGATCAAGCACAACCTGATGGTCTCCTGCACGGTACAGGTCCTTCCCTACGGTTCGCTGCCGCGGTCCGAGAAGAAGACCCGCCGGGTATTCGACACCCGGGTGTTCTGAAAGGGGGGACGCCGACCGCTAGCGGGCGAGCCGCAGCGCGGCGACGCCCGCGACGATCAGGGCGACGCCGAGCAACCTTCCCGGGCTCGCGGGGTCGCCGTAGAAAAGCACGCCGACGAGGAACGTCCCGGCCGCTCCGATTCCCGTCCAGATCGCGTACGAGGTCCCGATCGGGATCTGCTTCTGGGCCAGGTACAGAAGCAGCCCGCTGACGGCCATGAAGATCACGGCGACGGCGAGGCCCGCGACCCTTGTGTCTCCCCGTTGGGCCATCTTCAGGCCGACCGGCCAGCCGACCTCGCAAAATCCCGCAAGGATCAGGTATACCCACGCCATTTCGTCTCCCCGGTATCGCAAGGAATGGTTTTACTCAAGGTCTTGAAACGAACGGGTTCCCCCGGATGTAGAACCGCAGGAGCCGTTTCGCCCACCGGCCGGCGTAATCGACGCCGATCCGGGGCCTCTTCACGATCGCGGCGGGCGAGGCGCCGGGCCCCTCCGCGATGTAGAATCCGTCCCCGGTCAGGTCGTGCCCGTCCAGGCGCCGGTCAATCCCCATCGCCCTGCACAGCCGCCCCGGCCCGTTCACGGGGCCTTCGAGTCCGGCCACCAGCTCGAGCGCCCGCAGCAGCACGGCCGACGCGTGCCCCTCGGCCTCCGTCACGGCGTTCAGGCAGCAATGCATGCCGTAGACCATGTACACGTAGGCATGCCCCGGCGGGCCGAACATGGTCCGGTTCCTCTCCGTCCGCCCCTTCGAGGAATGGCACGCCAGGTCTTCCGGCCCGACGTACGCCTCGACCTCCACGATCCTGCCGATCCTCGTCGCCGTGCCGTCCGACCGGACGAGGAATTTCCCCAGCAGGTCGCGGGCGACTTCCATGGTGTCCCGGTCGTAGAAGGGGCGGGAGAGCCGCGTCATCCCTCCCGGGGCCGCTTTCATGACAGCGCCGACAGAGCCGCGCCGAGGGCGCCCACGAGCTGGGGATCGGGGACCACGGAGACCGGGACGGAGAGCTCCTTCGAAAGGGCTTCCACCATGGCCGGGTTCAGGGCGACGCCGCCGCTCATGAACACCCGGGAGCCGGGAGGGACCTGTCCGACCAGCGACGCGACGCGACTTGCGAGGGCGGCGTGCAGCCCCTTGACGATGTCCTCCACTGCCTCGCCCCTGGCCACCAGCGACACGACCTCGCTTTCCGCGAACACCGTGCAGGTGCTGGTGACGGGCACCGGGCGGGTGGAGCGCGCCGCGTACCGGGCGATCTCCTCCTTCGGTATCCGGAGGCGGGCGAGGATGACCTCCAGGAAGCGGCCGGTTCCCGCGGCGCACTTGTCGTTCATGGAGAAGTCGAGGACCGCGCCTCCCGGGCCGACCCGGACGACCTTGGTGTCCTGCCCCCCGACGTCCACCAGGATGCCGGGCTCCCCCGTGCGCGAGAAGGCGCCCCGGGCGTGGCAGGTGATCTCGGTGAGGGTCCTGGCGGCGTGGATCCGTCTGCGGCCGTACCCCGTCGCTCCCACGGGCGTTCCAGGGGGCGCCTGGAGCGCATCGAGCGCTCGGGCCGCCTGCTCTTCGAGACGGGGGTCGGCCGGCTCGAGGAAGGAGGCGAGGATCCGGCCCTCCCTATCGACGAGGACCGCCTTGAAGGTGGTGCTGCCGGCGTCGACGCCGATGGACGCGGGGCCGCTCATTCGAAGCTCTCCATGAAGGCCGCGAGGCGATGGCCCGCCTGCTCCTCGGACCAGGACCGGGGATCGGCGTGGTCCGCCTCCAGGAGCAGCGTCCGAACACCGGCCTCGGAGACGAGTCGCCTCTGGAGGTCGACCTGCCCGATGGAGTAGGGCTTGCAGGACCGGTCGCTGTGGAGGATCGCGCCGGTCGAGCCGGACTCCGCGCAGAGGCGCTTCATGAAGGACAGCCGGTACGGCAGGTCGCGGTTCAGCAGCACGTTGAGGTAGGCCCGCGCCATGGAGCCCTCGGGGTCGGCCGGGTCGATCGCGGCGCCAGCCTCCGCCCACGCAGCGGCGTACGTGGAGCACACGATGTTGAACCCGTTTTCCGCGAGTACGGCGGAGAGGGGACGCAGCCGGTGCCACACCGGCAGGTTGTCCCAGAGCAGACGGAACCGCTCGTTCCCGATCCCTCCCACGCCGCGGGAGATCCTGTCGTTCAACTCGTCGCGAAGCATCCGGTAATACCCGTTGCACTCCTTCGTGCCCCGAAGGGCGACGATCGGCGCCATGTGGAAGAAGGCATCGAAACCGGTCCACGGGGACGGCACGGCCCGCCCGGCCGCGAGGCATTCCGCCCACAGGAGGGAGCCTTCGCGGGAGAGCCGGACCGTTTCGAGAAGCGCGCCGCGGTCCGTGGCGCGCCCGGCGATGCCACCCGCGGTTTCCGCGAGACCCCGAAGCTGATCGGCGAAGTACTCCAGGTGGCCGGCTTTCGCCTCTCCGTACACGAACGGAGCGTCGACGACGGCCAGCGGGACCCGGAACCGGTCCGCTAGCGCCCGGAACCAGTATAAGACGGTTTGGCAGATGTTCGTGCAGCAGCACAAGAGGTCCGGCCTGGGCAGCCGCCCCACCGGGGTCGTGCCCGTGACGGCGCAGCCGAGATCGGCGCGGGCGTAGCCGCACAGCTCCCTGGAGTACCCGAGGCGCTCCACCGCGGCGGAAAGCTCCGGTACCAGCCGCTTCACGGAACAGACCGCGGCGTGGTTCTCGGGGTAGACCGCGTGGAACCCGAGCGCGCGCAGCGGCTCCACGGGGAAGCCGGACGTGACCCATGCCACCGGGACCGCCCCGTCGGCGTAGCGCCCGGAGAGGTAATGGAGGGACATGATCTCCCGCAGTTTCCGGCCGGATTCGAGGGGAGGGCCGAAGGGGTGCGCCGCCCCTTGCGCCGAGCCGCGGCCCGGGCGCTTCCCGATTCGGCTTGCGACCGACAGCAGCCCCGGGCCGAGGCAAGATATGGCCTTGTATTGTAATTTTCGCAGTATCAACGGCTTGGCCCCTTGAACTTCAACGATTCCACGAATGCCTCGAGGCGGGTTGCGGACTGGGCCGACAGCTCCGCTTCCAGCTCGCTCTCCAGCACGAGGACAGGGGCGCCGGCATCGGCGAACGTACGGAAGACAGCGGGAACGTCGAAGTTCTCCGGCTCGCAGAACTTCGGCACGTGAAGCACGACGCCGGCGGCCCCGGAGCGGCGGAACAGCGAAAGGAGGTATTCCATCCTCGCCCCGGTGTCGGACGTGCGGGTCGGGCAGGGCGGCATGCGGAAGTGCATGCCGGACAGCCGATCGAGGGGATCGCCTTCGGCCGGGGGCGGCGACAGGGCGATGCGCCGCCCGACGGCCGCGTAGTCGTCGGCCGCGACGAAAGCTCCGGCGGCCTCCAGGCAGTCGAAGACGGACATCGGCTCGGGGACGTACCCGGAGACCATGAGGGGCACGCCGTGCCGGACCCGGTCGTCCCGGATCCCGCGGGCCGCGCAGGCAAGCTCCTCCAGGTGGTCGCCGGGCCATAGGTATTCCCCCCGGCGCAGGAGGCGGTACAGGGCGGCGTCGGACAACGGAAGGAAGGGACGCCGGGAGAGCAGCTCGCGCCGCAGCCGGTCGATCTCCGCGTGCAGCGAGATCGCCTCCGACAGCCGCGGGAGCTCGAGCGGTCGGCCGGTCAGCCGGGCCAGCTCCCCGGCGAGACGTTCGAGTTCCGAGCGGACGAATTTCCTGGCGGCGGGGCGGTCTTCCCCCTTCGGGTGAAGGTACCGGTACGCCGGCTTCTCCCAGCCGCCGAAATCGGGGGCGAGCGTGGCCAGCCCCTGGATGGAATCGCAGGTATGGGGAAAAATCGCCGCGTCGGCGTCGCGGCCCCCGCCGGAAGCAAGGAACGCAAGGGCGTTGCGCGCCACCGCGCAGACGTATCCCTGCAGGCGCCCCGCCGCCGGGCTGCGCGGAGGACCCGGCGGCCCCCACAGCTCCACCGCGTGGACTCCCATCGCGGTGAGCAGCTCGCGCGGGTAGAGCACGGGGAGGACGATCACGGTCTTCCGTCCGAGCTTCTTCTGGCGGGCGATGACGACGGAGCGCATAAGACGGATTAGCTCACGATCCCGCGTTTCCCGGCAAGGGGGATCGCGCCCGGCTGGTCCCGTCGGGCGCGGTAAGTGATAATATGTTCGGGATTCCGGGGCCGCCGTACGGACGCAGAACACGAGATCGGGAGGGGACGGGGATGGCGAATCGAAAGGGGAAAGGGGTCATGATCGTGGGGTTCCTGCTGGCGGGGCTCGCGGCGATGTCGTCGCCGGTCTTCGCCGCGGGCTTCTCGCAGCCCACCGCGGAGTATTCCGCCGACAGGCACATCAGCGGCGAGGGCGGCGGCATGGTGGGGAAAGTCTGGTCCGCTCCCGGCAAGGAACGGATGGAGTTCGAGCGGGGGGAGGCGGCGACCATCATCCGCATGGACAAGAAGCTCATGTGGACGCTCATGCCCGCCCAGAAACAGTACATGGAGCACAAGTTCTCCGAGCAGGCGCCGGAGAAGCGGCAAAAAGGGGATTACCGGGAGTGCGACGTCAAGCAGACCGAGGCCGGAAAGGAGACGATCGACGGCTTCTCGACCCGCAAGATGACGATGGAGATGTCCTGCCCCGGCGACGAGAAGCACACCGGAACGATCTGGCTGACGAAGGAGAACATCCCCATGCGGATGGAGGCCTCGCGCGCCGGGTCGAAGAAGGACGCGGTGCGGGTCGAGCTGAAGAACCTCAAGATCGGGAAGCAGGACCCCAAGCTGTTCGAGATCCCCGCCGGCTATACGAAGATGGAGATGCCGTCGCTCGGGAACATCCAGGAGATGATGCGGAAGCAGCAGTCCATGCAGGAAGAAGCCGAAAAGAAAGCCGCGGAGAAGGAGGCCGCGCGGGAGGCGGAAGCCGCGAAGCGGCGGCAACAGCAGGAGACGGGGCGCGCCTACACGGCGCAGCCGCGGCAGCAGAGCACGGAAAAGAGCACCGTGGACAAGGTCCTCGATCCGGCGAAGAAGCTCAAGGGCATCATGGGCTGGTAGCGGGGACCGGGTGATTCGGGCCGCGCGGATCGCGATCGTCGCCGTCCTGCTCGCGGCCGCGCAGTCGGCCCACGCCGGGGAGCGGCCCGACCCGTTTCCCCGCGCCGCCTCCTCATACCTTCTGAAGATCGACGGGCAGGCGGTCTGGGAGCGTTACCCGGACCGCCGTCTGCCCCCGGCGAGCCTCACGAAAATAATGACGGCGCTTCTCGTGCTGGAGCAGGGGCGTCTTCGGGAAGTGACGACCGTCAGCCGGGCCGCGTCGCGGGAAACCGGCACGAAGCTCGGCCTGAAGGCCGGCGACCGGGTCCGCGTGGCAGAGCTGCTGGCGGCGGCCGTGATCGGCTCGTCAAATGACGCCGCGCGCGCCCTGGCCGAGCACGTGGGCGGGACGGAGGAAGCTTTCGTCCGGCGGATGAACGACCGGGCCGCGGCCCTCGGGATGCGTGACACCCGCTTCGCCAACGCCACAGGTCATCACGCTTCGGGGCATTACTCCACGGCGAACGACATCGCCGTCCTCTCCGAGGCGGCGCTCGCCGACGAACGGTTCGCACGGCTTGCCGCGACGGTCCGGCTGGAAATAAAGAACGCGGACGGAAGCCGGTCGTTCACGCTCGAGAACCGGAACGAGATGGTGGGGCGGTACCGCGGGGTCGCTGGGGTGAAGAGCGGGTACACCCGGGAGGCGGGCCCCTGCCTCGCGGCCTGGGCGGTGCGGGGGGACAGGCGCGTCCTGCTGGTCCTGCTGAACGCGCCGAACCGCTGGTGGGACGCGGTCGCCATGATGGACGACGCGTTCTCCCTGCCCGCGCCGGTCCCGTCGAGATGATCCGGGGGCGGTGGGCCGCCCCGGCGGCGATCTTCGGCGGTGTGCTCCTCGGGTACGCCAACTCCTTCTTCGGGGCTTTCCAGTTCGACGACTACAACGTGATCGTCCTCAACCCGTCGGTCCACTCCCTGGCGGCGTGGTTTTCCGGGCTGCCGGCCGGCATCCGCCCCCTGCTGAAGCTGACCTACGCGCTCAACCTGGCAAGCGGGATGGGGCTGTTCGGGTTCCACCTGTTCAACGCGGCGGTACACGCCGCGAACGCGCTGTTCGTGTATGCCCTGTCCCGAAGGCTCCTGGGAGGGAGCGCGGGCGCGGCCGGCGATCCGGCAACGGCGGGAGCGCTCGCCGCGGCGATGCTGTTTGCCGTCCACCCCGTGCAGACCGAGGCGGTGACCTACGTGAGCGGCCGCTCGGTGTCGCTGATGGCCTTCTTCTACCTGGCGAGTCTTTGGAGCTACGCCCGGGGGGCCGAAACGGGAAGGCGTATCCACCTGTACCTGGTCTCGCCGCTTCTGTTCCTCCTCGCCCTGGCGACCCGGGAATCCGCGGTCACGCTTCCCGCCGCTCTCCTTCTCTGGGAGCTGGCCGCGCCCGGGCCGTGCGGACGGCCGGCGGCCGTCGCGCGGAAGCAGGCCGCGCACTGGGTGATCCTCGCGTGCGCCATCGCCGCCGTCCTCCTTCACCCGGTGTACCGGCACATTCTCGGGTCCGGCTATTCCTCCGTGGCGCCGGGGCATCTCCTGCCCCAGGCGGTCCACGGCGCGTTCTACCTTTCCTCCCGGCTGTTCCTGCCGCACCGCCTGAACATCGATCCCGACCTGAGGATTCCGCCGAGCGGATACTGGCTCGTCGCCGCGGAAGGCGCGGCGCTGGCCGCCCTGTTCGCCCTCGGAATCCGGGCGCTCCGGAAATACCCCCCGGCGGGCTTCGGGATCCTGTGGTTCTTCCTGCAGCTTTTGCCGACGAACTCCGTGATCCCGAGTCCGGACGTCGCCAACGAGCGGCACCTGTACCTTGCGTGCTGGGGAATCTTCCTGTGCGCGGGACGGGGGATCGGGCGGCTGGAGGCGGCGGGGGTCCCCCGGCGGAGATGGGTCCCCGCGGCGGCATCGGCGGCCCTGCTCCTGGCGGTGCTTACGATCGCGCGCAACCATGCGTACCGGAGCGAGGTGGCCCTGTGGGAGAGCACGGCGCGCCTCTCCCCCGCGAAGGCGAGGGCGCACAACAACCTGGGGTACGCATACCAGCTTTCGGGAATGCGCGCAAAGGCGATCGAATCGTACCGGGAGGCGCTTCGCCTGGACGCGGGTTTCCGCCTCGCGAGGGGGAACCTGGAGGCGCTGCTGCGGGAAGAGAGGCCGGCCCGGGGCGTGAAGGGGCGGGCCGGGCGGTGAAGGGGGCCTTGGCCGGGTCAGCCCGCCGGCGGCTCCTCGTCGATGGCTCCGGGTGAATCGACCAGCCCCCGCATGGGAGCGACGGACACCTGGTTCCTCCCTTTCCTCTTCGCTTCGTACAGCGCGTGGTCGGCCGCGTGCATCAGGTCGGAGGTGGACTGCCCGTGGGTCGGGTAGAACGCCAGCCCGCCGCTGATGGTCAGCTTCAAGGGGGCGTCGTACCCCTGGATCCGCAATTCGGTGCGGGCGATCATGTCCCGGATGTTCTCCGCGTACCGGATCGATTGATCCTGGGTGCAGGAGGTGATCAGCACGAGGAACTCGTCGCCGCCGTACCGCCCGACGAGGTCGGAGCTGCGGGTGTGCTTCTTCGTGATCTCGGCGACCTTCCGGATGACGACGTCGCCGGTGGCGTGGCCGTACGTGTCGTTGATCTGCTTGAACTTGTCGATGTCGAACATGAAGAGGGCGAACGAAAGCTGGTAGTTCCCCGTCCGGCGGATCTCGTTCTCGAACTGCTGCAGGAAATGGAGCCGCGTGGAAAGTCCCGTGAGCTCGTCTTTCCACACCCCGGATTTTGTCGCGTCGGTCAGAGAGGACTTCTGGATCGCCATGGAGAACAGGTCGGCCAGCATGGAGACGTATTTCCGCTCCTCCTCCAGCGGGTACGGGCAGCCCGTAACGACGAGGACGCCCAGGATCCCTCCGGACCCGAACACGGGAGCGGCGAAATCGGGCGGGATGCCCAGCTTCTCCAGCGACCGCGACGAGGCCCGCAGCCCCGACGCGGCCAGGGGATCGATCCTCGCGGCAACGATTCGCTTCTGGATGGCGATTCCCAGCAGCCCCTCGTCGGACGCGACCCGGACCTGCCCCTGCCAGTCCGGGAGGTATCCCGTCCCGACCTCCAGGGTGTAGTCGGCGGAGCCTTCCACGGGGGAGAAGAAGCCAACTTGGTAGGCGTCGAAGAAATCCTTGGCGGAGCGGACGAGAACGGGCAGGTAGGAGGATTCGGGCATCCTCTCCGTTATCTTCTTGGCGATCGGAGGGATCCGGTCGGCGATGTCCCGCTTCCGGGAAAGACCCTTCACCACCGAGGACAGCTCGTCCCGCAGTGCCGAAAGCTGCAGGGCGGCCGCCCGGTCCCTTTCGGATTCCGACGATTTCCTGCGCAGACGGAGGAGCCGTTCCGATACCAGCAGGATCACGGCGAGGAAGCCCAGCCCTACGGCGACCAGGAGGAGTTGGTTCTGCGTCATGGACGGCGCCCTATTTTCCCGAGACTTCTGCGATCGACCGGACGATGCTCTCCGAGGTGATCTCCTTGCTCCCGTTCAGCAACTTCGTCCGGCCCGTCCGGGCGTCCGTCACGACGACCTGGGGGGTGCCCTGGATCTTGTACTTCTGCACGATCGACATCTGGTATTGCGTCCCGGAAAGCACGTCCGCGAAGCTTAAAGGGACGTATTTCACCCCGATCGGGGCGACGGCCGTCTGAACGTCTTCCGGCGACGGCTCCTTCGACTTCCTCGAGAGGTCGGCGAGCGCCTCCCGGATCTGCAGGTATTTCTCCTTTTCGCGGGCCATGAAGGAAAGGTTGTAGGGGATGTAGTTCAGGGTCTCCCGGTGTATCGGGTAGTCCACGAAGACCACCTTCGCCTGCTTCATGGCGAGCCGGGCGCCCTTCACGATCTCCGGCTCGGCGACGCGGCAGGCGGGGCAGAACCAGTCGCTGACGATGTACACTTCCACGCCGCTGTTCGCTGGCCCGAAGGAGAGCGTCTCCGGCGTCAGCCCGGACGCGAACGCGTCGGGCTTCTTGATGCCGAGGGCGGCCGTGCCCAGCCCGGCGAGGAATGCGAGCAGCAGGAGGGCGGCGTGGACGGCGGGACGGTTCATCGAGGGCTCCCTTTCCTTTTCGAGAAGTATAGCGTCTGTCCCGGAAAAATGCTCGATCGCGATGCACGCGGAACAGGCCGCGACGCAGGCGGCGACCCCGACGCACATCGGGCACCACCTCCCGATGACGGCCGCCTGGATCCAGGTGAAGACGGCCTCGGCGCCCAGGCCGCCGGCCAGCAGGACGGCGAGCGCCGTGCGGAAGAACGGGTGCCGGCGGGCGGCGAGTCGGGCGGCCCCCGACAGCGTGAAGTACGCCGCCCCGAGCGGAGGGATCGGAAGGCCGAAAAAGCGGTAGAGGGACGTCTCCGCGCAGGCCTCGGTGCAAACGCCGACCCAGTCGAGGAGGGACAACGCAAGGCCCGCCGAGAGGAACAGCAGCGGCGCGTGCCTCAAGCAGGTTTTGCTCCACCCGCCGGCGGGGGCGGGACTGGCGGCGGTCTCAGGAGGCATGTTTCCCGATGCACCCGTGCGTCGCCGCGGCCACCGCCAGGCCGAGATACCCCCCGGCGACCACGTCGCTCAGGAAATGGTAATTCGATAGCACAAGGGCGGCGCCGAGCAGCGCGAGCAGGAACAGGCAGGGCCCCTTCAGCTCCGGATAGAAGGCCCAGCACGCGGCCGCGAGCGCGGCGAAAACCGTCATGTGGCCGGAAGGGAACCCGTTGTGCCCCTCGCCGGAATGGAACCATTGGTGCGCCGCCGCGGGATCAACGAGCCAGACGCGGGTCTGGATGCGCCCGAAGAGGAGCTTGAACGCCGTCTTGGCGACGTGGGAGACGGGCAGCACGGTCCCGCCCAGCCGGTAGAAATCGGTCAGGACGTCCCGGATCCCCCTGCGGATCCGCAGGTGCCGGGCGGTCCACATCGCGGCGGACAGGGTGATGACGAACGGAAGCAGCAGGTCCGGGATATCGTCGGTGTATTCGCCCACCAGGCGGCCGGAACGCACGTACGCCTCGATCGCGAGGGCGATCGCACCGTCGAGAAGGAAGACGCACGCCGCGACGACCGGGACGACGAAGGGAAGGATCCGCAGCGCCTGCTCCGCCAGGCGGTTCGCCCGTTTCTCCATGACAGGCAGTATTATACACAATACACACTGCGGGGTTCTCCCCGCTCCATCCATTTGGTACTCTTTACGCCCATGACAGGCGCCCCGGGACTGCTGGCCTTCCTGACCGGCATCAACATGCTGAACTACCTCGACCGGTACGTGGCGGCGGCCGTCCTGGAGCCCATGGGGCGCGACCTGGGGCTGTCCGACGGGCAACTCGGCTGGGTCCACCCGGTCTTCATCTACGCCTACATGCTTGCGGCGCCGGTGATCGGGACGCTCGCCGACCGGATGCACCGACCGCGCCTGGTAGCCGCCGGGATCGCGGTGTGGAGCCTGGCGACCGCAGGGGCCGCGTTCGCCCGGGGGTTCGGCGACCTGCTGTTCGCCCGCGCGCTCGTCGGGGTGGGCGAGGCGGCGTACGCCTCGCTCGGCCCCGCCATCCTTTCCGACTGCTATCCAGAGGACGAGCGGGCCCGTTCCTTCACCTGGTTCTACCTGGCGATTCCGGTCGGAAGCGCCCTCGGTTACGGGATCGGGGGGCTCGCGGCCCAGGCGTGGGGGTGGCGCGCCGCGTTCCTGGTCGCCGGGCTGCCGGGGCTCCTCCTGGCCGCGCGGATGGCCCGCATGCCCGACCCGCCCCGTGGCGCCATGGACACGATCGAGGACCGCCTCGGCGGCGCCTCCATCGCCGCGAGGCTCGGGCATCTCTTCACCAACCGGATCTGGCTGGCGTGCACCGCGTCCTACACGGCCTACACCTTCGCCATGGGGGCGTTGAGCGCCTGGGCCCCGACGCTGCTGCAGCGGGCCTACGGCATCGGGACGGCGAGGGCGGGGATCGCGTTCGGGGGGCTGGCGGTGGTCACCGGCATCGCGGGGACGTTCGCGGGGGGGATGCTCACCTCACGGCTGCAGAAGCGGTACGGCGACGCGGGGGTGTGGATCTCCGGCGTGACGCTTCTGGCTGCCGCGCCCGTCGTGGCGTGGGCGCTAGAGGCGCCGACGCCGGCCCAGGCCTATGCGGCGTACTTCCTGGGGATGCTGCTTCTGTTCTGCAACACGAGCCCGGTCAACGCGTTGTCGGTGAGCTGCATCCCCGCGAGCGTCCGCGCGACGGGCGTCGCCGTCAACGTCCTGCTGATCCATCTTCTGGGGGACGCGTTGAGCCCGGAATGGGTGGGGCACCGGAGCGCCCTGTTCGCCGGCGCCGGGATGGGGAAGGGGGAAGCGCTCGCCAAAGCGTTGTGGATCGCCGTGCCCGCGATCGCGGCGAGTGGAGCCGTTCTGATCCTGTGGGCCAGGAGGGGGAGAGGGCGGACCCTGTAACGCGAAAGAAGTGGCGGACGGCCTTTCACCGGCATCCGCGGCTTGCCTGCGCCGTCCGCATGGCCGTGGGGCGATCAGAGCCCCGCCGCGCCACTCCGATCTCATCACACCATCAGACTTCCTTCGGCGGCTCGGGCTCCACGCCGACGCTGGCGAACCGGGACGCGATCTCCTCGAATTCGTCGCAGACCTCCATGAACGCGTCGACCGCGTCAGGGTCGAAGTACACGCCCCGCAGGTTCCGGATGAGGCGTATCGCCTCCTTGTGGGATATCGCCGGCTTGTAGAGGCGGGGGCTGATGATGGCGTCGTAGCTGTCCGCCACGGCCATCAGGCGCCCCGGGATGGGGATCTCGATTCCCCGGAGCCCGCGGGGATAGCCCGAACCGTCCCAACGCTCGTGATGGTTCAGGGCGATCTCGTCGGCGACCTGCAGGAAAGAGTCCTCCCCGAGGAAGTTCCTCGCGAGGCGGATTGTTTCCGAGCCGTACAGGGTGTGCTTCTTCATCTCCCCGTACTCTTCCATCGTCAGCCGGGCCGGCTTCAGGAGGATCTGGTCGGGCACCCCTACCTTGCCGATGTCGTGGAGCGGCGCCAGACGGAAAAGCAGGTCGATCGTGGCGTCGTCGAGGTAGTGGCGATATCCGGGATGGTCCTTCAGGCGCACCGCGAGCGCCCTGATGTAATGCCGTGTGCGCTGGATGTGTCCGCCGGTCTCGTGGTGGCGGGTTTCGGCCAGTGCCGCCAGGCTCTGGATGATGGCGTCCTGCGTGAGGGCGAGCCGTCGCGTCCGTTCCCGCACTTCCCGCTCGGTGTCGATGTAGCGCAGTGACGTGAGGACCGTGAAGACGAGCCCGAGGGTGGCGATCGGCATGAGGGGAGGCAGGTAGACTTGGCGGTGGGAGAGGAGCCACCAGGAGAGCGTCCAGATCGCCGCGGCCGAGGGGACGATGGCCGCCAGCCCCCAGACGGCGCGGGCCCGCGCCAGGAGCACGGACAAAAGGATCCCGGGGACGAGGACCAGGAGGACCAGGAGCCCCCGGCTCCACCGGGGATGTGAGACCGGGTCGCCCGCGATGAGGTTGTCGATCACCGTGGCGTGGATCTCCACCCCGGGCTGGGCCGATTCGAGAGGCGTGGTCCGCATCTCGTGCAGCCCCGCCGCGGTGGTTCCCAGCAGGACGATCTTCCCGCGTAGCGACGAGGGGTCGGCCGTGCCGTCGAGCACGGCGCCCGCAGGCACGTGGGGGAACGTGCGGCGCCCTCCCCGGTAGTTCACGAGGAGGTTCGCGCGCCGGTCGAGCGGAATGGTCTTCCCCCCGATCCGCATCGCCTCGGTCCCCTCCGGTCCGATTTCAAGGACCATGTTCCCGCCGCCGTGGGCGCGCAGGTACGCGGCCAGGGCGAGGCTGGGGTAGTGCCTCCCCCCGTGCCGGATCACCAGGGGAACGCGCCGCACCACGCCGTCGGCGTCGGGAGTCACGTTGAAGAAGCCGGAAGCCCCGGCGGCTTTCGCGAGGACGGGAAGGTTGCAGACAACGCCCGGGGCGGTAAAGAACGATTCCGGGCTCTCCGATTCGCCTTGCGAGCGGACCGCTGCAGGCAGAGGGTGGAGCACGCAGTTCCCGCCGCGGGGTGCGTCGAAGTCGAACTGGTATCCGAGGACGAACGGGCCGCCGGCGAGCGCGGCGGCGAGGGTTTCGTCGGTGTTCAGCGCCTCGCCGGGGAGCCCTTGCAGGGAGAGGTTCGCTCCGAGGTCGCGCCGGATCTCGCCGGAAAGGGAGGCGAGCGACGTGCGGTCGGGCTCGGAGAAGAGCATGTCGAGGCCCACGACTACGGCTCCCGCGTCGCGGATCTTCCCCAGGAGGAGCGCTACCCGGTATCGGGGCCAGGGCCATTGGCCGTGGGCCGCGATGCTGGCTTCGTCGAGGTCCACGATCGCCACGGAGCCCGACACGGGGCGGAGGGAGGAGCCTTTCAGGAAGGAGTCGAAGACCTTGCCGTCCAGGAAGACGAGAAGGTTCGGCGGCCAGATGCAAAGGCCGACCATGATGATCGCGAGGAGGGTCCCCGCGATAGGCGTGGTGAGAGCCCGGAGCCCGAGCGTCCTCAACCTAGCGGACCGTCACTTCGACGCGGCGGTTCCTCGGCTCGTGGACCTGGTCGCCGGTCGGGATGAGGGGATTCTCCTTTCCGTGGGAAGTGATGTCGAGGATGGACCGGTCCACTCCCTGCGCGACGAGCAGGTCGGCCACGGCCTTGGCGCGCCTGTGGGAGAGCCGGTCGTTGTAGCGGCGGTCGCCGACGGTGTCCGTGTGCCCGACGACGCTGATGTCCACCGGCTGCCGCTCCTTTATGATCTTCATCACGGTCGCGAGCAGCGCCCTGGACTTCTGGGTGAGCACGGCGGTGTTGTGCTCGAAGTAGAGGATGAACTGCTTCGGCGGGGGCGGCAGCGCCTTCAGCGCGGGCGCCGCGAAGGAGGACAGATCCGTTCCCTCCATGACGAACGGTTTTCCGGGGGAGGAGCCTTCCCGGACGATCACGGCCTGGTTCGTCTCCGAGAGCCGGACCTCCTGCCCGCCGCCGGACACGACGATGGAGCCGGTCTTCCCCGAGGCGTCGGGAAGGAGGACGATCGTGTCCTGCGTCCGCGGGGCGGCCTTCGGCGGAGAGGAGGCGCAGCCGGCGAGGACGGCGGCCGACAGCAGGATTCCCGCGAGGATCCCCGTCGCGCGAAGGGCCGGTGGTATCGATTCGCGGTCACGCATCCGTCGTCACTGTAAAGCGGCTTCCCCGACCTGGACGGCGAAGCGGGTTCCGCGGATCCCGATGGTGGCCGTGGGTGTCTCGAAGCGTGCGGATTCCGGGGAGAGCTTCCCGATCAGCCCCGACAGGTAGGCGAGGGATCCCCTGGTGACCCGGACGAGCAGCCCGAACTTCCTTTCCTTCGGGGAGAACTCGAAGCTGCGTATGGCGAAACTGCTGTCCGGGCCCATGGATATGGTCGAGTCGTCCCGGAAGATCGCCCCCAGGGAGCCGTCCGGGCCGGTGACGAGGGTGTCGCCGACGAGGAGCTTCATCCCTTCGGCCGCGGGGATCGTTTCGCCTCCCCGGCTGACGGAGGCCGTCCCGGAGAGGTTCCGCACGAACCCGATGGAATCTTCCCCGGCGCGGGCCGTTCCCGACTGCAGGAGGAGCGCTGACATCAAAAATATTTGAAGCAGACTGAAGCGCATGATTTCTTTCCCCTTCGGGTATTATCGGCGGCGGACCCTTCCATCATTAGCGGTTTAATATACCAGATAAAGGGGGAATCACTCCAAACCGGGTCCCGGGAGCCGGCCGGATGGAGGTATCACTTAAAGAAAGCGGGTTCCGGCGACGGCCGCGGAAACGATATAGGCTTTCGTGTTGTTTGAATTCCTGTCGACGGGGAACAGGAAGAAACCGGTACGCTTGGGGTCGTAGCCGGTGGTGGTCCCCACGATCACCTCCCCGTCCTTGCAGGTCACCTCGATCAGGCGGCCCTGGGGTTTTTCCCCCTCGGCGAGCCGCTTCTTTTCCTGGAACGTCTTGTCCCCGACGAAATCCCGCACGAAGAAGATCGCCTTGAGCCGGTCCAGCGAGACCTCGACCATGCCTTTGACCCCCTCGCCCTCCAGGGGCGTGAGGTGGAACGTCGGCTTGTTCGGAAAGAAGTTTTGGGTGAACCCTTTCAGGATCGTCCCGTTCATGTATCGCACCACGATCTTGCTCGGTTCCAAGAGGTTGCCTCCATTCCCGGCAAAGTGGTGAAATCCGTTCACTCGATATTCCAACGCGGGGAGGCAAAAATCAACATGGGAAATTCCTCTTCTTGACGGTCGCCGCCCCGCTTGTGAGAATGGGACCTTCGAAGCACGGTTGTCCCACGGCCCGCGACCGGTCACGAGGCGCGATTCGCGGAAATCTCCACCGCGCCGGGAGAGGCCTAAAATGACCCGCAAGATCAATTTCAACGCCGGCCCGGCGGCGCTTCCGCTTCCCGCACTGGAGCGCGCCCGGGAAGAGTTCCTCGACTTCGCAGGCAGCGGCATGTCGGTGATGGAGCACAGCCACCGCGGCAAGGACTACGAGGCCGTCCACGACGAGGCCATCGCCCTCCTGCGCGAGCTCCTCGGCGTTCCGTCTAGCTACGAGGTCCTGTTCCTGCAGGGCGGGGCGACGCAGATGTTCGCGCAGATTCCGATGAACCTCCTCGAGAAGGGAAGCACCGCCCAGTACCTGGTCACCGGCGCCTGGGGCGAGAAGGCGCTGGGCGAGGCGAAGACCGTGGCGGCGATGTTCGGCGCGGGAGTGTCGGCGCAGAACTTCGGCGCGGGAGAGGGCAAGGAAAGGAAATACACGAGGGTCCCCGCCCCTTCCGAAACGAAGGTCGACCCGGCGGCCGCCT
This sequence comes from bacterium UBA2219, assembly GCA_002327765.1. Lineage (GTDB taxonomy): Bacteria > Desulfobacterota > Deferrimicrobia > Deferrimicrobiales > Deferrimicrobiaceae > UBA2219. The sequence goes on along the minus strand of DCUH01000010.1, from coordinate 3,261 downwards.
ATTGCCACATCACGTCGAACGAGACGATCCACGGCGTGGAGTTCAACGCCCAGGGCTCGCGCCCGTTCCCCGACACGGCTTCCGTCCCGCTCGTCGCCGACATGTCCAGCGATTTCCTGTGGCGGCCGTTCGACATCGGGAAGTTCGGCCTGGTGTACGCCGGCGCCCAGAAGAACATCGGCCCCTCGGGCGTCGTGGTCGTGGTGATCTCGAAGGAGCTCGTGGAGAAGGGAAGGAAGGACATCCCGAAGATCTTCCAGTTCCGCACGCACGCGGAGAACAAGTCGCTCTACAACACGCCGCCGACGTTCGGCGTCTACATGGTCCGCAACGTCCTTTCCTGGCTGAAAGGCCTGGGAGGCCTGCCGAAGATCGAGGAGGCGAACCGCAGGAAAGGCGCCCGGATCTACGGCGTGATCGACGCGAACCCCGATTTCTACCGCTCGCCCGTGGAGAAGGAAAGCCGGTCGATGATGAACGTGGTGTTCCGCCTCCCGACCCCGGAGCTCGAGGAGCAGTTCATCGCCGAGGCGAAGAAGCGGGGCATGGTCGGCCTGAAAGGGCACCGCTCCGTGGGAGGGATACGCGCCTCCGTCTACAACGCCGCTTCCTTCGAATGGGTGGATGCCCTCGCGGGCTTCATGGAAGAGTTCCGTAAAGGGAAGTAGCGGACCGCGCGCGGCAAACGTTCCAAGCCGCGAAAGGAGCCCCCGGGCCGGAAGGCAGGGGGCTCCTTTCCGTTTCGGCGAGGATGATAGACTGACGGCATGCGGTCGCTTCCCCGGATGCGCTCTCTGGCGCTCGCCGTCCTCCCGGCGCTCCTCCTCCTGCATGCGCCGTCGCGCCTGTTTCCGGGTGCGGCGCCCGACGCGTGCGAGGCGGTCGTCCGGGAGGTGAACCGCTCCCTGCGCCCCGGGATCGACGAGGAGGAGCTCGTTCAGGCGCTGCGGTCCCTGGGGGCGGGCGGCAAGCTTCCCGGGAAGTTCGTGACGAAGGGGAAGGCGCGCCGGTCGGGATGGAGCCCGGGGAGGGACCTCTGGAGCGTGCCGGGGCTGCGCGGGAAAAGCATCGGGGGGGACCGGTTCGCGGACCGGGAAAGGCGGCTTCCCCGGCTCCCCAAGGACTGGCGCGAGGCCGACCTGGACTACAGGGGGGGGCGACGCGGGCCGAAGCGTCTCGTGTATTCCCCCGGGGGGAGACGGCTGATCACGGTGGACCATTATTCCACCTTCCTGGAGGTGCCCCCGTGCCGGTGAAGCGGAAGCGGTGCGTTCTGGACGGGAAAGAGGTCCGGTCCCTCGATCGGTTCTACGAGGAGATCGCCCGGCAGCTCCGCTTCCCGGGGCATTTCGGGAGGAATCTGGACGCCCTGTGGGACGTCCTCTCCGCGGACATCGAAGGTCCGGTCGAGGTGGTCTGGCGAAACGCGGACTCCTCCAGGGAGGCCATGGGCCCCGACTTCGAGCGGGTCCTGCGCGTGCTCCGGGAGGTCGACGGAAAGCGGAGGGATTTCCGGCTGCGCGTGGGATAATGGAGGGGCAAAGGGAAGCACAGGACGGGAGGGACGCCATGGACCCCGAAGCGCTTGCCGACGCGTACGCGAAGGAAGGGAACGCGCTCCTCGCACGGAACAAATGCGCCGAGGCCGTCGCGCTCTACGACCGGGCGATCGAGGTTTTCCCGGAGAGCTGCGAGGCGTGGACGAGCAAGGCCGTCGCCCTGAAGGCGATGGGAAGGTACCGGGAATCCCTCGAGTGCGTGGAGCGGGCCTTGGAGATCTACCAGGATCCGATCGCGGAGAGCCTGCGGGACAGCCTCAAGCCCGAGCTCGAACGGGGCTGACGCGAAGCCGCCGCGGTTTCCCGGCGGGGCCTACGGCGGGCACTTCCCGCAGGTGGAGCGGAACAGGGACGTGCTCAGGTAGCGGTCCCCGCGGTCGGGAAGCATGACGACGATCGTGCCGCCCGACATCTCCTGGGCAACCGCCATCGCGCCGCAGACCGCGGCACCGCTCGACATGCCGACGAAGAGCCCCTCCTCGAGGGCGAGCCGCCGCGCGGTCAGGAAGGCCGGCTCGTCGCAGACGACGATCTTCTCGTCGAGGTTCTCCTCGCGGTAGATGGGCGGGACGATCGCCTCCTTCATGTTCTTCAAGCCCTGGATCCGGTGCCCCAGGCACGGCTCTACGCCGATGACCCGGGCGCGGGGCGCGTTTTCCCGCAGGAACCGGCCGACGCCCATCAGCGTTCCGCCCGTCCCCATGCCGGCGACGAAGCAGTCGATCTCCCCCCCCGTCTGCCGGAGGATCTCCGGCCCCGTCGTCTCGTAATGGGCCCGCGGGTTGTCGGGGTTCGCGTACTGGTTGGGCATGTAGTATCCGTCAGGCTTCTCCTCAAGGATCCGGTGGGCCAGGCGGATCGCCCCGTCGGTCCCTTCCTGGGCGGGGGAGAGGACGAGCTCGGCGCCGAAGGCGGAAAGGACCGCGCGGCGCTCCAGGCTGACGCAGGCGGGCATGACCAGCTTCACCCGGTACCCGCGGGCGGCCCCGAGCATCGCGATCGCGATGCCGGTGTTGCCGGAAGTGGGTTCGAGGATCGTCTTTTCCGCGGTCAACTCGCCCCGGGCCTCCGCCATGGAGATCATGTACAGGGCCGGCCGGTCCTTGACCGAGCCGCCGGGGTTTCCGCCCTCCAGCTTCGCCAGGATGCGCACGGCGGGATTCGGGTTCACGGCCCGCAGCTCCACGAGGGGCGTGTTGCCCACCGCCCGGCGCAGGTCCAGCGAACCGGTTTTCCGCAGTTCAGGCCCTTCCACCTTCGTGATCATTGCGATTCCCTCGGATATGCCGGATATGAAAGAAAAATTATACATACGGGGCTTGTCGTTGTCGACTCGCTTGACGAATCGATCCCGCCGTCCCGAGAATGGGAAAGGAGGGATTTCGGATGGCCGAAGCCGAACCGGTTTTCCGGGCGCGCGGCGTAACCAAGATCTACGACATGGGGGAAGTCAAGGTCCCTGCGCTGCGCGGGGTGGACCTCGACCTGTACCCGGGGGAGCTGGTCGTTCTGCTGGGCCCGTCCGGCAGCGGGAAATCGACCCTCCTGAACATCCTGGGAGGGCTCGACACCGTGAGCGCCGGCACGGTGGAGTACCGGGGGAAGGACCTGGCTCGAGCCACGGAAAGGGAGCTCACCGAGTACCGCCGCCGCCACGTCGGCTTCGTCTTCCAGTTCTCTACAACCTCATCCCCAGCCTGAC
>DCUH01000081.1:58031-59152 GCA_002327765.1 bacterium UBA2219 | reverse complement strand
AAGATCTTGATGCCGTTGTCCTGGTAGGGGTTGTGCGAGGCGGAGATGACGATCCCCGCGTCGGCGCGCATGCTCTGGGCGATGAACGCGATCCCCGGCGTGGGCAGGACCCGGACCAGGTAGGGATTGCCGCCCATCGACGTGATCCCCGAGGTGAGGGAGCTCTCCAGCATGTACCCCGAGATGCGGGTATCCTTCCCGATGATGATCCTCGGGTGCCCGTGCGATTTCCTGAGGACGTAGACGACCGCCTGCCCGATCGCGAACGCGATCTCGGCGTTCATCGGATACCGGTTCGCCTCGCCCCTGACGCCGTCCGTGCCGAACAGTTTTCCCATATGGGCTCCTTGTTTACGGCATGATCCCCGCCGCCCTTTCGCGGCAGGAGTCCACGATCCTCTGCAGCCAGGCGGTCCCCTTCGCGGAGACGTCGGCCGGCAGACCCTGGATGACGCCCACGTAGCCGGCGCCGCCCGCCCCCCGTGCCTTATCGGAAGCGGAGAGAAAATCATTGCGCAGTTTCTCCGCCTCGCCGTCCCGGGCCGCGGAGGCGAAGACGGCCGCGATTTCGGGGAATTTCGCGGAGAACTCCTTCCGGAAGGCCGCCTCCCCCGGGGTCTCCTTGCCGCCTTCCGGGGGCTCCTTCACCTTCCCGGCCAGCGCCTCGAGGCGCTTCACCCGCTCCTTCATCGCCATGCCCAGCTTCTCGAGCGCCCCCGCGTATACCAGCGGGCCGAATTCCTGCGGTTCGAAGAACGGGCGACGCACGTGCGCGTACCACTCCCCGAGTGCCGCCAGGTTCGCCATGTAGACGACGTTGTTCTCCACGATGCGGCGCAGCCCCGGGTAGGCCCTGCGCACGTAGGGGATCGCCCTCGGGGACGGCTGCTTCCCCACGATCAGCCGGTCGTCCTCCGGATAATCGCCCCTCAGGACCGAGTTGGCGGCGACCACGTTGCCGAACCCCATGCGGATCGGCCCCACGATGCCGCCCTGGCCGCCGAGGAAGATCGCCCGCCGGTTCAGCATGACGCCGCGCGGGACATCGCCGATCAGCGACGCGGTGGTCTTGTCGCCCTCGGGCGTGAAGTTGAAATGGATGTAGGAGCTGCCCACCTCGC
>DCUH01000081.1:0-58026 GCA_002327765.1 bacterium UBA2219 | reverse complement strand
GCGCCGTTGGCCTCCTCCTCGAGGATGCAGCCCTCGCGCACCTGCGCCCCCGAACCCATGTTCGCCTTTTCCAGGAAGACGGACTTCGCGAAATACCCGCCCTTGAGCTCGACCCCGGGGCCGAGCTGGCAATCGTCGACGGTGGCCGGCGCCTCGCGGCCGAGGACGCAGCCGGCGGAAACGACCGTCTGCTTCCCGTAGATCCTGCAGCCGGGACAGAGCCGGACCCCCTTCCCCGAGATCCGGTCGACGCTCACCTCGTCGCCGATGTCGATGGTCGCGGGGTTCGGGATGTCGACCCCCTTTTCGATCAGGCGAACCAGCTTTTCCCGGCATCTCGGCTGAAGGTCCATGCTCCCCCCCGGGCGTTCCCGTGATGTGGCGACGGCGGCAACATAAGAGAATACATCAATAACGGATCGCGTAAATATCCAATTTCATGATTATATTGCGGTCCCGGGGGGGATAATGGGACCAGGAGGGATTCGCGATGTGCGGGCGGTTCACGCTGTACGCGAAAGGGGAGATCCTGGCGGAGGAGTTCGGCGTTCCCGCGTCCGGCGTGGCGGCGCCGAGGTACAACATCGCGCCGACCCAGGACGTGGCGGCGGTGCGTGCGTCCCCTTCGGGCGGGGGGCGCGAGATTGCGCGCCTTCGGTGGGGGCTTGTCCCCTCCTGGGCGAAGGACCCCGCGATCGGGAACCGGCTCATCAACGCCCGCTCTGAGACCGTCCGGGAGAAGCCGTCCTTCCGCAACGCGTTCCGGCGGCGCCGCTGCCTGATCCCCGCCAGCGGGTTCTACGAATGGCAGCGGAAGGAGCGGGGGAAGCAGCCGTTCCACGTCCGGATGCGAGATGGGCGGGTCTTCGCCTTCGCGGGGGTCTGGGACCGGTGGGAGGGCCCGGAAGGGGTCGTCGTCGAGAGCTGCGCGATCCTGACGACCGGCGCGAACGCGGTTTTGGCGCCGATCCACGACCGGATGCCGGTGATCCTCGGGCGGGCGGAGTACGACCGGTGGCTCGACCCCGCGCTCGCGGACGCGAATTCCCTCGCTCCCCTTCTCGCCCCGTTCCCGCCGGAAGGGATGACCGTCTACGCCGTAAGCCCCCGCGTCAACGCCCCCTCGAACGACGACGAGGCGTGCGTCGCGCCCATCGCGTGAGGCGTTTTCGATAACGGGACCGGAGTGCGGATAACCTGTGGGGGTATTTACGGAAAGTTGTAGCCTCTCTGGAGTGAACCCCTCCTGGTGGACAGTTGCCTTCCCTGGAATTGACTCTTCCTGCCGGGAACCGGAGGATGAGGATATGCCAAGCAAGCACCGTTACCACAGCACGGCGTTCAAGCTGGAAGTGGTCCAGAGCTACCTGAACGGAGAGGGAGGCATCGATGCGGTCGCCCGCAAGCACCAGATATCTTCCTGTTTGGTTCAGATCTGGACCGACAAGTACCGCCGTGGGGAGCTGACCGAAGACATGGAACGCAAGGAGCGGATCAAGGAGTACGAGGTCAAGATCGCGGCGCTGGAGCGGAAGATCGGCCAGCTCACGATGGAGGTGGATTTTTTAAAAAAGTACCACGAGGACCTGCGGAAGAAAGACGGCAAGCCGTCGATCGTTTCCGGTCCCGGGGCGGCTCCGTCGCGCAAGGGTGCCGCCTCGTGAGGATGTCCCGGAGCAGCTACTACAAGGGGCCCTTGGAGGCCTCCCGGTTGGCTCGAGAGCCGTCCCGTGCAACGCTGCGGGGGCAGATCGAGGAGATGCTTGAGGAGTGGCCCGCGTATGGGTATCGGATGGTGACGCAGGAACTGAGGCGCCGGGGGGTCGTGGCCAATCACAAGCGGGTGGCCAAGCTGATGCGGGAAGAGGCGCTAACCCCTCGGCGGATAAGGAAGTTCATCTACGAGTACAAGACGATGCGGGACGTAACCGAGCGGCTGCCGCACTTCCTGGAGCAGGTCTACAACCGCCGTCGGCTGCACCCGAGCTTGGGATATGTTCCGCCCGAGGAGTACGAAGTGAAATACACCCGGCCGGGGAGTCCATCTCCAGCGGTACAACTGTCCACCTGATGGGGTTCACTCCACAAAGTCTACAACTTTCCCGGAGGACATCCCCTCAGTCGATGCGAACCTCTCTCACTTGACCTCTTTGATCGAGACGACGTTCTCGTACATGGAGAGGAACGGGATCCGCCAGCCGTATTTGCGGATCCGGACCTCCTTCCCCTTCAGCCGGATGGCCTCGTTCTGGATGTTCCCGGAATCGAATTTGAGGCGGTACTTCGCGTCGTGATTCACAAGCGGCCGGTCCTCGGTGGCGATCATGAAGTACCGGTCGACCATCGTGAGCTGGGCGTCGGTGATCCGGGTCTGGACCGTGTCGGGGATGAAATAGCTGAACAGGAACACTCCGACGAGGATCGCCAGGCCGATCAGCACGGCGGCGACCGCGAATCCCTTCGAGGACCTGATCACGGGAAGCCTCCTTTGCCTTGAACCGGGCTGTCGCCCATTGTACCGGCGCGCGGCCTACTTTTCCAGGTGGACCGTGCCGTCCTTCGCCCCTTGTCCCCCGCCTCCTCGTGGAGCTGCAGGGGAGCTACGAATGCAACGATGCCATCATCGGGCTGCGCGCCCACGGGATCCCCGCCTACCTCACCGCGGAGCAGGCCGTGAACAGCATCGTGGCGCTCAGGAAGTATGCCGTGAACCTCAGAAAGGAAGTCCGCCGGCAGCTGACCGGTCAGTCCGACTTCTTCTGGACGTACAGCTGGTAGAGCCCAAGCGGGCAGATGGTCAGCTTCCGGATGTACAGGTTGATGAACGCGTCGATGGCCGGCTTCGGGCAGCGGACCAGGTCCACGCCGGTGGGCAGCTGCTCGCTCCACATGAAATCGAAATAGCCCTTCTTCCCCTGGCCGATCAGCTCCGACAGGCACTGGTCGGAGAGCCCCTTGTGCACTTTCACCTCGACGCGGGTCATCGCCTTCGACACGGCGAGGGACACGTTGTGCCGGAAGCGTTCCTCGACCGACCTCATGTCGGACTCGGCGCTCCCCCCCGCCTTGTGCTCGATGCCGCCCTCCCAGGAGTCGACGCAGTGGATCTCGAGGTCCCGTTCCGGGGCCAGCTTGTCGACCAGGTAGCAGGTGGCGGCCCCTTCGTACGACCCGACCTCCAGGATCCTTTCCGGCTTGAGCTGGGGCATTAGGTTGTCCCATATGCCTCTCGCCCCGACGTCGAACCAGTCGTTCGATAAAAGGTATTCGCTCATCCTCCCCCCTTCCGTTCCAATTATCGGCATCCGGCCCCGGAAAATTCGGCGGCCGTGCGGGCCATGGCTTCCGGCAGGCGCGTCGCCGGTCGAGATTTCCTGTTGCCCCCGCCGCCCCGCGGGTATAAAATTCACGCGGTTTTTCGTTTATTCAAATTTCAATTTCCGGAAGGGCACACTATGGACCCGATGGTAGCTCACCTCGACGGCATGGCGAAGGAAATCAGGGACATCCTCACATATTACATGCTGAACCACTCCTGCATCGAAGCCCGGAAGCCCTACGACGAGATCTGGTGCATGGGGCCCGAGGGGGACCGCTACTACGAGGACATGGACAGCAGGGGGCAGAAGTTGCAGACCTTCCTGAAAGAAGAGTACGGGCTGTTCTACTCCACGCTGCTTTCCCTGGTCGTCGGCTCCCCCGAGGAAGTGATGACGAGGCTGTCCAAGGCCAACACGGTGATCAGCCGGACGATCGAGCACAAGCTCACCTTCGCCGAAAGCTCCAAGCAGGGGCTGGAGTGGGCGCTGAAGGCCCTCGACGAGCAGCTGAAGATACTGCACGAGGCCATCCCGGACTAGGGCCGGCCCGCTTCTGCAGGCAATCGGAACCCGGGGACCCGGCGGCAAGCCGGGTCCTTTTTTTTCGTCTCGCGTCCAATATACTTGTTCCGTGCGCGACAAAATTCTCACCCCCCTGGCGCTGCTCGCTTTCCTGGCGGCCGCGTTGCCACTACCGGCCTTCGCCGCGGAAACGCCGCTGGGGGGAACGCTCAGCGTCACGTGGGAAAACGACATGTTCTACTCCGTCGATCGGCACTACACCAACGGGGGAAACATCACCTGGGTGCCGGGCAGGGAGGTCCCTCCCCCCGGATGGCTGTTGAAACCCGCCCGCCTCCTGCCCTGGTTTCCCGGCGAGGGGGAAATCCGCCACGGCTACGCCCTCGGCCACAGCATGTTCACCCCGGGAGATCTCGGCAACCCGGATCCTCCCTTGACCGAACGGCCCTACGCCGGGTGGTTGTACGTCACGGCCGGCCTGGGGATAAAGACCGACCGGCAGATCGACCATTTCTGGATGACCGCGGGCATCGTCGGCCCGGCCTCCCTGGCCGAGCAGGCCCAGGAAACCGTCCACCGGATCGCCGGCACGGACATGCCCCGCGGCTGGGACACGCAGTTGGGCAACGAGCCGGGCTTCATTCTCGGATGGCAGCGCAGCTGGCGGGAACTCGCCCGGGCGACCGTCCTCGGGAACGCCCTGGACGTCTCCCCCCACGCGGGCGGATCGCTCGGCAACGTGTTCACGTACGCCAACGCGGGGGTAACGCTGCGTTACGGAAGCCGCCTACCGGACGACCTCGGGCCGCCGCGCATCCAGCCCGGGAATACGGGAGGCGGGGATTTTTCGCCGGTGTCCGGCTTTCGCTGGTACCTGTTCGCAGGCGTGGAGGGCCGGGCGGTCGCCCGCAACATCTTCCTCGACGGCAACACCTTCCGCGAAAGCCGCAGCGTGGACAAGAAACCGTTCGTCGGCGACCTGCAGTTCGGCCTCGTGCTGGACTGGAACGCCGTCCGCCTCAGCTACACCCACATCCAGCGCAGCCGCGAGTTCGAGACCCAGGACGGCAACGACGAGTTCGGGGCCATGACCGTCTCGGTCAAGTTCTGATGCAGTTCGCGATCATATCGTCGGTGGCGTTCCTGGCGTCGATGCTCAGCGCCATGAGCGGGGCCGGCGCGGCGATCCTGACAACCCCCGTCTGGCTTTCCATGGGCTTTCCGCTGCCCGCGGTGATCGCGTCGAACCAGCTCAACGGCGCCGCGTGGACCCCCATCGCCGCCCGCAACTACCTTCAAGGGCGCGACGCGGACTGGCCGCTGATCCGGGCCATGGTACTCGTCGGGCTGGCGGGCGCCTTCGTCGGCACCGCAGTCGTGCGCGGCGCGGACCCTCGGGTCCTCGCGCGCGTCATCGGGGCGATCATCGTCGCCCTGGTGCTGTTCGTGGCGGCGAGCCCGGCCCTGGGCGCGGCTTCGATGCCCCCGCTCCTCTCCCGCCGCCTGACCTCCATCCTCGCGTTCCCCATCGGGGCGTACGAGGCGTTCTTCGGGTCGGGCAACGGCCTGTTCACTTCCGTCCTGCTGGCCAGGACGCGCGGGATGCCGCTGCTCACCGCCCTTGGGTCGTATTACGCGATGGCGTTCTTCCTGAACAGCTTCGCCGTGGCCGTCTATGCCGCGGCCGGCCACGCCGACCTGCGCCTGATGGTCCCGTCCACCGCGGGATCCGTCCTGGGGGCGTACGTCGGCTCCCGCATCGGCCGCCGGAAGGGGCAAGTACTGGTGCGCGCCATGTTCCTGGTCATGGGCGGCGCGCTGGGGGCGAAGCTGCTCCTCGGCTGGTGACCTCGACCCATATCGCCCGACCGACGAAGAGCAGCATGAGCAGCGCCCCGGCCGAGAATACGAGGTCGGGCACGACGCGGGCCCACGCCAGGTTGCGGATCACCTCCCCCGACGCGATCTCCGGGCTGCGCGCGTACCAGAGGCCGTCCCGAACCGCGAAGTAGAACTGGTAGAAGCCCGACGGAACGAGGCTCACGAAGGTCATCAGCGCGAGGCCGCCGTTGAGGCCCCAGAAGCCCCACTTGAGCAGCCGGTCCGACCACGCCTCCCGGCTCACCGTGTGCCGCATGGAAAAGAGCATGAGCGAGATCGCCAGCAGCCCGTACACGCCGAAGAGCGCGGTATGCGAGTGGATCGGCGTCGTGTTGATGCCCTGGATGTAATAGAGGACGATCGGCGGGTTGATCAGGAAGCCGAACACCCCCGCCCCGAGCATGTTCCAGAAGGCCACGGAGACGAAGAAGTAGATCGGCCAGCGGTACGGGTTGTCCTTCCCCGTTTCCGCCGCGCGGAGGTTGTGCGCGGCCTCGAATCCGAGGATCGTCAGCGGCACCACCTCCAGCGCGGAGAAGACCGCGCCCAGGGCGATGATCGGCGTCGGGGAGCCGCTCCAATAGAGATGGTGGAACGTCCCGATCACGCCGCTGCCGAGATAAAGGAAGATGCTGAAGTAGACGGTCCGCAGGGCGAAGCGGGAGCCGACCACCCCGATGCGCGCCAGCAGGAACGCCATGAACACCGTCGCGAAGACCTCGAAGAAGCCCTCGACCCAGAGGTGGACGACCCACCAGCGCCAGTACTCGGCGTTGGAGAGATGGCTTCCCTTCCCGTAGAACAGCCCCACCATGTAGAAGGCGGGGATGCTGACCGCGCTGTAGAGGAGAAGGTGCGTCATCCCTCCCGCGTCCTTCTCCCCGGAAAGCGCCGGCCGGATCGCCCGCACGACCAGAGCCAGCCAGATGATCATCCCGGCGATGAGCAGGAGCTGCCACACCCGCCCCAGCTCGATGTACTCGTAGCCCTGGTGGCCGAACAGGAAGCCGTCCCCGCCGAAGGCGCCCAGCGTCGAGGCGTACGTCCCGCCGAGCGCGCCAAGGACCACCACGACGACCGCGGCGAACAGGGTCCACACCAGCTTCCCCTGGTGCGCGGGTTCGCGCCCGACGAACGGCCCGATGAAGAGGCCGGCGGCAAGGAAGCAGGTGGCGATGAAGAACACGCCGAGCTGCACATGCCACGTCCGCGCGGCCGCGTACGGCAGGATCTCGCCGAGCGGAACGCCGAAGAAGCGCGTTCCTTCCACGGTGAAGTGCCCGGTGAGCGAGCCCATGCCGACCTGGATCACGAACAGCGCCATCGCCACCAGGAAATAGGCCAGCGTGGCTTTCTGGCTCGGGGTCGGGGAGGGCTCGGCGAGCGGCACCAGCGGGCCCGCCTGGTATTCCTCCTCCCGGATGTAGCGCTGGTACAGGAAGATGGCGCCGGCGATCCCCAGGATGAGCAAAACGACGCTGACGATCGACCAGATCACCGACCCCGGCAGCGCGTGGTTGCCCACGAGCGGGTCGAAAGGCCAATTGCTCGTATAGGTGTGGTCCGCTCCGGGGCGGTTCGTCCCGGCGGCCCAGGCGAGCCAGGAGAAGAAGCCCGCCACCAGCCGCCCCTGCTCGTCGGTTTCGACGATGCCCGGCTGCAGCCCCATCCGCTCGTTCCCGCCGCGGAACAGCTCCGTGTAATAGCGGGCCAGGCTTTCGTGGGCCTCGGCCTGGAACGGGGTGAAGGTCAGCTTCCCGGAAGAGGCGTCATGGCGGTTGGCCTTGATCTCCTCCGTCACCAGGGCGGTGACGCGGGCGCGGGTCGGGGCGTCTTGCGCCTCGAGATCGGCCTGTGTGAAAGCGGTCGCCTCTTCCGCGGTTTTCCCGAGGTGGCGGGCGGCCAGGAACAGCCCCATCCGGTGGAGATAGTCCGCCGACCAGTCCGGCGCGAGGTAGGCGCCGTGCCCCCAGATGCTGCCGATGTGCTGACCCCCGCGGCTGTAGAAGTAATTCTGCCCCCGGGTGACGTCCTCCCCGGTGTACAGCGTCCGCCCGTCGGCGGTGCCAACCGTCGCCGGAATCGGCGGCTTCTCCCGGTCCATCAGGTACCCGCCAAAGAGAAGCACGCCGAAGGTCAGGGCCAGCAGGAACAGCAGGACGGCTCGGGTCCTCGAACTCTCCATGGGTCCCTCCTTTTTACCTACATCATTCTATTATCTCCGTCCGCCCCCCCGGCGGAATTGACCTGCGTCAAAACGGGCCGCTGCACTAAGATAAAGAAAGATGGAACCGAAGGTGAACGAATGGCCGGACATCCGCTGAGCTCCCTGCTGCGGCCCGCGAGCATCGCCGTGATCGGCGCGTCGCGCGATCCCGCGAAGTGGGGCTGCAAGGTGCTCCGCAACATCGTCGGGAACCCGTACAAGGGGAAGGTGTATGCCGTGAACCCTTCGGTATCCGCCATCGAGGGGGTCGCCTGCTACCCCGGCGTCGGGGACGTCCCGGGCGGGGTGGAGCTGGCCGTCGTCATCGTGCCGTCGCCCGCCGTTCCCCGGGTCGTCGACGAGTGCGGCGCGAAGGGGGTGAAGGCGCTGTGCGTGATCACGGCGGGCTTCGGCGAAACCGGCCCCGAAGGGGCCCGGCTCGAGGAGCGGGTACGGGAACGGGCCGCCTCGCACGGCATGCGCATGCTCGGGCCGAACACGATGGGGTTCCTGAACAACGCCATCGGGCTGAACGCGAGCGTCGTCCCGAAGATGCCCCCGAAGGGCGAGATCTCCTTCATCACCCAGAGCGGGGCCCTGGGGCTTTCCCTCGTGGACTGGTCCATCGGCTCCCATCTGGGATTGAACTGCGTCGTGAGCACGGGGAACAAGGCCGACGTGTCGGAGGCGGACCTGCTGGAGTATTTCGAGGAGGACGGGGACACCCGGACGATCGCCATGTACATCGAGGGCCTCAAGGACGGCCGCCGCTTCCTCGAGGCGGCGAAAAAGGTCCGCAAGCCCAAGCTGGCCATCAAGGCCGGGATGAGCCGGGCGGGGGCCCGCGCGGCGGCCTCCCACACCGGGAGCCTGGCCGGGTCGGACGCCGTGTACGACGCCGCCTTCCGGCAGTGCGGCGTGGTCCGCGTGGAAGGCGTCGGGGAGATGTTCGACGCCGCCATGGCCCTTTCGACGCAGCCCCGGGCGAAGGGGAACCGCGTCGCCATCCTCTCGAACGGCGGCGGCGCGGCCATCATGGCGAGCGACGCCTGCGAGCGGCGGGGGCTCACGGTCCCGGAGCTGCGCAGGCACACGAAGGCCGGGATCGCGCGGCTCCTTCCCGCCTTTGCGTCCGTCAAGAACCCCATCGACACCGTCGCCAAGTCGGACCACGACATCTACCGGGACGCCCTCCGGGCGCTCATCGACGACGACGGGATCGACTGCGTTCTGGTCATCTACGCGCACGGCGGCTTCACGAACCCCGAGGAGCCCGCCCGGGCCGTGATCGACGCGCTGCGCGACAAGTGCCCCAAGCCCGTCGTCGCCTGCTGGATGGGGGGGCGGGAGGTCGGCGACGTGGCCCGGATGTTCCGGCGCAACCGGGTGCCCTATTACCCGACGCCCGAGCGAGCCTCGGAGGCGCTCTCCGCGCTGATCCGCCACTACGAGCTGGGAAAGGCCCCGCGGAAATGATGCTGAACGAGCAGGAGGCCAGAGAGCTGCTGGCGCGCTACGGCATACCGCTGAACGAGAGCCGGGCCGCGAGCAGCGCCGCGGAGGCGGCGGAGGCGGCGCGGCACATCGGGTTCCCCGTCGCGGTGAAGGCGCTGTCGGGGAAGATCGTCCACAAGAGCGACCTCGGGCTCGTGGAACTGAACGCGACCAACCCCGGGGAGGTGATCCTCGCGGCCGGGCGCATCCTGTCCGTGGCGCGGGAGATCGACCCCGCGGCGGGCGTCCTCGTATCGGCCATGGCGCCCCCGGGGGTCGAGGTCATCGTCGGCGGGAAGAGGGACCCGCAGTTCGGCCCGATCATCCTGTTCGGGCTCGGCGGAATCTTCGTTGAGATCTTCAGGGACATCTCGGTCCGGGTCGCGCCCGTCGACCGGGCGATGGCCATGGACATGATCGACGACGTGAAGGGGTACGCCGTCCTGAAAGGCGCGAGGGGGAGGAAAGCCGTCGACCTCGAGGCGCTGGCCGGAATCCTCGTCGCCGCGTCCCGCCTCATGATGGAGCGGGACGAGGTCCTGGAGCTGGACATGAACCCGGTGATGGCTTACGGAAAGGGCGCGATCGCCGTGGACGCCCGGGCGCTGGTCCGGGATTGAGGGCGGCCTTCCTTCAGGCCTTTTCCATCCGGAAGATCAGGAACGCCCCCAGGGACGGGAAGAGCAGCTGGCACGCCTTCTCGATCGCCCTCCCGGCGAACACGCAGAAGGCGTTGTCGAACGGCGGCGCGTAGATCGCCCCCTTCACGACGCAGCCGCGGCCGTGCTTTTCCGCCGCCGCCTTCAGCTCCCCGTAAGAATAGAACCTCGCCTCGCGGAACACGGAGTCCGGCTCCCTGCGCGCCGCCCTCCTCCTTTTCAGCGCCCACAACGAATGCGACCCGAGCGTCCCCACCACGACCCGGCCGCCCCGTTTGCACACCCGAGCCATCTCTGCGATCGCCTTCTCGTAATCCGCGATGAATTCGAGCGCCGTGATGGAGATGACGAGGTCGAAGCTTTCGTCCGGGAAGTCGAGCGACACGGCGTCGCCGAGGGAGACGTTCGTCATGCCCTTCGACCGGGCGATGTCGAGCATCCTCGCGGAGACGTCGATCCCGGCAAGGTCGACCCCGCGCTTCAGAAGCTCCAGCGCGAAGATGCCGCTCCCGACGCCGACGTCGAGCACCTTCTCCCCGGCCTTCGGCGCCGCGAGCCCGAGGACCAGCTCCTTTTCGTGCCGAAGGACGTACTTCCCGAGCCGGGTCTCGAACCACGGGTCGTACTTGTCCGCGAACGCGTCGAACGTCTGCATGGAAGCTCCCCCCGGAGGCGTTCCGGGTCATCGACCTCCCGTCTCCCGCCCCGATCATGATATCATTGGGGAAATTTCACAAGAAAGGATGCATTCATGCTGACCAAAAGCGGCAAAAAACTTGAGGAAATCATCCAGAAAGCCATGGAGGACCACGTCATCAAAAATTCCGAGTACGAGGAGATCATCGAGGCGGCCCACAAGGACGGCGCGATCGATCCCCACGAGCGGGTCCTCCTCCAGGAGCTGAACGGGATGATCTCGGAAAAGACCGTCCGGCGGATCCCGGGCTGACGTTCCCCAAGGCCCGACCGGGAAGGAACCTCATGAACCTGTTCCGCGGCGTGTTGAAGGACCTGAAGGAACGGCAGAACCTCGACGTCTACATCACGCTCGCCGTCGCCTTCACCGTCGTCTGCCTGGACATCTTCAACGTCACGGATCAATCCGTGGTCTCCGAGGCGATCCTCGCGACCATGGCGCTCGTCTCCGTCAGCCTGCTGATCAACCGGCGGGAGACGGACGAGGTGGCGAAGACGCTGGCCGGGATGCGGGACATGCGGCAGCAGATGGACGCCCTCGTGTCCAGCCTGGGCACGACGTTCACTTTCCTCCCCGTGAGCGACGGGCGCTTCACGGAAGGGTCGCGGCGGATCCGGGAGCTCACCGCCAAGGCCGAGCGCGAGGTGCTGGTCCTCGACTACAACCCGCTGGAGGAGCATTCGAGCAAGGTCCGGTACCATCAGGACGAGAAGGCCAGCGAGGTGCGCAGGCGATATTACGAGTCGCTCATCGAGAAGGTGAGGAGCGGAAAGCCCGGGGAGTTCCGGTACCGGCGGCTGCTCCAGATCCCGCGGGGAAGGAAGATCTCCGACGTTCTGGCCGACGACCCGATCTTCCGGGAGCATTGCGAGGCGCTGGCACTGCTGGGCCAGAAAGCCCCGGAGATCGCGAGCCTTCGGTCCTGCGCCCCCTTCCAGGAGAGGACCTTCTTCATCATCGACCGGCGGCACCTGCTTCTCGAATGGGTCATGCTCGACCCGGAGGACCGGTACTATTCCGGCGGCGGCTACCTGCACTTCGACGACCCGTCCGGGAACCTGATCAACAATTTCCTGCGGTTCTTCGAGCGGGCGGACGCGACCGCCGCGCTGGTGAAGATCGGCGACCTGGCCGGGGGGACCGGGGGAAATCCCCGAGGGGACGATAATAATTATTGAATTCCCGTCATACCCGTAAAGTATAATGTTCGTACTCGTATCCGTTCATCAACACACCGGACCTGTCTGGAGGGAACGATGCTTCCTCGGCGATGGTTCCTCACCGGTGTCGCGGCATCCCTCATCCTCCTCTCCGCCAGCGCCGGCGCGCAAGGCCCGCCCCGGGGCATGACAAAGAACGTCTACAACCCCGCCGCCCTGGAAACCCTCACCGGGCAGATCGCCGACGTTGACCTCATGCGCACCCGCAGCGGCAGGGGGTGTTCCGTGATCCTCACCCTCGAAAAAGCGGACAAGAAGAAGATCGATATCAACCTGGGCCCCATCTCCTACGTCGAAGAGCAGCCCGTCGAGCTCAACAAGGGAGACAAGGTGGACGTCAAGGGATCCTGGGTCACCCGGCGCGGATTTAAGCGCTTCGTCGCGGGGGAGGTGCGGAAAGGGAACGAGGTGCTCAAGCTCCGGGACGAGACCGGGCACCCCCTGTGGCTCCCCCCCAGACGGTGACGGCATCGGCGGCGACCACGTGCGTTCCAAGCGGGTTCAAGGGGGGGGCTGAATGGGAAACCCGGCGGTCGGAACATCGTTCCTCAAGCGTCTGCTTCCCGCATTCCTCGTCTCCAGCGTCATCCTCTGCGTGAACTCGCCCCCCGCGGGGTCGGCGGAGCTCACCTTCTCGTCCCGGACCTACGGGCTGCTCTTCGAGCGGGAATACGCAGGAGGCAAGGAAGAGCGGTACGCCCCGCTGTTCGAGTACCTGTCGGCGGACGCGTCGGACATCGGCGGCAAACCCGTTTTCTTGCGTTTCTCCGGCTGGGGGCGGTTCGACCTGGGCGACGATTACGGGTCGGACAGCGCCTCCGGCGAGATCAGCAGCCTCTATCTCGAATACCTGCACCCCGAAGGGAACGGGCAGGCCCGGCTCGGGCGGTTCTTCCTGACGGAAGGCGTCGCGTCGGACACGATCGACGGCGCGTTCTTCAAGGTGATGAGCCGCTGGAACGTGGGCATCGCCTTGTGGGGGGGCATCCCGGTGGAATACCCGATATGGGATAACGCGGACCGCGGGGATGCGCTGTACGGCGGGCGAATCTTCTACGTCCGGAGCGGTCTCCTCGAGGCCGGGTTCTCCTACCTCAAGGAGAACGGGGCCGGAGATATCCCCGACCGCGAGCTGATCGGCGGCGACCTGTGGATGCAGATCTACAAGGGGGTGGAGCTCAACGGCGAGGCCGCCTACGACGACGACGCCGGGAAGATGGCGACGCAGCGGTACGCCCTGCGGTACGTCCCGAGCTCCACGATCGACGTGACCGCCGGCTACGAGTACTACACGTACGAAGGGCTCTTCCGGTACTCGCTGCACCCGGCGTTCCGCCCACCCTCCACGGACAACAACGACAAGGTCGGCAAGATCTTCGGCGTGGTGGCCTGGGGGTTCACCCCCCGGTGGACGCTCGAGCTCGTCGGGAAGAACATCCACCACGACCGGGGGGAGGCGGTGGACGCCAACCGCGGGGAAGTCGGTCTGCGGTACCTGTTCAACGAGGGGCGCGACATCGCGGGAGGGTCCGTCGCCGCAACCTTCGCGGACGGGAAGGAGAACGACTACAGCGAGTACCGCGCCTTCGCCACGTACAGCCCCGGCAAGCTCCGGCTGACGCTGGACGCCATCGCCCAGGTTTTCCGGGCGGCGGCTTCCGGCGACCAGAACACCTACCAGGTGGTCGCCACGGCCGGGTACCAGATCTTCACCGCGCTGCAACTGTCGGGGACCCTCGTCTACACGAAGAGCCCCCTCTTCGAGGAGGACCTCACGGGGCTGGTCCGGTTGAGCTACGACTTCGCCGTCCGCACTGGAGGGAAAAAGTGATGATGCGCCGCGCCTGCCGGTACATCCTTCCGTGGGTCGCCCTGCTCGTCCTGTCCGCCGGGTGCTCCGCAGTGTCGAAAACCCCCTCCGTCCCGCCGTCCCACCCGGAGGAAATGCCGGCGGGGCGGGTGGAATGCCTCGATTGCCACGAAAAAGACTCCCCCACGACGCTGAAACCGTACGCGAACATCCGCCACTCCCGGCCGTTCGTGGAGTCGCACGGCATCTACACCCGGCAGAGCCAGAACCTCTGCTCCTCCTGCCACCCGCCCGCCTACTGCCAGGCGTGCCACGCCGGGAAAGAGCAGCTCAAGCCGAACATCAGGACGGCGGACCGCCCCGACCTGCGCGCCCCGCACCGGGGGGACTACCTCTTCGCCCATCGAATCGAGGGGCGCATCGACCCGGGTTCCTGCTTCCGGTGCCACGGGAACCGGAACAACATGCAGTGCCGGCAGTGCCACCGATAGGGACTTCAGCCGGAAAAGCCGGCGGAAGGAGGAGCGGATGATGTCGACGCCCCGGAACGGCCGATACCCCAGGCGCCCTGTTCCGATCGCGGCGCTGTTCCTTCTGGCCGCGCTGGCCGCCGGATGTTCCTCGGGCAGGTCGCCCGAGGGGCCAGGCGAGCCGATGATCCACACCGACGTCTCCGGGCAGTCGATCCCGAACTGGCTCGTCCTGCCTTCGGGCGGCGCGCACGCCCGGACGGCCACGCTCGACTTCATCGATTCCGGGCTGCAAAGCTCCTGCGTGGAGTGCCACGGCGCGGATCTCTCCGGGGGGATCTCCGGGAGTTCCTGCTTCCAGAACGCGGCGGGATGCCACCACGGCCCCGTCCCGTCCTGGAGCACGCCGCCCGTCCACGGGGCCGCGGCCAAGGGCGTGCCCGTGCCTTCCGGGTTCCGCTCCTGCCAGATCTGCCACGGGCCGAACTTCTCGGGAGGCGGATCCGGCGTGTCGTGCTTCGGCTGCCACACCGTGAACGCGCCCCACGCGCAGGGCCCCTGGAGAGGCAGCGGCGTGACGCACGACGACGTGGACGAGGGGAACGCGGTCGTCTGCGCGCAATGCCACTCGGCCGGCTCGCCGCTCAACCCGGCGGGGCACCCGCCCGTGCCTGCGGCGGAGGGAAGCGCGCCCGGGTGCTTCAACAACACGCTGTGCCACGGCTTCTACGTGCAGACCCAGGTCTCCGGCGGCGTTCCTGGACCGTAGCCTCGACGCGGGGTGCGCCGCCGCGCCCCGCGGTCCGGCCGAGGATGGAAACGGCGTCCCGAAAGAAGGGGTTCCCCTTGCGCCCTCCTTCCGGCTGCCGCTGCTGACCGGCTTCCTGGTCGCGACCAGCTACATCCCCTTCCCCCCCTGGGCCGTCCTGTTCTGCTTCCTGCCGCTGTGGCGTTTCTGGCTGCGGGAGACCTCCGTCCGCAGGATTTTGTTCGGCTCCTGGCTGGCGCAGTTCGTCCTCTGCGGGATCGCCTTCCACTGGATCCCCCGCACGGTCCACGACTTCGGCGGGCTTCCCTGGGCGGCCGGGGCGGCGGCCCTCGCGCTCTTCGCCGCGTCCGGCCACCTGTTCCTCGTCCTGGCGGGGCTCCTTTTCGCCGTCGCGAGAGACCGGCTCCGCCTGTCGCCGGGGGCGCAGCGGGCCCTTCTCCCCTTCCTCACGGCGGCCTGCTGGGAGTCCGTTCCCATGCTGTTCCCGTGGAACCTCGGGTACCCGTGGCTCGCCGCGGGACTTCCGGTGTTCCAGCTCGCGGAGTTCGTCGGTTTCGGGGGGCTGGGACTCCTCACGCTGCTCCTCAACCTGGCCCTTCTGGCCGCCTGGGAGCGCCGGCGGGAGCGGGCCGGGGCGTTTCTCCTGGCTGGGGCGGCGGGATTCTTACTCCTGATGAACGGTGCGGGACGGCTGGCGGCGGCAATCCTTTCCCCTCCGGACGCGACGGCGAGGATCCTGGTCGTCCAGGGGAACGTCGCGAGCTTCGAGAAGGCGGCCGCGGAATCGGGCGAAGACGCGCGGATCGCGGTCCTGAAACGGTACCTGCGGCTGACCCGGCAAGGGCTGTCCGAAGCGGGCAGGTCGCCCGATTTCGCGGTATGGCCCGAGACGGCCTATCCCGAGCCGTTGGAGGAGGGGGCGGCGGGGCGGGGGCTCGCCCTGGTCCTGCGGGAGTTCCTGCGCGGCCATGCCCTGCCGCTTGTGACCGGAGCCCCGGGCGCGGAAGCTGGCGGAGGACGACGGACGAACTCGATGGCGTTCCTGGGCCCCGACGGCGGGCTCGCCGACCGGCGGTACGACAAGACCCGCCTCCTGCCGTTCGGGGAGCGGCTCCCGCTGGCGGGCGCGTTCCCCGGAATCCGGCGGCTCCTTCCCCGGTCGGGCGATTTCGCCCCGGGCCCCGGGCCCGGCATACGCCGGCTGTCGGGGATCCGGATCGGCCCGCAGATCTGCTACGAGGGGCTGTTTCCGGGCATTTCGAGGGAGCTTGCGGCGCGAAGAGCACAGCTCTTCGTCAACGTCACCAACGACTCCTGGTTCGGAACGTGGGCCGAGCCGCGCCAGCATCTCTATATGACGATGGCCCGGGGGATCGAGTTCCGCCGTCCGATCCTCCGGGCCACCAACACCGGCATCACCGCCGCCATGGCGGCGGGCGGCAGCTTTCTCGCCGTCTCGCCGCAGGGCGTCGAATGGGTCCACCTCTACGAGGTCCCGTTCCGAAGGGAGCCGGGACCCACCTTCTACCAGTCTTACGGATACCGCCTCGTGCCCGCCGTCCCCTGGCTGGCGATCGCGTGTATCCTTCTCGCGGGCCGGAAGGCCCCCTTCCCCGCTACGGACCCAGCCGGTTGAGGCTGGGCGGCGTTGCGGTCGCCTCCGAACGGGGCGACCGGATCTTTCCACCGTTGAGCACGAAGTGGCTACGCGCCTGTTCCGAATCGTGGCAATGGCCGCAGGCGGACGTCGCAGGAGTGATCACCTCGTCCGTGGCGTTCGGAACCGTGTTCCGCGCTTCGTTGATCTGCGCGGCGGTTTCGGACGCGTTCCCGGTCGTCGTCTTCGCGATCGAGACCAGCCGGTTGGTCGTCTCGACCGCCTGGTACAGGTTGTTCAGGTGGCACTTGCCGCACCGGGAGACGTCGCCCGGGTAGGTGATCTCGTCACCGCGGAGAAGGACGCCGTCCAGGCGGTTGCGGATGTCCACGAAGTCCGTCGTCCGCTTGGACGCACCGTGCAGGCCGTGGATCAGCTCCTTGAAGTTGTTGGGGACCTCCGGGTACAGGAGCGGGTTGCTCCCGAACAGCGCCACGATGTCGGGATTGATCGGCGTGGTCGTTATGGTGCGGGCGCTGGTGGACAGGTTCGGATTGTGGCACATCACGCAGACCTGGGCGTTGCTGACGCGGTTGCCGCCGTGCCCCTCGAAGATCTCGTGGCACTGCAGGCAGCCGGTCGGCTGCCCGCCCGAGTAGCCGCTCTCTACGGCGACCCGCCGGACCGCGTCCCCGGTCACGGGCTTGTGGACGGAGAAGGTGTGGCGCCCGACGTTGTCGAGGCCGGTCCCACCGGAGGTCTGGGTGAAGTAGCCCTGGAGGGCGACCGCCCGCATGGTGGCCCCGGCCGGGAAGGCGTTGGCCCGCTGCACAGTGTACTGCGAGTTGTCCGCGTTCTTGGCCACGATCGGCAGGCCGACGATGCTCAGGCTCTGCGGCTGGCCGGCCGCCCTCCCGAGGTTGTTGTAGTCCGCGGGGGCGGAGATGCCGTCCTGCGGCAAGGCGTAGGCGAACAGGAACGACGGGCCGCCGGTGAAGCCGTCCGGCCGCCCGATCGTGCTGGTGCCCAGGTTGACGTAGGCGCCGTCCTTCTTGATCCAGAACTTGATCGTCGCCACGTTGGAGGCGTTGACCGTGACCTCGTCGAGCCCGTACTCGAAGTTGGCGAGCGTCCCCGGCAATTGCGGGTTGTTTGGCGTCGAGTTCTCCGTGGCGTGCGCGTCCGTGATCGACAACCCGTCTCCCGAGGACGGAGCCCCGGTCGCGGGATGGCAGGTGACGCACGAAGCGTTCGACGGGTTCTGCACCAGCGGGTGCTGGACCTTCCCGGCGGGAAGCGTGCCCGCCGGCCCGAAATAGACGTCGATGTGGCACGATCCGCACGCTTCCTTGGTGGGGCGGTTCTTCCAGTTGTCGTAGGTGTTGTCCGCGGCGGTCCCCTGGTGGCACCGAGTGCAGTTGCGGATGTCCTGCGGGTAGGTCACCTCGCTGAAGTCGCCCAGCTCGCCGAGGTTCTGCGCACCCTCCATCTGGTGGTTGTGGATCTTGTGGACCATGTTCATGAGGTCCGAGTTGTCCCACCCGAGCGCCTCGAGGCGCGGGTTATGGCACGCCTGGCAATGCGTGTATTCGCGGCGCGAGCCGCCGTGGATCGCCAGCTGGTCGTGGCACGCGTTGCAGGCCGTCGTGCTCACGGTGACCTTCTTCGGGTACGCCGCGGTCGGAACCGTCCCAGCCCCTCCGCCGACGGGCACCACCCGGTCGAGCACGCCGATGCCGATCGGCCTCCGGGCGCCCGTGTCATAGAACGGGTCGGGGGTGAAGAGGGAGATCGGGAGCGACCGGACCTCGACGAGCGCCCGCACCACCGTGTTGTCGTCGAAGCCGTCGGAGGCCCGGACGGAGCCGGCCGGGAAGACGTACTGGTATGTGCCGGCTGCGGGGTCCCCGGAAATCCCCGAGGCGCGGTTCTCGTAATACGGCCCGCTGCCGCTTTGCCCGGGCCGGTGCGTGAACACCCACCAGCTGTCCATGTCCCCGTTCGCGCCGGGCACGAGCTTGGCCAGGGTGAACCGCAGGTAGGAAAGCGAGCTGCCCGAGGCGGTGCGCAGGTCGATGCCGGGGATGGGATCCCCGTTGATGTCGGTCGCGGCGAAGGTGAAGTTCACCGTGACGGGGACGTTGTCGTTCGCATCGGGGTTGCCGAACGTGACGCTGTTGACCGTGACGGTGATCGTGCCCGGAGGGATCCGCTCGCCGGTCGTCGCGTCGAGCCGATGCAGGGCGGAGGCGTTGGCCTCCTGCGTCGAGGCATGGCAAAGCACGCAGGTTTCCTGGGCGGTGGCGCCCGCCCCGGGAGTGCCCGGGGTGCCGGGGGTGCCCGCCGGCCCCGTACTCCCGTCGTCCCCGCTGCAACCAAAGAGAATCGCTTGAGCCAGGAAGGCAAGAACCGCGAACGGGACCAGTGACCTTCTCATCTCTCCCTCCGTCAGTCAGTTCGTACAGATGGCTGATGGGTTGAATTGAGAGGTACCCAATAGCTATCCGATAGAAGTCGCTCCTGCGGGAAGATTAACCGTAACGGAATCAGTATACATTGTCGGTACCGGCGCAAGAAAAGACTTTTTCGCCTCCGCGGCGAAACAACCGGCGGCCGGGAAACCTTCCATATCAGAATGGCGGGAGATCAACAACGTCGAGTGGAAGCTTTCGCCCGTGCGGGCCCGATAGCCCATGCGGGCCGGCCGCCCCGGGCGGGGCCCGAACCCGTGAAAACAAGGGGAGCCCGGCCCGCGCCGGACTCCCCTTCCGTTTCCCCCGCCGTCCGGGCCGGGATCAGCTCTTGACCACGGCCGCCGGCGCCAGGACCGCCTTGTCCCTGCGCCTGGAGATGAGCCACTTGCTGAAGAGGACCACGAAAACCACGCCGATCGCCATGGCGGCGTACTCGCCCCACTTGGGAACGGCGAACAGCCCCTTGACCCACGGGTCGGTGACGACCATCTGGCCGCCCACCTTGCCCAGCACCGCCGCGCCGATCCACAGGATGATCGGGTAGCGGTCCATGATGGCGGCGAGCCAGGTGCTGAGGAGCACGACCATCGGGATGGAGAGGATCAGGCCGAACAGGAGCAGGAACAGGTTGCCGTGGCTCGCAGCCCCGACGGCCAGCATGTTGTCGATGCCCATGCTCAGGTCCGCGACGATGATGACCCAGAGCGCGCCCCAAAGGGTAGTGGCCTCCTTGGCGGCGTGCGATTCGTCCTTGGTGCCTTCGGTCAGCAGCTTGACGGCGATCCAGAAGATGACCAGCCCCCCGACCAGCTTGACGAAGGACATGTTCAGGAGCATGGCGACGAAGAAGGTGCAAATTACCCGGACGAGGACGGCGCCGGCGGACCCGAGGATGATCCCCAGCTTGCGTTCCTTGCCGTGAAGGTTCTTGACCGCCATGGCGATGACCACGGCGTTGTCGCCGGCCAGCACCAGGTCGATGAGGACGATGCTGATCACGGCCACGAGGAATTCCCAGCTGAACGCGATGTGCCCCAGCCAACCCAGGTCGATCATTCCGGCTCCTCCTTGAAGCTCCCGAATTTTTCCGCAGGTCATAAACAAGTAAGACCTTTACCTGCGGCATGATGGGACATGCTGTAGGTAAAGGTCTTGCAAGTCCCGCGCTACAGGAGCCAGGAGCCACGCCCGGGCGAATTGAAGCCGCCGTAGTGTCGGACGCGGGCCGGCCGGTTTTTCCCGGCCGGTTGCTACTCCCCTTTACGAAGATCAGGGTACAGGCACCAAACCACGTTTGTCAAGGGAAAACGGACGTGCCGGCGTCGTCCTTTTTCCCGCTTTTCATTCCGCCGCGCCGTGCTCCACCAACAAGCGGACGATCTCTTCGCGGCCCGCCTTGCGCGCCAGGCCCAGAGGAGTGTAGAAAAACCCTTTGTGGTTGAACCGGACCGTCGTGTCCGCCGCGGCCCCCAGCAGCAGCCTTACCACCTCCGCATGCCCCTGGTTCGTCGCGATCAACAGCGGGGTCGCGCCGTTATGCGCCGCCGCGTTCGTGTCCGCCCCCGCGCGAAGCAGCCGCTTCACCGACTCCGAGCAGCCCTGCTGCGCCGCCATGAACAGCGGGGTCACCCCGTCCCGGTTCGCGAGGTTCGCGTCCGCCCCGGCCGACAGGAGCATCCCGGCTACGTCCTCGTGCCCGTTCTGCAGCGCGAGGATCAGCGGGGTCAGGCGGTTCGACGTCTCCGCGGCGTCGACGTCCGCCCGGCGCTCGATCAAGAGCTTCGCGATCTCCCGGAACCCCTTCCTCGCCGCCATGTACAGCGGCGTCGCGCCGTTCTTACCGCGGGCGTTCACGTCCGCCCCGGCTTCCAGCAGGCGGCGGATCTCCGGTAGGTCCTTCGCGGTCATCTTGTCCGAGAGATCGGCCAGTTTACCCGTCGGGTCCATCCACGGTTTCCTTTCGCGGCTGCTTCCGCGTCGAACCGGATCACAGCTTCCGATAATAGAAATCGCGCAGGATCTCCAGGATCAGCCCCGGTTTCTCGCGATGCGGCACGTGGCCGCAGCCCGGGACGATGCGCGACTCCGATTCCCCCCCGGCGAGCCTCTGGATCGTTTCCGGAAACGCCTTCGAGCCGTACTCGTCGGCGTCGCCGTGGATCGCGAGGAGCGGGCAGCGGACCTCGGCGAGCAGGGGCGCCAGGCTCCAACCGGCGACCTCCGGCGACAGCCAGAAATCGGTCCAGGCGCGCAGCACCCAGGAGGCCTTCGCGCCGTGATACCGGGCTAGCCGGTTGAAATTCACCGGGTCCTCGAACCCCTGCTTGGCCTTCCTTATCCCTTCGACGGTGCGCGGCTCCACGAACGCCTGGGCCGATTCCGTCACCACCGTCTGGCAGCCGGGGATCTTTCCGGCGCAGGCGACGGCCATCCCGCCGCCGACGCTGTGCCCGAACAGGTCGAAGCGTTGCCCCCCGACCGACCGGAGGACCGCCGGGAAGAAATCCCGCGCTTCCTCGGCGATGAAATCGGCCGAAGGCGGGTCCATCCGCTCCGACGACCTGCCGTACCCCAGCCGGTCGTAGGCGACGACGACCCTGGCGAGGCCCGTCGAGAGCTGGCGCGGGAAATCGCGCCACAGCTCCACGCACCCGAGGGAATCGTGGAACAGGAAAAGAGGCGCCGGATCGGAGATGCGCGACGGGGCCCAGCTCTTCACGAAGAGCTCGCCGCCCCGGACCTCGACCCACCATTCCTGCTCCGCGGGGGATGCCCTGTCCATTACTGGAACAATAATGGAAAAAACCCGCCGTTTCAAATCCCGGGCGGCCGATCGAAACGACCCGGCACGTCTTTAAGCGATTCGAGCCTGCGGACAACTTTCCGGAAATATTCGTCGGTCCTCTGGTCCTCCAGGCCATGCTTCCGATAGACCCAATCCGCGTAGGCGTAGTTCATGCAGTCGATCAGCACGTAATCGACCTTCCCCGGAAGGAGCTCCGCCAACCCTTCCGCGCCGGGAAGCAGGGGGGCGATCATTGCGTACGTCCGGATGCCGGCTCCGCGCAATTCCTCCAACGCCCGGATCCTGTCGGCGATGGGCGGCGCGCCGGGCTCGAACAGCTTCCGGACGCCGTCGTCGGCCGTGGTGACCGAAAGGCCCGCCTCGAAACCCTCTCCCCGCCGGATGACGTCGATGTCCCGCAGGACCAGCGGGGAACGCGTCTGGATCGTCGCCTCCCACCCGTTGCGCGCCAGGATCTCCAGGCACTTCCGGGTCAGGCCGTATTTTTCCTCCAGCGGCTGGTAGGGGTCGCACACCCCGCTGACCCAGACCCTTCCCCGCTTTTTCTTCCGCACCTCCGCCCGCAGCAGCTCCGCGGCGTTGGTCTTGACGTCGACGAACTCCCCCCAGGGCTCGCGGTGCCCCGTGACCCGCTTCATGAACCGGGCGTAGCAGTAGAAGCAGCCATGCCGACAGCCGATATACGGGTTGACGACATAGTCGAAGATCTTCGATTTCGAAAGGACGCTTTTCGCCAGGACTTCCTTTACGACCACGCCCGCCCTCCGGCCGACCCGGGTTCCTTCATTTATTTTACGACCGATCGTTCGACTTGACCCGCGGGTCCTCCGCGGGATACCATCCTTCCCCTGAAGGGGAGTAGCGAGCGAGGCAAGGTCAACACGCTGGCGCCCGGGCGCCTGGCCTTGCCGTTGGCGCCATGCCAATTCGCGAGACTTTCGGCATCACGTTTCCCGTGACCCGATCGTCTCGTTTTTTTTTTGCGGATTCCGAAGGAGCAGACCAATGACCGCGTTTCTCGCATCGCTGGCTTTCGTGGTTTTGGCGGAGATGGGCGACAAGACCCAGCTACTGGCCATGGCGTTCGCCACGCGCTTCCGCGCCTCCACCGTCATGTGGGGGGTATTCGCCGCCACGGCGGTGAACCATATGCTCGCCGTCTTTGTAGGAAGCTACATCACGAAGTTCATCCCGATGCAGCAGATCCAGCTCGCCGCCGCCGCGTCCTTCATCCTTTTCGGCCTCTGGACGATCCGAGGGGACACGCTCGAGGGGGAGGACAAAAAATACTCTTTCAGCCCGTTCTGGACCGTTGCGGTCGCCTTCTTCTTCGCCGAGATGGGGGACAAGACGCAGCTGGCCACCGTGGCGCTGGCGGCGAAGTTCCAGTCGGTGCTGCCCGTGTGGCTCGGGACCAACACCGGGATGCTGGTCGCGGACGCCTTCGGGATCGTGGTGGGGATCGTTCTGGGCAGGCGCATCCCCGAGCGGTTTGTGAAGTGGGGATCCGCCGCTGTGTTCATGGCGTTCGGCGTCTTCGGCATCCACGAGAACGTTTCGGAACGGATCCTGACGCCCATGGTGGAGGTCGCCGGGCTGGCCGCCCTGGTTGCGGCCGGCTACCTCGTCGCGCGGGTCACGGTCCCGCAGACGCAAGCCGTCCGGGAAATCGAGGAGTGACCGGAGGGTCCCGGCCGCGGGCTTCGCCGGGACCCGACGCTCACCCGTAGCTTTTCGCCAGCTCCTCCATGAGCTGGTGGAACCGCTCGTGCCTGCCGTGCCCCACCCGCTCCTCCTCGACCTTCTCGAACTCTTCCACCAGCCCGCGGTCCGTCGCTTCGTCGAGCGTCTCGTCCGCCATGGGGAAAAGGACTTCGTCCTCCTTCCAGATGTGCGAATGGAGGAGCTCCGCATACCCGCGGGCGTGGAGGACGAACCGTTTCGCCGCACCGTGGTCCCCTCTCCCCGCTCCCGCCGCGGCGTCGGCCATCACCCGGATGTATTCCCTTCCCTTTTCGTGCTCGGAGAGCATGACCGCGATCGGGCCTCCCTCCCCGGGAACCCCGGCGCGCACCAGCGCCGGGAAGAGGAACTCCTCCTCCTTGGCGTGGTGGCACCGGTCCACGAAAACCTTCAGGAATTCGAGGATGCGGTCGAGATCCTCCGGGGGAACCGGCTGCCCGGACTCGAGCCGGCCGGACACCTTGTCGAGTATCCCCAGCATGTTCTTGACCCCGCCATGCTCTTCCTTCAGCACCCTGGTCGATTCCATCTCCCGTTTTCCTCCCTTCCCGTCAATTCAATGCGCGTGGGGCCCGACATCCCCCGCGCCGCGGGCGATGGGGGTCGAAGCCGCCTGGTAGAGCCTCTCCACGTAGTGCACGTACTTGACGTACGCCTCGACGTAGACGCGCCCCGCTTCCACGCTCTCCCCGGCATGCTTCCTCTTTTCGACGGCGGCCATGTAATACCCGTCGATCCCGTCGTGGACCTTCCCGTTGACGAGATCGAGCATCCCGTGCGGGTCCCAGGTTTCGAGCGCCTTGTCCGCCGCCGGGATGGCGGGCCCCATGTCGAGCCCCGCGGCCTTCAGACCGGTGAACGGCGCCCCCTCGCCCGCGCGATGCACCCGGACGAGCGTCTCGAAGAAGAACCGGTCCGCAAGCTCCTTCTCCCTGCCGCCTTTCCCGCGGACGGCGACCGCCAGGTCGAAGGCGTGCCGGATCTCCCCCTCGTCCTTCGCCGCGACCCAAGGGAGGACGAGTCTCACGTCTTTCTTCTCCAGGGCCTCCTTCGCCTTGACGACCACCGGCCCGTCCAGGGTGTCGCAGTGGGCGAGGGCGGCGCCGGCCCACCCCACGGCCAGGATGAAGAAGGCACCCGCGACGGCTCGTCGAACGTTCCCCATGCCGCCATGATCCCCGCTTTCCCTATTTATTGAATTGACCGCGGTCAAGAAACCGTCAGGCGATATACTCGTGATGAGGGCGGGAAAAATCGGCAGGACGGCACGACCGCACATCCGGGAGGGTACGCGATGGGGATGAAGCGGCGGATGGGCGCCTTGGCGGCGCCGGCGGCCGCGCTGCTGCTCGCGTCCTGCGGCGGCGGCGACACGGGGTGGCTCTGCCCGTT
The DNA here is from genome assembly GCA_002327765.1 of bacterium UBA2219. Taxonomy (GTDB): domain Bacteria; phylum Desulfobacterota; class Deferrimicrobia; order Deferrimicrobiales; family Deferrimicrobiaceae; genus UBA2219. Next base: position 32,966 of record DCUH01000081.1, on the reverse strand, counting down.
ATGGGTCCCCTCCGACGTCCTGGCCGTCGACATCGACGGGGACGGCCGGACGGACGTCGTCACCGTCGCGCAGCTGGCCTCGAGCGCCTCGCAGCGCGAGGGGCGCATCGTCGTCCGGAGGCAGACCGCCCCCGGCGCCTTCGCGGCGCCGCAGACCTGCCTCGCGGGCAAGTTCCCCTGGAAGGCGGCCGCGGAAGACATGGACGGCGACGGGGCGCCGGACCTGGTGCTCGACTCGCACTTGACGGGCGAAACGGGCGCCACGCTCCTGCTGCAGGACGGCGCGCGGCCCGGCACCTTCCAACCGCCGTCCCCGATCGCGCTACCGGGCGACGCCTCCGCGGTGGCCGTCGGCGACCTCGACGGCGACGGCCGCGAAGACGTCCTGGCCCGGGTCGTCCTATCGAGAACCGGCTCCATCTCCACAACCGCCCTTGGCGTCCTCCGGCAGCGGCCCGACGGCGCCCTCTCGCCCTGGGAGGAGCTGCCCTCGGCCCAGTCCGGAGTCCTTTCCAGGCTGCTCGCCGCGACCGACGTGAACGGCGACGGCACCCGGGACGTCGCCGAGTTCCTCGCCCCCCAGAGCACGGACTACCGCGCCCGGATCACGACGCTCGCGCAGACCCCCGGGGGAGGCGGGTTCGCGAGGGTGGACAGCTCCCTGGCGGATGTCCGGGGAATCGACGACGCCGTCGCGGCCGACCTCGACGGCGACGGCCGGGCCGATTTCGCGACCGTGGGGTTCTACCCCGGCGGAACTTCCCTCAATATCCTGCAACAGCAGGACGGGACCGGCGAGTTCCGACTCCTCCGGACCGTTCCCATGCCCATATCCGACTCCCGGGTCGCGGCCGGCGACCTCGATGCGGACGGCCTGTGCGACCTCGTCGTCCTGGGCTCGGACAACAGGGTCTTCGTGATGGGGCAGTCGACGAGCGCCCCGGGGACGTTCACGGAACCGCGGTTCCTCGATTGAGCCGCCGCCCGCCCCGCCGCCGGCCGCAAACGCCCGGATCGACACGGAGTGAAGGCGGGGTCAAAGGACGCGCACGGGGAGGACGATCATCGTCAGGCCGGAGAACACCAGCCGCTTCTGCACCATGAAGGCGGTCTGGTTGTGGAGAAGGCGGGCGAGAAAGTTCTCCTCACGGAAGACGAGCTTCCCGGCGAACACGCACGGGTTGTGGAAGTCCTTCGCCACCTCCTCGGCCAGGCTGGCGACGCACTCGATGGTGTCGGTGCCTGTCATGGTCCTGGCTTCCCCGTAGAATCCGTGCGCTTTCACGAACTCTACATACTTCGCCAGCTGCCCTTCCAGGCTTCTCGCAAGGTTTCCCACCTCGGCCGCACCCTTGAAAACGCTGGAGTCGATCACGGCGGCGGAGACGAACACGAAGTTCCCGAACATCCCGGGAAACTGCCGCAGGACCGAAAAGAGCACATGCATCCCGAGCCCGTTGTACCCGGAAACCATGATGACCGCCGTGGGCGCCTGCCGCCGCTCGGCCGGGCCCGGGGGCGCCGGGACGATCGCCGAGGGAAGGTCCAGGAGCACCTCGTCGAGCCGCCTCATGTTCTCCTGGGCCAACCGGTAGTGGCGCCGTATCCCGAAGCTCGCCGCAACGAAGTTCCCGGTGATCAGCAGCGTCACCCATCCCCCTTCGGGGAACTTGAACCACACGGTGAGGCACAGCAGGACGCCGGTCAGCACGAAGCCGACGCCGTTCACGGCGATCCCGTGCTTCCACCTCTCCTCGATGCCGCGGTCCTTCCACCAATGCAGCACCATCCCGAGCTGGGAGAGGGTGAAGGTCAGGAACACGTTGATGGAATACATGATGACGAGGTACTTGACCGACCCGGCGGAGATGTAGAGCATGAGCAGCGCCATCCCCCCCATGAAAACCACCCCGTGCTTGCGGACCAGCCGCTCGGAAAGGTGGGCGAACCGCCTGGGGGCGTAGTAGTCGAGCGCCATGTTGGAGAGCACCTGGGGGCCGTCGATGATGCCGGTCTGCGCGGCGATGAACAGCAGCGCCGTCTCCGACGCCAGGACGACGGCCAGGAGGATCCGTCCCCCGTCACCCCCGGCCAGATCCCCGACGATCCTTTCGAAGAGCACGGCGTTCAGGGTCCGCCCGTGGACCGGGGCGACCCGGTAGAGGAGATACCCGAACAGGATCCCGCCCGCCAGAAACGACAGGGAAACCGCCATGTAGAGCATGGCCTTCTTCCCGGTCCGTACCCGGGGCTCCCTCAGAGTCTGCATGGAGTTGCTCACGGCCTCGATCCCGGTGAACGTTCCGCCGCCCATCGAAAAGGCGCGCATGACAAGCGCCCCCAGGCCGAGCCACCCCATCTGCCCCACGGCGCCATGGAAGCCGCGGGAAACGTCCGCCGCCACCGACGGGATCTCCGGAACGTGCCGCAGCATGGCGTACAGGAGGAGAGGCACGTGGCTCAGGATAAACACCATGAAGACCGGAGTGAAGACCGCGACGGACTCCCTTACGCCCCTGAGGTTCAGCCATATCAGCAAGAGGATGACGAGCGTCACGAACCAGATCCTGTACGGGAGCAGCCCCGGAGGGAGGATGCTGAAGAATGCGTCGGCGCCCGAGGCGATGGATATCGTGATCGTCAGGATGTAGTCGATCACGAGCGCAGAGCCCGAGACGACGCCGGCGTTCTCTCCGAGCAGCTTCGACGCGACGATGTACCCGCCTCCGCCGGAGGGGAACGCCTCTATGATCTGCATGTAGCTTCCCGAGATGATCAGGATGGTGGCGATCGACATGACGGCGATGAGGACCGCAAGGGACGGATGCCGCCCAAGCGCGAGGAAGGCCTCTTCGGGGCCGTAACAGGAAGAGGAGATCCCGTCCGCGCCCAGCCCCACCCAGGCGAAGAAGGCGACCAGGGAGACCCGGTGGAAGATCCCCGGGTCGCGCAGATCGCGGGGAGCCCCGAACAGGATGCGGTTCAGACGCCGGCGGAAGGATCTATTTCCGTCCGCCGTTTCCGGATAGGTCACTTCCCAGGCTCTCCCCGTCCGTCATCGGCGCGGCCGACCTTCGGCAGCGAAAAGAAAATCGTGCATCCGGCGCCCTCCCGGCTCTCCGCCCCGACGGTCCCGCCGTGCACCGTCACGATGTCCCGGACGATGGCGAGCCCGAGCCCCGCGCCCGTGGACCGCTCCTGCCCGGGGACGCGGAAGAACGGCTCGAAGATGTGGGGCAGGTACTGCCGGGGGATCCCGACGCCGGTGTCGCTCACGGCGAAGCGCACGGCCTCCCCTTCTTCTCTCGCGGAAAACGCGACGCTTCCGCCTGGGGGTGTGTACTTCAGGGCGTTGGACAGCAGGTTCTCGAAGACATGCGCGATGCGGGCCGGGTCCACCCACACGTCGGGAAGCCCCGCCGGCACGTCGACCGACAATTCGACGCCGGCTTCCCGCGCCCTTTTCCGGTTCGAGTCCGCATTCCCCGCGACAAGCTCCCGCGGCGAAGCGGGGCGCAGATCCAGGTTCGCCCGCCCCGATTCGAGATGACCGATGTCCAGCAGGCTCTCGATGATGCCGTGCAGCCGGTCGGCGTCCTCGCTGGCGGCCGCCGCCAGCTCCGCCTGCTTCGGGCCGAGCTTCCCCACCTTCTCCTCGACCAGGAGATGCAGCGCCATCCGGATCGAGGTGAGCGGCGTCTTCAACTGGTGGGAGACGGTATCGATCACGCTGCGCTTCATCTCGTCCTGCTGGCGCTGCAGGGTGACGTCGCGAAGGACGAGGACCACCCCCGCCGGCCCCCGCAGCGAATCGAGGATCGGGACGGCCTGGGGACGGAAGAACCTCTCCTCGTTGCGCACGAAATGCTGGATGACCGCCAGTTCCCCCTCGCCGTCCACGGGGCACCCTTTCGAAAGGGCCTCCGCGGCCATGTCCGCCATCCACGGGAAGGCGGCGTCCCGCACCCGGGCGCCGGGCCGGAGGCCGAACATCTCTACCGCCGCGCCGGTGGCCACCTCCACCTCGCCCTCGGCCGTCAGGACCGCGACCGCGTCCGGAAGGCTGGCGAACGCCTGCTGCGTGGAACGCTGGCTCCGCAGCAGCTTGGCCTGCTCCGCCCGCCGGAACTCCCGCAGGCTCGCCGTCATCTCGTTGAACGCCTCCGAGAGCCGCCCGATCTCGTCGCGGGATGCGACGGGGATCACCAGGTCCAGTTTCCCGGCGCGGATCTCCTCGGCGGAGGAAATGAGGCGCCGGATCGGCCTGAGGATCCATCTGCCCGTGAGGAACAGGAACACGGCGGCCAAGAGCACCGAGGCGACGAGCATCAGGTACGTCTGGCGGCGGACGGAGGCCGCCAGCCGCTTCGCCCGCGCGTCCATCTCCACCATGTTCCGCTGGTTCATCCGCTCGATCGCGTCCGCCTTCTCCTTCATCTGCTGGAACAGCGGCAGGAGTCCCTCGAAATACGCCTTCCGGCGCGCCTCCCTGCCGACCGCGGGGTCCGCCAGCACCCCGAGAGAGGACTTGTATTGACGATAAAGCTCTTCCAGCTTCCCCGCCGCGTCGCCTTCCCCGGGCAAGGTGACGTTACCGACGGCCGTTTCGAGCGCCTTCTCGAACAGCGGCTGGTGCGCCCGGATCTGCCCGTTCCCCTTGTCCTCCGCGTTCAGCAGCACGAAGACGGCGCCGCTGTCCATCCGGTCGAGAGCCTCCTTCATCTGCTGGCAGGCCACGACGCTGCGGTAATTCTCCTTGAGGATCACCTCGATCGAGTCCCCGAGTGCGGAGATCCTCGAGAGGTTGTGCATCCCGACACCCGTCATGATGACCAGCAGCCCTAGAAACCCGAGGGCCAGTTTTCCCCGAAGGCTCAAGGCACGCCTCCCTTCCATCCCAACTCGAGCGTCAGCCGGTCCACGTCCCCCTTTTCCGGCCCCTTGTATCTCAGCCGGATGGCCAGGCCCCGCGTCGCCCAGGTCGTCTCCTTGACGACCGACAGATGCTGGGTGACGTATTTCACCGTTTGCCCCGCGGGGACGCCGTACCCTTTCCGGATACGCCTTTCGAGGACGTCATACGAGCCCTCCGCTTCCGTCACCAGGGTCCTGGGGCCGATGCGGGACCGAAGCTCCGCGCGGATCTCGAGGAACCTATCTCCGCGGAACCAGTATTCGAGGGAATCGACCCTCACGCCGAAGATCCTCTTCGGCGCACGGGACCGGACATACGCCCGGTACGGCGTTTCCTTCTCGCCTGCGATCCTGTACCCTTCGAACCGCAGGTCCGGGCAGCACCGCATCGCCTCCTCGACGGTATCTCCCCACAACAGGCCGCCGGAATCCCGGCCGAAGGTAGAGGTTTCGGCGAGGATTCGCGCGGGGACCATGCTGGAAAGCGCCGCGGCAAGGATCATCGCTCCAAGGAGTTTCCCCCCGCATCCGGTCCCTCGGGCCGCCATATCGCCCATCCCCCCGCAGCCAAGTCCCGCAAAAGGCATACCGGGACCGCATCAGGCAATATGTCGGAATCATCTGGACTTTTTAAGGCATGGACGGCCGCTGCCCTGCAGAACGCAAGGCGGGGGGCGCGGGATCATTGCATTCTGTAACGTCCGGAGAAAGGCAGGTCAGATGCCGTACAGTTTCCGTCGGCGCCAGAGGGTGGTCTGGTCGATCCCCAGGACCTCCGCCGCCTGCTGCAGCGACGAAGTGGCGGCAATCACGCGCCGGATGTGCTCCTCCTCGATCCGCTCGAGGCTCACCAGTCCGCCGACCGCGGGCGGCGCCTCGCCTGCCCCGGGCACTCCGGGAAAGAATTCCACCCCGATCCGTTCCGACCTGCACAGGATGGACGCCCGCTCGATGACGTTGCGCAATTCCCTCAGGTTTCCGGGCCATTTATGACGCTTCATGGCGCGCATCGCATCTTCCGTGAAGCCGAGGAACCGGCGATGGTGGACCCTGCCGTAGAAGGCGAGCATCAGCGACGCGAGCTCCTCCAGGTCCTCGGCCCGCTCGCGCAGGGGCGGCAGCTCGACCTGGATGACGTTCAGCCGGTAGAAGAGGTCCTCGCGGAACCGCCCATGCGAGATCTCTCCCTCGAGGCCCCGGTTCGTGGCGCTGACGATGCGGACGTCGGCCCTCCGTGTGGATCCCTCCCCGAGCCGCTCGTATTCGTGGTCCTGCAGGAACCGCAGCAGCTTGGGCTGAACGGCAAGCGGAAGGTCGCCGACCTCGTCGAGAAAGAGCGTCCCTCCCTCGCAGGACGCGATGCGTCCGGGATTGTCGCGGACCGCCCCGGTGAATGCGCCCCTGGCGTGGCCGAACAGCTCGCTCTCCAGCAGTTCGACCGGGAGGGACGGGCAGGAAACGATCGCGAACGGCTTCGCGGAGCGCGCGCTCCACCGGTGGATCGCGCGGGCGAGGACCGTCTTCCCGGTACCGCTTTCCCCCCTGAGCAGGATCGCGGCGTCGGACGGCGCCGCCTGCCGGGCCGTCTCGACCGCCCGCTGCATCGCGGGGCTGTCGCTCGCGAACCTGGACTCGGGAATCGCCCTCTCGAGGTCTTCCTGGAGGCCTGTGAGCTTCTGCTCCAGCGTCCGGACCTGCTCCACCTTGCGCACGGCCATGGACACCTGGCCGGGGGTGAACGGTTTCGGGATGTAGTCGGTCGCCCCGCGGCGCATCGCCTCCACGGCCGTGTCGATCGAGGCGTAGGCCGTGATGACGATGACCTTCATCCACGGGCTTGCGGCCAGCAGGACGGGGATCAGGTCAAGGCCGTCCGCCGTGCCGAGGCGAAGGTCGACGAAGGCCAGATGAAACATTCTCCTGGAAGCTTCCGCGGCCGCGTCGCCGAAATTGCTCACGGAGACGACACGGTGACCGTCGGCTTCGAGGCAGATCGAGAGGGTCTTCCGGATGTTGCTCTCGTCATCGACGACGAGGATGTTCAACGGAGAACCGGCCGGCGTCTGCGTGCCCATGGCCTTCCTTCCCGGCGGATTTGCCTTCCATTATCCTTCATCGATCCGGAGGGGCACCATGGGATTTAAAACAGGGGCGGGGGAAAAGCGGCGAAACCGTCCTCCCCCGCCCCCGGTTCCTTGCGGAAAACTTATCCTACAGCGGCTTCACTTTCGCCACGGTCCGGGCGCACAGCTGCCCGAACACCATGCAGTCGACCGTGCCGTTGTGCCCCAGCCGGTTGGCGCCGTGGGTGCCGCCCGTCACCTCCCCGGCGGCGTACAGCCCCGGGATTTCCCTGCCCCAGCGGTCGATCACTTCGCCGGTGGTCCCCTTCACGAGCAGGCCACCCATCGTGTGGTGCCGCTTGATGGCCTTGCAGATGGCGGTGAACGGGCCCGTCTTCAGCGGGACCAGGATGGTCGGGTTCTTCGAGAATTCCTCGTCCTTTTTCGCCTCGCAGGCGGCGTTGTATTTGCGGACCGCCTCCACCAGGGACCCCTTCGGCAGCCGGATCTTCTCCTCGAGCTCCTCGATGGTGTCGGCCTTCGCCATCGGCAGCGGCTCGAAGAGCGGCTGGGCGCAGCCGGCGAACTTGATGACGTCACGACGCTGCCCCTCGTCCACGAAGCGCTTGCCGTCCTTGTTGACGAAGATCCTGTATGGCATGCTGGCCGACACTTTCCGGATCTCTTCGCCGTCGATCTCGAAGAACATCCCCTTGAACGGCGCCTTGACCTCGTAGGGAATGGCCTGGATGTAGTCCATGTGCAGCGTGTCCGCCCCGAGGTCCTCGGCGAACTTGATGCACTCGCCGGTGGCGCCTTTGTGGTTGGACGTGTCCGTGTGGGCGAGCCGGCGGTCGTGCTTCACCACCCATTCGATGTTCGCGCCGAACCCCCCGCTGGCCAGGATGACGCCGCGCTTTGCCCGGAAATAGAGCTTCTTCCCGCCGGCCTTCACTTCCACGCCGAGAACCCTCCCCTCGAGAGGCTTCTCCCGGATGATTCCCGTGACCTCGTGCCCCATCAGGACGGGCTGGCCGATCTCGTCCATCTTGTCCATCAGGGCGCGGATGTTCGCCGCCCCGAACCTCCAGCTCCTTCCCGCCTTGTCCTTGTAGGAGCCGACGTAGTGGGTGCGCTCGTACAGCGAGCCGTACCCGCGCACCACCTTTTCCGGCCACACCACCCCGAGGCGCTCGAGGTAATTGACGCAATCCTCCAGGGCATGGTCGACCATGTACCTGACCTTCTCCGGGTCGTTGATCATGTCGCCGCCCTCGAAGGTGTGCTTGAAATGCAGGTCCGGGGAATCCTCGATGCCCTGCCGCTTCTGGCGGACCGGGTCGGCGGCGTTTGCGCCCCCTCCGGCGATGACGGAATTCCCGCCCACGACGTCCATCTTATCCAGCACGAGCACGCTGAGCTTCTGCTCCCGGGCCACGAGGGCGGCCACCAGCCCCGTGTACCCCGTACCGATGATCACCACATCCGCCTGTTTGTCCCATTTCTTCGGCACCGGCAGCGCGGCCGCCTCGCCGGTGCCCCTCCCGATCGCCAGCCCGGTCCCCGCGATCCCCGCGGTCGCGGCGGCCCCCGCCGCCGTCTTCAGGAAACTCCTCCGCGTGACCTCAACGCCGGTTTTCCCCATGTCTCTCCTCCTTTCGATGATCGCCGCCTTTTCAAGGGCGGCGACGCACTGCCTGATCACCGATATTAATCCCTTTCAGCGATTTACGCATTTCCGAAGACCGTAGATAAAAAAAAGCCGTGACGGCCTGCTGCGCCGCCACGGCTTTTACCGGGCCCGTCGAGCCGGCCCGCCGTTCAGGCCTTCTCTTTTGCCGCGTTCGCCCCTGCGATGCGGCCGAAGACGACCGCGTCGGGGGTGGCATTCGCGCCCAGACGGTTCGTCCCGTGCACGCCGCCCGCGACTTCGCCCGCCGCATAGAGTTTCGGTATCGGGTCGCCCCAGATGTCCAGCACCTGCGCGAGGGGATTGATCCGGAGGCCGCCCATCGTGTGGTGGACCGAAGGCCACTGCGCGACGCTGTAATACGGGCCCGCCTCGATCGCCTGCATCTGCGGGGTGATCGGCTTCGAGAACTGGGGATCCTTGCCCTCCTTAATATACTGATTATGCATTGCGATCGTATCCTCCAGCACGTTGGGCGGGACCTCGATGAGCTTCGCCAGTTCCGCGAGGGTATCCGCCTTCCACACCCTTCCCGACTTGATCCCCTCGGCCACCTCCTCGGGCGTGGTCACGTTCGGGATCATCTTGTCGGTAAAGACGGTGAAAGCCCTCTTGCCCCCGGTGGCCATTTCCGCTCTCGATACCACGTCGCGCCTCTCGAGCTCGCTCACGAACCGCTTGCCGTGGAAATCCACGAAAACCCCACCGTAACTCGGCATCCGCGAGGGATACAGCGCGTATTTGTCGAGCGTGCCCCCGTTGGGGTCGGCGGTCGGGTAGAGCTGGATGAAGCATAATTGCAGGGCGTCGGCGCCGATCGCCTGCGCGTAGCGGATGACCTCGCCGGTGGCGCCGGGCTGGTTCGTGGTGTTGTATTGCGGGGAGATGCCCGGATTGAACAGCTGCCTCATCTTCACGTCGGCGCCGAACCCCCCGGACGCGAGCACCAATCCCTTCCTGACCCGGATGTTCTTTCTGGTTTTCCCGGAGGAAACCTCGACGCCGAGCACGGGCGACTGCGGGTCCTTTCTCCATATCCATGTAATCTTGTTGTTGAGGCGCATATCCTTCGCCCCGTTCCGGTCGGCGATTTTCTTGATCGCCTCGATATAGCCGCGCCCGGTCCCGTCGATCGAGACGTGGTCCCGGTAGGCGGAATGCCCCCCGATCCGGATCAGGACGTTTTTCAGCTTCAGGTCGCCTTCCTCCAGCATCCAGTCGAGGGCGACGGGGGCGCCCTCCACCAGGATCTTCACCAGCGCCGGATCGTTGTAGTAATCCCCGCCCTTCAAGGTGTCCTTCAAATGCAGTTCCGCGCTGTCTTCCCCCCGCTTCAACGTCTCGCGGAGCTTCAGCTTGTCCGTCCACGCGTTGTAGCCGCCGCCGTTGATCAGCGAGTTGCCTCCGTAAATCGGCATCTTTTCCAGGATCACCGTCCTGCTTCCCCTGGACGCCGCCTCCGCCGCGGCCGCCAGCCCCGCAAACCCCGAACCGACGACGAGCACATCCGTCTCTTCGTCCCATTTTTTCGGCAGCATCCTGGCGGTCGCCGCCTCGGCATCGGCCTTCAGGAGATTCATGGCCGCCGCGGAAGGCACCGCGAGGGCTCCGGCGCCCGCGAATGCCGCCTTCATGAAAGTGCGCCTCCCGATGCCGGGGTACTCCTTTTTCTCGGACATTGTTCGCCCTCCTTTTGATTTTTAGCCGCCGGGCGGACCTCTACCGGTTCACCTCGGCTGCCGTTCCTTGGTCGGGGCCGCGCCCGCCGCCGCGGATTCCGCCCGCGCCTTGCGTTTCTGATGGCGGATGTACACGAACACGAGGAGGCAGCTCCCGACCACGACCCACGCCACCGCGTGCCTGGAGTACTCGAGGATCAGTTCCTCGTTCCGGCCGATCGCATAGCCGATCCAGGTGAGGATCGAGCACCAGAGGAACGCCCCCAGCAGGGTATACGCCGAGAAACGGGCGTGGCTCATGCCGGACAGCCCCGCGGGGATGGAGATCAGGTGCCGGATCACCGGCAGCAGCCGCCCGATGAACGTGGAGATCTCCCCGTGCCGAAGGAAAAACGATTCGACCCGCCGGAATTTCTCCTCCGGTATCAGGAGATACTTCCCGTACTTTAGGATCAGGGGACGCCCCACGAGCCGCGAGAAATAGTAATTGGCGTAGGCCCCCGCGAGGCTGCCGGTGGTCCCGGCGAGGATCGCGATCCACGGGTTCATGCGCCCTTCGTGGGCGAGGTACCCCGCCGGCGGCATCACCAGCTCGCTGGGCACGGGAAGCACAGAGCTTTCCATCGCCATCAGCAGGAAGATGCCCGGGTATCCCATGGCGCCGATCCAATCCACCAGCGCCCGCATCATGTTGCGGATCATTTCCCCTGAAGCCCCCCGTTAAAAAGTCAGGACCCTGTCGCTGTCTACGACCCACTCCGCGAGGGCCGGCATGGTCGATTTTTCGGCGCCGTCGAAATAGGGATGGTTCTTGTAGATCCCGCAGCGGACCATGCAGCTCCCGCACACCTTGACGGGAACCCCCCTGGCGATCAGATCCTTGAGCATCTTCGAAAGGTCCTGGTCGTAGCCTTCCGGCTTCCTGCACGCGTCCCGCGCCATGTCGACGGAGTCGTTCATCAGGAATATCCTCACTTCCTGTTTCGCCTCCAGCAGCTTGTCGGCCAGGCGCAACGCGTTGTAGGTAACGTCCGTGCCGTCGTAGGGATCGCGGTTGAAAACGATGAGGATCTTCATGGCCCCCCTCGGGAATCGTCGCCGGTTCGTTCGATCGAGCCTGAACAGGATACCAGATGGCGACCCCGTTTCTTCTTCCCATAACCGGCTGGAACGGAAACCGCGGATCGGATACAGTTATCGAACGGAGAGTTTTCCATGGGCAACATCGTGATCGGCCCGACGAAGCCGAATTTCCTGACCTTGACCCCGGCGTGCGTGCTGCTGGGGGTCGCGACGGCCTATTGGTCGGGAGGGTCCATGGACCCGGTCTACATCGCCCTGATATTGGCCGGGGCCCTCCTGACGCACATCAGCGTGAACGCCCTGAACGAATACGAAGACTTCAAGAGCGGGCTCGACCTGATCACCGAGCCGACCCCGTTTTCCGGCGGGACCAAGACGCTGCCCGAGAACCCGACAAAAGCCCATGTCGCCCTGATCGTCGGGCTGGGCAGCCTTTTTTCCNNTTCCTGTGGGCGCGCGGCCCGTGGCTGCTGCCGATCGGCGTCCTCGGGATCGCGATCGCCTACACGTACACCTCCTTCATCACGCGCCACCCCATCCTCTGCCTGATCTCCCCGGGGCTCGGGTTCGGACCGCTGATGGTGATGGGCACCGATTTCGTCCTGACCGGCCGTTACTCCTGGACCGCCTTCGCGGCTTCCCTGGTTCCCTTCTTCCTGGTCAACAACCTGCTGCTCCTCAACCAGTTCCCGGACGTCGACGCGGACAGGCAGGTCGGGCGGGACCATCTGCCCATCCGGATCGGGCGCAGGTCGAGCGCCGTCGTCTACAACGTTTTCCTGTGCCTGGCGTACGCGGTGATCGTCGCCGGGTATCTTGCGGGGGTCCTACCCGCGGGCTCCCTGATCGGCCTGCTCACCTTCGCCCTGGCCGTGCCCGTCATGCGCGGGGTCGTGCGCCACGCCGACGATATCCCGGCCCTGCTGCCGTACATGACGAAAAACGTGATCATCAACATCGCCACGCCGGCGCTGATGGCCCTGGGATTGTTTTTTTAGCGCAGCCCGTACTGGTACTTGACCTGCAGGCTCATCTGGATCGGCCCGGGGCCGATGATCGCTGGCCGCCGCACCTTTCCGCTCGCCGAGCGCACCGCGCGCAAGGCGGAGGCGTCGAGGCGGGGCCGTCCCGATGCCGAAGACAGGCGGATGTCGCTGAACGTGCCGTCGGCCAGGATCGTGAAGCCGACCACCGCGACGCCGATCAGGTCGGAATCGCCGACGTTCAGCCGCCGGGCGTGCACGGCGTCGTCGACGTCCTGGAGGAAGCGGAGGAACGCCTTCCGCCTCAGGTCCGCGACGCGCGCTTCTTCCTGCGCCTGTGGGGAGGGCGAGCTCAGCCCGATGCCTTTTTTGAGCGCGGGCCGTGGGGCCGCTACCGATTCCATTTCCAGCCGCACCGCGACGGCGGGCGACGGGTCGAGCGGCCGCTCCTGCCGCCATCCGGCCGTCAGCAGGACGAAGTGGATCAGCAGCGACAGCGCGACCCCGGCGCCGAGGCGCTCGGAATCGGTCATCGCCCCCCCTGGTTCCTCGCCGAATCGGGCGGCGCGGTGGCGATCAGCAGCTTCTCGCCGCCCTGGAGCCGCACTTCATCCACGAGGAAGACCAGCGCCTCGACGGGGGCGTCGGGGGCGGCCTTCAGCACGAGCTGTCCCGGGCGGTCCTTGAAGCCGCGCACGATGTCCTGCAACCGGCCGCGAACATCCTTCCGGCTCACCGGCACGCCGTCGAACCGGAACGTGCCGTCCGCGAACAGGCGCAGCTCCAATACCCGCCCGGACATGGCCTGGCTGCTTTGCGCCGGGGGCAGCTCGACGTCCAGCCCCCGCACGGCGAACGCCGCCGCGATGATGAAAAAGAGCAGCAGGATGAACACCACGTCGATCAGCGGGGTCATGTCCGCCTCGTCGTCCTCGTCCCGGCGGCGGGCGAAATCAAGCATGGCGCGTCTCCTTGCCCGCGGCCAGCGCCGCGTTCCCGGCATCGGCCAGCGCGCGGGCGATGCGCCGCACCCTCCCCCGCAGCAGGTGCAGGCAGAGCTGGGCCGGGATGGCGATGCAAAGCCCGGCGGCCGTGGTCAGCAGCGCCTGCCAGATGCCCCCGGAGAGCATGTTCATGTCCACGCCCGCCTGCGCCGAGGCGATGCGCGCGAAGGTGGCGATCATCCCGAGGATCGTGCCCAGCAGCCCCAGCAGCGGGGCGATGCGCGCCAGCAGCCCCAGCAGCGGCAGGCGCCGTTCCAGCCTCGCGACGACGGCGGCGCCGGCCAGCTGCAGAGCGGCCTCGCGGCGCGGGTGGCCCGAGTCCGCCAGCACCGCCGCGTAATCCTGAAGCAGCCGCGCGCGCTCCATGGACGCCGCCAGCGGCCGCGCGTCGCCGGTTTTCAGGGTCTCCTGCACGAGCCGGGAGAACCCCTTCCCGGGAAACGGGCAGGAAGACATCAGTAGGAAACGCTCGATCACGACGGCCAGCGCCACGACGGAAACGGCGAGCAGCGGCCACATGACGAAGCCGCCCTGATGGAAAAGGTGCACGACAACCTCCGTTTCGGTTTTTCGTTGGTTCCCGGATCGGGAAAAACGCGGGGACCGGGTCATATTATAATTCAACGCCGGGCCGAGGCGCCCGCCCGACCCGGTGTTTCCAACCCATTAACGAGGGTTTACGCTAAAACACCTCCTGTTTCGCTCGAGCCGGCCTGTTTGAAGCCGCTCTCCCCGTGCTTCTCCGCGATCTTCGCGGCCAGCCGGTCCAGCGACCCGAGCGCTTCCTCCGAGGGAACCCCCTTGCAGATCACGGGGTCCGGCAGGGCGGTCTTTCGCTGCCTTCGACCAGGTACGCGTTGTGCGGCGTGCCGTCCCGTCGTTGCTCAAAGGATCTTCGTTGATTCCGCGGGCTTCGGTACCTTTACGACCAGCACCCGGAACGGCCCGCCGCCTTCATTGGCGAGCCGGTGCGGGACGCGCGCCGGGCTTTCGACGATCCTGTCCCGGGAGACCGTTTCCCTCTCCCCCCCGATCTCGACGACGCCTTCCCCCTCGAGGACGTAGAAGAAGACGTCGACCGGCGTCACGTGTTTTTTGAGAGACTGCCCGGGCTCGAGGGTGATGTGCACGGCCACGGCGTTCGGGCTGTCGTAGACCGGCCTGGCGCTCACCCCGTGGGGGTTGGGGGCGACGGGCGCGGTCAAGGCGTTCGTTATCTTCATGCTTTCCGTCCTCCTTTGCCGATCGGCGGTATCGAAATCTTCGGCACTTCAAGGAAACCGTGCCGCATTTCCTGTGAGGAAGAATTGACCCGCGTCAAAACCGGGGCACGCCCATTCGCCGGTCGAAAGAAATACCAATAAAAACAATATCAAAACACGTAATAAGATATAAACAGATTCGACGACACGAACCGTCGGGCGTTCCGTGGGGAGAATATCCCGCCCCGCCGACCGGGAGGGGGTCATCCGCTGCCGGACCAGCGGGGCGGAACGGATGTTCGGCCACGACCTTTGCGGAGGCAGGGCATGGACCTGGATGACGTCCCGCATCTCGATGCCGCCCGGCTGGGGAAGGGCGACGCCCTGGTCGTGGTGGACATGCAGAACGATTTCATGCCGGGGGGCGCTCTCGCCGTCGCGGGGGGCGACGCCTTCCTGGATCGGGTCAACGCCCTGATGTCCCTCTTCAAGGAACACGATCTCCCGGTCGTGCTCACCCAGGACTGGCATCCCCGGGACCACGACAGCTTTGCGAGCCGTCATCCGGGAAAGAGGGCGTTCGACCCGTACGAAGCGCCCGGGATCGGCCCCGTGCTGTGGCCGGACCACGTGGTGCAGGGGACCCGCGGCGCCGAATTCCATCCCGGCCTGGACGCCCGGCTCGCCGATGCCGTCATCCGGAAGGGCTATCACAAGAAGACGGACAGCTACTCCGGTTTCCTGGAGAACGACCGGGCGACGGAAACCGGCCTGGACGGATACCTGCGCAGCCGCGGGGCGAAGAGAATCTTCATCTGCGGGCTCGCGGCGGATTACTGCGTCTATTACACGGCGGCGGACGGGGCGGCCAAGGGATACGAAGTCGTCGTTCTCAGCGACCTGACGAGGCCGGTCGGCTCTCCGCCGGACCGCATGAAAACCGCGACGGACGACATGCTGCGCAAAGGCGTCCGGTTCCTGGGATCCGCCGGCATCCGACGTCGGGACGCCCCGGCCTGACGGGGGACGGCATGCTCGACGTCACGGGAACATACACCGACCATTACGAACTCGCCATGGGGCAGGCCTATTTCCTGGCCGGCCGGAAAGACGACACGGCCGTGTTCGATTACTTCTTCCGCAGGAACCCGTTCCAGGGCGGGTACACGGTTTTCGCGGGGCTTCCGGACCTCCTGTCCGCGCTGGAGAATTTCCGTTTCGACGGGCAGGACCTGGATTTCCTGGAAGCGCAGTCCTTCCACCCCGACTACATCGCATACCTGAAAACCTTCCGGTTCACGGGCACGGTCTGCTCCCCCCCGGAAGGCGACCTGGTCTTTCCGACGCGCCCCGTCCTCCGGATCGAGGGAAACCTGATCGAGACCCAGCTGATCGAGACGCTGCTGCTCAACATCCTCAACTTCCAGTCGCTGATCGCCACGAAGGCCAGCCGCATGCGCCTCGCGGCGGGGGACGGCGCGCTCATCGATTTCGGGCTGCGCCGCGCGCAGGGGCTGGGCGGCTACCACGCCAGCCGCGCCGCCATCGTGGGGGGGGTCGACGCGACCAGCAACTCGAGGGCGGCAAGGGATTTCTCGCTGCAGCCGTCCGGCACCATGGCGCATTCCTATATCCAAAGCCACGAAAGCGAGGTCGAGGCCTTCCGCAGCTTCGCCGCGGCCCGCCCGGACGACTGCGTGTTCCTGGTCGATACCTTCAGCACCCTGGGGAGCGGAATCCCCAACGCAATCATTGTGGCGATGGAAATGGAAAGGAACGGCCACCGGCTGAAAGGCGTCCGCCTGGACAGCGGGGACCTGGCCTACCTTGCCAAAAAAACCCGCGCCATGCTGGACGAGGCGGGGCTGCATTACGTCAAGATCGCGGCATCCAATCAGCTGGACGAGTACGTCATCCGGAGCCTGATCGCGCAAGGCGCGCCCATCGACGTTTTCGGCGTGGGGACCAGCCTGGTGACCGGGCAGCCGGACGCGGCGCTGGACGGCGTGTACAAGCTGGCGGAGGCCGGCGGGCGCCCGGTCATCAAGCTGTCGGAAAACGTCTCCAAGATCACCCTGCCCGGAAAAAAGCAGGTCTGGCGCGTCCTCGACGAGCGGGGGGCTTTCTACGGAGCGGACGTCGTCGGGCTCGAAAACGAAACGGAAATCCCCGTGATGCACCACCCGTTCATTCCCCATCAATCGTTTCCCCTCGAGGCGCGCAAAACCGAGCCTCTGCTGCGCCCGATGATGTCCCGGGGAAAGACCGTGTACGAGCCTCCTCCCCTGTCGCGGACGGCAGGATACTGCCGCGAGCGGCTGGACATGCTCCCGCCGGAATACAAGCGCTTCGACAACCCGCACATCTACAAGGTGGGGATCAGCGGCGGCCTCAAGTCGCTCCGGGACGGCCTGATCGCGCGCCACAGGAAGTGACCGAATCAGAATACCGGTTTCCCCTCCTCGGATGCTTCGTACAGCTCGAACAGCCTGTCCAGCTCCTGCTCGTCGAAGAGCCGCTCCAGATGCCCGAAGGTCTTCCCTTCCTCATGCCCGATGTGATGCCGGTTCAGCTCATCCAGGGCCCGGGCCTTGGCCTGGAAGACGTCGCTTTCCGAGTTCATCGCCATGAGCTCCCGAAGCGCGGTCATCGCTTCCCGGTGTTCCCGCAGATTCTCGAGGCAGTCCTTTTTCGCTTCCTCGTCGTCGACCTGCTGGAGGCGCTTGAAGATGGATGCTTCCTCGCCCATCAAATGGGGATACAGGGAATCGTGAAACTTCCTGCGCAGCCGTTTGCGCTCTCCCGCCGCCGTGGCCTCCGCCAACCGCTGCCCGAGCTGTTTCTGTTCGTCATGGTCCTGCTTGAGGTGCTTCAAGAATTCATGTTTCATCCGGGCTCTCCTTTCCGGGAACAACGTGTTTCTCCAATTTTTTGGATGAAGGGACCGTTCCAAAAGTTGCGGCGAATCGCCCGCATCGCGGCGCGCCATTCTCCCCGTCCGATCTTTTGATACGGGGGACCCCGGCGGCCGGGCTCCTCTCTCACGCGTGCGGGGCTTCCCATGCGGTCTTTACCCGATTGCGCCCTTCTTCCTTCGCCCCGTTAAGGGCCGCGTCCGCCCGCGAGATCAGCGATTCGAGCGTCTCCCCCGGGGAGAACTTCGAGACCCCGATGCTGACCGTCACGTCGAGAGCATCGCCTTTCCCGATGAAGATGGGGAATTCCGCGACGGGCACGCGCAATCTCTCCGCGACGGAGACGGCCTGCGGGCGATCTCCCGGAGGACCGCGTCTCCCGCCGCATGGCCATGCGTATCATTGATATTCTTGAAACGGTCGATATCGATCATCAGGGCGAACAGCGGCTTGCCGGTGCGGCCGGCACGTCCCACCTCTTCCCCCGCCCGGCGAAGCCCTTCGCGACGATTGGTCAACCCCGTCAGGTCGTCCAGGGTGGCCATCTCCACCAGCCGGAGTTCCGCTTTCCCCAGATCTTTTATGAAGAAACGGGAAATGCCCAACGCAACGGCGAGGAACAAGGCGACGATGCCGACGGCCGACGTGGCCAGGTATGTCCGGTACCTTTCCATTTGCCGGAACATCGGGGTGACGTCGGTAGAGACGCTGATCCCGCCCCGGACGTCGCCTTCCCTGTAGCCTTGAGCCTCGTGGCATGGGAGGCACGATTTGTTCGTTTCGAGCGATACCATGTACCGATAGGCGACCTTTCCCTTCGTCGTTTCGTAGAGCTTCGATTCCTTGTCCCCCCTAGCGAACCTCTCGAGAGCCGCACGCTCGAAGGAATCCGGGGCATTCGAGGGATTCAGCGGGTTGAGGCTGGTGATCCTGAACCGGAATTCCCCCTTCCCGCCCGCGATTTCGGATATCTCACGGGTCGCCAGGGCGGGGTTTTTCAGGGTATAGAGAACGCCTTCCTCGTCGCGTATCACCGGTTTCAGACCGGGAACCTTCCGGAGCCACGGATTGACCTCCATCCCCGGAGTCATGCGGACGTACACTCCGTTGTGGATCGCGAACCACTCGCGGGTCAGCACGATCTCCCGGACGAGGACCCTCCCCTCCATGTAGATCTGCTCCTCGAGCATCGACACCGCTTTCCTGTGAAACCACCAGAAGATCGAAAAGACCATGAGAACCATGAGGAGCAGGATCCAGGTGATATATTTCCGCACGAACCGCGAGCCGGTAAAGCCGACTTCCTGCGGGATCGCCTTCTTTTCGGACATGCTCCGCACCTTACCTTCTGGATTTCCCCTGTAACCGTCGAATGATTTTCGCACGTATCGCCGAAGGCGGGATTTGACCGGCTCGCGCTCGCACCTCCCTGTGCTCGCTCCGCCGGCGGCCGCGGTGCCTGACGCCGCCGTCCATGGCGGCTTTTCCTCGCTCATCGCTCGGCGGCGCCTTGGAGTTCAAATCCCGCTCTAGCACCAGAAAATGAAAAAGGGAGCCTCTATTCTTGCCGAGGCTCCCTGGTAATTTTCTGGTGCCGAAGGCGGGATTTGAACCCGCACGGGTTTCCCCACCACCCCCTCAAGTACTAGCGAAACTTAATTGGCCAGATATTTATTCTTTAAAACCAGCCGCTTGTTGGATACCGCAAATCGCCTGTTTTACAAGCTTTTACACGTTTTCACATTGATTGTGCTTCTCTTTTTTAACCGATTTCCAACGGGAGCAAAAGGTTGTGCCGGATACCCCGCAACGTCACCTGCAGTATCGCTTCCGCATTCGAAACCAGGGGAACTCCACTGGCCACATCCCGATTTCGTGTGCGACCTTCTCGAATGCGGGTTCGCACGGGTACGGTGCAGCGCCTGCGGAAACGAATATCGCGTCGCCTTCTCCTGCAAACATCGAGGGTTCTGCTACTCCCGCTGTGCCAAACACGCCGCCCTGCGGGTGAAATTCGTCCGGGAGCGACTACCAGGAGCGGATCGCCCGCCTCACTTCGCACGTCCCAGAACGGGGAACCCAACTCTTCCATTACTACGGGTCCCATTCGTACGCTCATCGCGGAATCACGAACCGCCCAATCCTCCGCGACCCGATAGTACCTGGATTGCGGCGAGCGGATGGGTTGTGGGCTTCGTCACCCAGGCTCCTGTCATCCGAAAGATACTCGACCACATCGGGCGATCGCCGCCGCTGACGCTCTTCCTCCATCTACCCCTTCGCTTTAAACACCCAACGTGTGCAGGGTTTTCAGGTTGCGTCACATCACACGGCGAATATACTGACGAAGAAAAGCATCCCGAAAAGGAGAGCCGCATATGCCGAAAAAATGGGTTCTGACACTGTTATTTGCGGGTGTTTTCTTTTTCCAGACCGCGGGCCTGTCGACCGCCGCGGGGCTTCCGGCCTGGGGGACCCCGGTAAAGGTGGAAGGGATGCAGGCGTCGAGGGTCTCGGCCGTGTGGCACAAGGGCAAGCTGCACATCGTCCATGGCGGGAAGGATGGAGACGCGATCTGGCACGGCGCCTGGGACGGCAATACCTGGATGATCAACCGGGTGTCCAACCTGGACGGGCAGGGTGCCCCCGCGCTGGAGGTTTTCCAAGGCAAGCTGCACATGGTGTACAAGGGCGGGAATGATACTTTGTGGCACGCTGTGAGCGAGGGGGCAAACTGGACGCCGCTGGGCAAGATCCCGGGGCAGAAGAGCCATTACAGCCCGTCGGTGCTCCTGTTTCCCTTTGACCGGGTAACCGGCGGGGCGGGGGAAAGCCTGCTGATGGTTCGCGGCGGCGGGTCAAAAGATTCGAAAAGGGAAATTTGGCACTCCTGGTTCGACGGGTCGTCGTGGGCCGGCGACCAGAAGGCGGCCGGCGCCGCCGAGGGCACGGTTTCGCTCTGCAGGCACAAGGACCGGCTTTTCAAGGCGGCTATCTACTACGGGGGGATCACTATCCTGCCTTACGAGAGCGGAACCGGCTGGCTCCAGGCGGACAAGTTCCCACAGCTTTCCAGGGAGGCCAGGACGGTCACCCCGGTTTCCATGGCATCCGACGGGGAGGACCTGTTTATTTTCTTTCGCCAGGGCCGGTCTGAGGAAGGAAGTGCAGAGCCGATTTTCGCAAGCGTTCTGAAGGGGAACCAGTGGGAAACTCCGGTGCCCGTCCGGGATTTCACCGCCTCGAACAGCCCGACGGTCGTGGCTGTCCCGGGCCAGAAGGGAAAATTCTATCTTCTTTTCACCCGGAACAAGGACATCTTTCTTGCAAGCAGCCTGGAACTGAAACCTTCCCTTCGCCCGTTGAAACAGATTATCAAATAAGACCTTTTTTAAGGCGTGGGGGTTCTTTCACCTTGTGTTTCTCATTTCCAGCCGGTTTCCAACCGGGGATGATCGCCGGTTGGAAATATCTCCTGGGGATTATCTGCGTCTTCCCGCCTCCTTGATATAATCGGCCAGCGCGATCAGCCGGAAAGCACTTCGTCGAGGATAGTCCGTGAAATGACGAGATCGTCGATCCCGCCGAATGAACCGGTCGAGATCTTCCTCCTTCAGCAGGCCCTTCTCGCGGGCCCGGGCGCTCCAATACCCCTGCGCGGATTTCCACTCCCCGCGCAAGCGTTGACGCCTCGCAGCCCTGAGCGCGTCCTGGATCATGGCGCTCAAGGTCTTGCCCTCCTCGCGAGCGATGCGCTCGGCATCCTCAGCCAGATCAGGCGGAAGGGAGATGGTTTTCCTGACGGCACCCGCCTCTGAACCGGCGCAGCTCACGCCGTTTCCCGTGCATACTGCATGGAAATTTGGGGCAGACCACCGGAACATTGTCGCTGGAAACTTCATAGGGAGTTCCCTTCCGCCTCTGCTGCAGGTATAATACTTTGAATACATTAAATAATCTCCAAAAGGGACCCATGATGAGCGTATCGTTCGAGGAAGCCCTGCTGTCTATCCTTGCTCTCGCTCATGAGCCGGATGAGCGGAATATTCTCTTGCCCGATGCCCTCTCGGAGGTCACTTCGAAAGATGTGGTTGCCGACCGGAATATTCCCCCCTTCAACCGTTCCGCGATGGATGGCTATGCAGTTCGGTGGACGGGGAACGAGGAGGCGCGTGCCTTCGGGATCATCGGCACCCTCAACCCCGGAGGGACATGGTCCGGCGATGCAGGGGAAGCCGACTGCATCAAGATCATGACCGGCGCGAGGGTCCCTGCGGCCTTCGACACGGTCATCCCCGTTGAGCATGCCGAGGAGACGACGGACGGAAAGGTGCTGTTCCTCGAAAAGGCCATTGCAGGGCAGCACATCGCATGGGAAGGCGAAGATGCAAAACAAGGGGATATCCTGGTGCCGCGCGGCACGATCCTCAGGACGCGGCACATCGCCTCCCTGGCCGCCGTCGGCAAATGGGAGGTAACCGTTTATTCACGCCCCTCCATATCCGTGCTCGCCACCGGCGGCGAATTGATGGAGCCCTGGGAAAGAGCATCCGGTGCTTTCATTCGGAACAGCAACGCCCACTTTCTCCTGTCCTCCCTGAAAAAGACCGGTTTCACACAGGTCGAATACCTCGGCATCGCGAAGGACAACCGCGAGGAGATCACCACGAAGATCCGCGCCGGGCTTTCCTCCGATCTCCTGTTGATCACGGGGGGGGTTTCCGAGGGCGATATCGACATCGTACCGGATTGCCTGAGGGCATGCGGCGTCGAAAAAGCAGTACACAAGATAGCCGTCAAGCCCGGCAAGCCGATCTATGCCGGTAGATCGGAAAACGGGGGCGTGGTCATCGCCCTCCCGGGTAGCCCCGTCGCCGTGATGGTGCATTTCCAAATGGTGGTGCTCCCTTTCCTTCGGAAAACGTCCGGGGCGGCGGACTTCCTGCCACGCCCCGTCTGGCTCCCGCTGGCCGCCGATGCGAAAAACAAGGGAGAGCGAAAGAAATTCGCCCTTGGAAAGATTGAAACCGTGGGTAGTTCAAGCCGGGTGGTTGAAATCCCTTCCCGGGGATCGGGAGATTTCGTTTCCGCCTCCAGGGCAGACGGCGTGATCGAGATTCCGATGGGTGCGCGGCTCCTCCCCGCCGGTACGCACGTCCGGTTCTACCCGGTATTTTGATCGATCCCCGCAACGTGACCGGCGTCGTCCTGGTTGGCGGGAAAAGCTCCCGCATGGGGCGGGACAAGGCGACGCTGCCGATAGACGGGGAGCCGCTGGTCAACAAGGTGCTTGCCGCGCTCCGGACGTGTCTCCCCGACCTCATCCTCATCGGAAATCGCCCCGAGAGATTTGATAAATACGAGCTGCCGATCTTCCCCGACATCCACCCGGGCAGCGCCCTGGGCGGGCTGCATACGGGTCTTTCCCGGGCGAAAACTCCTTACATCTTCGCATCCGCCTGTGACCTTCCCTTTGCCAGCCCTCACATCCTCCGTTATCTGATCTCCGTCGGCGACGGCTTCGACGCCACGGTGCCACTCAGCGGCGAACACCCGGAACCGCTCTTCTCCCTCTATCACAAGAATTGCCTTGACCCGATGGAACAGCTCCTGAAAGCCGGGAATTACAGAATCCGTGATCTGTTTCCCCTGGTCCGGACGCGATTCGTGCCCGAAGCGGAATTCGCCGGAACCGGCGAAGGAGAGCGGCCCTTCCTGAACATCAACACCGTCGATGAGTATGAAGCAATCCGGAAAGGAGAGATATCGTGAAGGCTCTCGCGTTCCTCGGACGTTCCGGCGCGGGAAAAACCACGCTGATCGAGAAGCTCATCCCCGAACTGGCCGCTCGAGGATATCGGGTCGGGACACTCAAGCACGACGCCCATCGGTTCGACATCGACCACCCGGGGAAGGACAGCTACCGGTTCACCGCCGCGGGGGCGGAAGTAATGGTGATCTCCTCTTCGGAAAAGCTGGCTCTCGTGGAGAAGCAGCAGGCATCCCCGCCGGTCGAGGAACTGCTGTCCAGGTTCTTTACGAACGTGGATGTTGTCCTTGTCGAAGGATTCCGGAAAAGCTCGCTCCCGAAGATAGAGGTCCACAGGAAAGAGCGATACGAACCGCTTTTTCTCCACAGCAAGGAAGGCGACCCCTCGATCGTCGCGGTAGCCAGCGACGAACCGCTTGACATCGACCTCCCGGTACTGGACATCGACGACCCTTCGTCCATCGCAGACTTCATCGAAAACGGCATCCGCGGATCATGAAACAGGCTGCCGCAGCGGATCAGAAGCCAACCCCGCCCTTATAGCCCCGAAGGCCCCGCCGCCGCGCCGCCTCTTCGCTCACCTCGTCGTACCACCCGTTCCGGACGGAAACTGCGCTGTCGAACTTGATGGTGTACGGCTTTATATCCAGAAGAGGCGTACCGTCAAGGATATCGACACCGTCGATGTGAAGGACATTGCCTTCGCGGGACAGAAGTTCCACCACGCTCAATCCGATCGCATTCGGCCGGAAAGGCGCCCGCGTCGAGAATATGCCATGATCCGCATCCTGAAGAAACGGCTTCACCGTCAACCGCACCGATTCCACCTTGTGGAGGTGGACGATGAGGTACACGTGCGAGAATCCTTCGATATCGCGAAGCCCCTCCTCGAACTCCGGAAAGATTTCCGCGCATCCCCGGCAGCCCTTCGCATTGACCGGTTGGACGGCCTGTAGATGATCACGTCACCTTCCACTCCTGTTCGCCTCCTTCCTTCAGGTTGCCATCCATCCTTTCATGGCATCTCCCGAGGCCATGGCAGGATCCAGAGACTGCGGCTGCGCAGTGCGATCCGTATCGGATCACCGACCGCATAGCCGAGGTCGCGGAACGCACAGTTTGGAAGTTCCGCGTTCAAGCGCACCCCGTCGGAGATTTCCACGGTCAGGATATGGTTGCCGCCCAAACCGAGGATATCGACAATCCTCCCATCGAACAGGTTCTGCCTCAGTTCGTTCCCGATCGGCCTGTTGGGCCGGATGATCACTACTTCCTCCGAACGTATCACCGCGGCGACGCGATCACCCACCCTTATCCCCGATCGTGAGCCGGTCGTAAGGGAAATCGGACCGGCCAGATGAAGCGTGCCGTTGTCGCCGCCATCTTCGACCTGCATCTCGAAGATGTTCTGGTTTTGCAGGAACCGGGCAACGGCGATGCTGGCCGGTCGATAATAGATGTCGTCCCGATGCCCTATCTGATGCAGCTTCCCGGCGATCATGACGGCGATGCGCTCCCCGAGAAGGAAAGCCTCTTCCTGATCGTGCGTAACGTGCAGGATGGTCACGCCCATTTCCCGGTTGATCTGACGCAGTTTGATCTGTAACTGCCGTTTGATAGTCGCATCGAGCGCCGAGAAGGGCTCGTCGAGGAAAAGCACCCGCGGCGACGGCAGCAGCGCCCGCGCCAGGGCGACACGCTGCTTTTCGCCGCCGGAGAGGGTCCGGATCGAGGGCCGATCGAGAATGCCGTCGAGATCGAGAAGGGCCACCAGTTCCCTCAGCCGGTCCCGGATCGCGTCGGGGTCCTGCCGCTGCAGCCGGGCGCCGAAAAGGATGTTGTCCCGGACGGAGAGGTGGGGAAAGAGCGCCAGGTCCTGGGGAAGGTAGGCGATCCGCCGCCGCTCCGGGGGGAGATCCGTCATGTCAACGCCGTTCATCGCGACCTCGCCTCCGGAGGGCGACTCCAGTCCGAGGCAGACCTCGAGCAGGACCGTCTTGCCCGCTCCGGAGGGGCCAAGGACGATCAGGTAGCCTCCGTCGTCGAGATCGAGGTCTACCGGGCCCAGGAGGAACTTCCCCCGATGCGCGGTCAGCCCGCGGATCCGGATCATGACCGGCGTCCGAGTGCGAGCCGCACGGCGAAGAGCACCGCAAGGGAGATCAGCAGCAGGAGGCTGATCAGCGTGACCGCCCTCGGCAGATCGGCCACCGACATGGCCATGTAGATGCTGCTCGGCAGGGTCGCCGTATCGCCGCGGACGGTTCCGGCGACCATCACCGTGGCGCCGAATTCGCCGACAGCCCGCGCCCAGGTCAGGATGAACGCCGCCATGATGCCCCGGCCGGCCAGCGGGAGGGTGACGAGACGGAAACTGCCCGCGGCCGTGCAGCCGAGAGTGCGGGCCACCTGCTCGCAGCGGGGATCGACCTGCTCGAAGGTGGCCTTGAGCAGGCGCAGGGCGATCGCCGACACCACGGTGAATTGCGCTGCGATGACCCCGGCCACGGTAAACGGAAGGGAGATGCCGACGCTTTCGAGCAGTCGGCCCGCGGGGTTGTTCCACGCCATCAGGATCAGGGTGCCGAGGGCGATCGGGGTAAGGACGACCGGCAGGTCGAGGAACGTGTCGAGCAACCGCTTGCCCTGGAATTCGTGGCGTGCCAGGAGATATGCGCAGGGAACGGCGATGACCACCGCCAGCAAGGCGCTGCAGGTTGCGCTGGTTAAGCTCAATATGATGGCTGCCTGTATCTCCGGCAACGCAAGCTGACGCAGGAACGCGGCCGCACTGAAAAACAGGTACTGGCTTCCGAAAAGCAGCAGGAAATAACCGGACAGCCCGGCGAGCGGCAGCGTCAGCGCCAGCCGGAACGGCAGGTCGCGCGTCCGGATCACCGCCATTCCGCCGGGAGCCGATAGATGCCGCCAATGCGGGCTTTCGGGGCGAGCGGCCGGATATCGGACTCGCGAACCAGGTAACCCCATTTACGGAATATTTCGACGCCGTCTCCAGAGGCCAGGAACGTCATGAAGGCTTCGGCGCCTGCAGGATTGCGGGCACCGCGCACTTTTACCGCCGGCACGAACGCAAGACGCGGCAGCTGCTCCGGCCGGAGCAATATAGCTTCCATCGCCTCAGGGTTCCATGATTCGAACTCCCGCCACCCGAGAACGACATCGACCGTCCCCAGCGGGATCATCGAAGCGGCCCGGGCGCAGCTTTCCACCTGGCCGCGCAGGTTCGGCCTGACCTTCTTTTCCAGACCATTGGCGACAAGGAGCTCCACCGCGTAGAGGCCGACGCAAACCCCGCGCGGATCGGCGATGCCGATCCTCAGCCCTGGCCGGGACAGGTCCTCGAGCCCTTTAATCTTCAGAGGGTTTCCCCTTTGGACGATGATCGCGGGCACCAGGTACGCGAGGGTTTTCGCTTCTCCCTCCACGAGATTCTGCTCTCGGGCCAACTCGAGGAAGTCGGGGGAACCGGGGATATAAAGATCTCCCTTGCCGGTCAGACGGATCTGGCTGAGCATCGTTCCCGATCCACCGAGGTGGAGCGTCACGGGGATTCCGGTCTTCTTTTCGAAAGACCGGGCGGCTTCCTCGAGAGGGGGCTGTGAGGCGGATCCGGCAAACACGACGACCGGCAAGGGCTTCTCGTCCGCGAGAGTCGGAAGGGCGGCCAAAAGAGCGATCAAGGACAAGGCCAGGACGCGGATCATGGTCTGCTCCTCCACATAAAAATTACTGTGCGGGAGATTCTTCCGCCGCTGCGGGCGGGGAAATCAGTCATGCACGATCAAGGAGTCTCCCGGCTTCACCACCCCTCCGCGAAGAACCTTGGCGAAGATGCCTTCCCTCGGCATGACGCAATCCCCGGCCTGGTAGTAGATGGCGCAGCGCGTGTGGCATTCCTTCCCGATCTGTGTGATCTCGAGCAACGCTTCCCCCATGGAAACCTTGACGCCGACCGGAAGAGCCGTCAGGTCGATGCCGCGGGTGGTGATGTTCTCGCCGAAATCTCCGGCGTTGACGGAAAGACCCCGGCGCCGCATCTTGTCGATGCTCTCCTCGGCCAGGAGGCTGACCTGACGATGCCACTCCCCCGCATGGGCATCGCCGACGATCCCGTGCTCGACGCGCAGCTCGACCGCGTCGACCGGCGTTTTCCTTTCCCCCTTGTTTTCGCTGGCACAGACGGCTACAACGCGTGCCTGCATGGCTGCCTCCTTCATTCCCGGGAACCGCCGGGCGCGCAGTCCGACGCGTCCCCCCGGATCTTCGAAACCGCGTGCCCCACCGCGTCCCAGACCGCGGCCAGGTTTTCCACCGCCCCTTTCGGGCTTCCCGGGAGATTGATGATGAGCGTTTCCTTCCGCACCGCCGCGACGGCCCGGGAGAGGATCGCCATCGGCGTCTTCTTCAGGCTCTCCGCCCGCATCCGCTCGCCGAACCCCGGGACCAGGCGGTCCGCCACCTCGAGGGTCGCATCGGGAGTCACGTCCCTGGGGGATACCCCGGTGCCGCCCGTGGTGAGGACGAGGTCCAGGGCGCCGTCGTCGGCCCATTCCTTCAACACGGCGGCGATCGCATCCGCCTCGTCGGGAACGATCGCGCGCCGGGCGACTTCCACCCCCATGGCCGAGACCCAGCGGCCGACCTCCGGTCCCCCGAGGTCCTCCCGCTCGCCCCGGGAGGAACGGTCGCTAACGGTGAGAATCCCGGCCTTCACGGGCGCTCCCCCTTCCGGAAGACGCCGCTTTTCCCGCCTTCCTTGTACTCGAGGGCGATGTCCCCGATGGTGATCCCCCGGTCCATCCCCTTGCACATGTCGTAAACGGTCAGTGCGGCCACCGACACGGCGACCATGGCCTCCATCTCCACGCCGGTCCGTTCGTGCGCCCGGACCGTGCCCTCGACCCGGACCGTCCCGCTTTCCTGATCGGCCGCGAAATCGATCGAGACGGCGTGGATGGCAAGCGGGTGCGCCAGAGGGATCAGCTCCGGCGTCTTCTTCGCGGCCGAGATGCCGGCCAGCCGCGCCACGGCGAGCACGTCTCCCTTCGCCGCCCGACCCTCGGCGACGGTCCGCAGCGTCTCCGGGGACATGCGGACCCATGCGGAAGCGGTCGCGGTCCGAAGAGTCGGTGCCTTGCCGCTGACGTCGACCATGACGGCGCGGCCCTTCTCGTCGAAATGGTTCGACGGCATGCCTACCCCCCCACTTCCGACATCGGCAAGGCGGACCGTTGGTCCGGACCTTCGCCGAGAGAGTGTCTCTCCGGCTTGGACTCTATCACGCCCCGGAGCGCCCGCCGCAACGCGTCGTCCCCTTCCGCCCGAAGGAACGGCTTCAGATCGACGCCGTCCCCGTCGAAGAGACAACCTTTGGCCATGCCGGTCGACGTCACCCGGATCCGGTTGCACTCCCGGCAGAAGTGGCAGGAAACCGGGGTAATGACCCCCACCATCCCGGCGGCGCCCTCGATCCGCCAGTAGGCGGCCGGGCCGGTCAGCTTTTCCCTTCCCACAGGCTGCAGCCGGAAGCGTTCGGAGAGCCGGCGAAGCAGCTCCTCGCCGGGAACGGTCAAATCCTTCCCGTCCTCGCGCGGGAGGGTCGGCATGTATTCGATGAACCGGACGCGATAGGGCCGGTCGACGGTCAAGGCGGCGAAATCCGCCACCTCGTCGTCGTTCACCCCGCGCATTACCACGACGTTGAACTTGACGAAAGGGAATCCCGCCCGCTCGACGGCCTCGATCCCTTCCAGCACCTGCCGCAGATCCCCGCACCTCGTGATGCGGGCAAAGGTATCGGGCCGCAGGGAATCGATGCTGATGTTCAGGCTCTCCACCCCCGCGTTCTTGAGGTCCGCGGCCATTTCCCTGAGCAGGACGCCGTTTGTCGTCAGGACAAGGCGCCGGAGGCCGGGGAGGGAAGAGAGCCGCTCGAGGAACCGCACGATCCCCTTCCTCACCAACGGCTCGCCGCCCGTCACCCGGATCTTCTCCATGCCCAGCGAGATCGCCGCCCGCGAAATGCGGAGCAGATCCTCGTACGGCAGGATGTCCGCGTGGCTTCGCATGGGAACACCCTCCGCCGGCATGCAATAGGCGCAGCGGAGGTTGCACCGGTCCGTCACCGAAAGGCGCATGTAATTGATCGTTCTCCCGTGAGGATCGACGGGAGGCGTAGCGGGCTTCATGCTTTTTCCTTAACCGGAGCGAAAAACTCCATATATTTTTTCATTACCCCCTCCAGGAAATCGGCCAGCGCAAGGTAAAAAGGGTCGTCCGTACCCTTGCGGAGGCCGTCGCAGAAGCGCGCGTACCACCCCGCGAGGGACCGGCCCAGGAAACCACCCACGCGGAATACCCTTCGGCGTCGCCTGCCGCCTGCGCAAATATCGCCTTCCGGAGCAGGCAGGACATGAATTCCAGTTCCTCCGCCATGTGGTCCGTCATTTCCGTGGAGCCGCCTTCCAGCACCAGTCCGGACTCCCTGTAGAACCTTTCCGCGGCCGCAGAGGTCTCCCCCATGACCCGCCGGCCCGGCTCCAGGTAGACCGATCCGCACGGGGAAGCCGACATGGCATCGCCAAGCTGCCGGAAGATATCCTCCCCCTGCCAAACTTCCGACGGCTGGCAGAGGGAGGCCGAAAGAAGCCGGTAAGCGGCTTCCGGCTACGCGTCCGGGGCCATCCTTTACGCCTTCGTTTTCCCCTGGAAGCTTCTGATGTAATACACGTTGGGACGGGTCTTCTTCTCCTCCTTGAGCCGGAAGGACTTGTGCCTCTTCAGAAGGGCGGCCGGCTCGCTCGACGAATCCTTCAGGTCTCCGAAAATGCGGGCATGGGAAGGGCACGCGAGCACGCAGGTCGGCAATTCCCCCTGCTTGACGCGGTGGTCGCAGAACAGGCATTTCTCCGCGACCCCCTTCCTTCGGACGCTTCCATAATCGGGGTGGATGAAGTCGGTCCGGTCGGGGGGCGACGCCCCCGCCGCCTTCGCCACCTCGGCCCCCGAGGCGGTGCAGCCGGGGATCAGTTCGGCGGCGTCCCTGTAGAAGGGATGCGGCTCCTCTTTCGAGTCGTTCATGCTGATGACGCTGTAGGCCGCCTTTTCCTTGACGACATCCGCGGCGCTGTACGGGCAGGCCTGCTGGCAGCGTCGGCAGCCGATGCAGCGCTCGTCGTTGTGCATGGTGATTCCGTCGGCCGTCTTGTACATCGCCTTGGGGGTCACGGGGCATGTCTTGACGCACGGCGCGTCCGAGCAGTGGTTGCAGAGCACCGGGATCGCCGCGTAGGAAAGGTCCGGAAACTTCCCCTTCTCCCGGTACTCGAAGTCGGCCCAGTTGTACGTCTGTCCCCTGGCGCTCGTCTGGGTGTTGTTCTCCGCCTTGCAGGCGACGGCGCAGGCGCCGCAGCCGACGCATTTCTGCAGGTCGATGACCATCCCGTATTGCTTAGGCATTTAGGCGCCCCCTATCCCTGGATTTTTTCGATCTTGACGCCGGTGAAGCCGCCGTTGCGCGCGGTCGAGCCGCTGAGGCGGTCGTATTCGTCCACCAGGATCTCGTTGTTGTTGCCGCCGCGGGGCTGCGCCTTGGCGTAGTCTTTGGCGGCCACCCTGCCGTAGGCCCAATGCCCCTGGCCGAAACATTTCGCGGCGGTTCCGGGACGAACGCCCTCCCACAGCTTCACCTTGACGACGATGGAGCCCGTCGTGGACGAAACCTTCACGGTGTCCCCGGTCTTGAGGCCGAGCTTGAGGCCGTCGGCCGGGTTGATCTTTATGAAGTCGTCCCGGGAATCGTCCCCCACGTCGACCTTCTTCCACTCCTGGTACCAAGGAGTGTTCGCGGACCGACCCTCGTTGTTGAGACGCGACTTGTAGTCGATGAACGCGAAGGGGTACTCCTCCACGCTGCCGTGGCGCTTGGGAGACTCGTAGTGCGGCACGAAGACGAGCTCCCCCCGGGCCTCGTAGCCGCTGGACTCGAGGATGTCGTCCACGGAGGTGTTGTGCTTCTTCGCGTGCTCCTCGCACGCCTTTTTCAGGGTGGCGCTGTAGAACTCGAACTTCTTGGTCTCGGTCTTGAACTTTCCCCAGTTCTTCTTGTAGGGATAGACCTCCGTGTTGTAGATCCCCTTCTTGCGGAACTCGGCCCACCCGGCGATCTGGTCGCCCTTCATCTTCTCCTTGCCGTCCCAGACCTTCTGGGAGGTGATCTTCGCGGCGATCTCGGCGAATTCCTCGGCGGTGGAGGGTTTCCTGCCGGTCTCGGGATCCGCGAACGAGGCGTAGTAATCGTACAGGTTGGGGAACCCCTTGGCCTTCAGCTTCTCCGCCAGAAGCCACATCACCTCGGTTTCCTCCGGCTTCGACTGCCAGAGCGGCTTGACCACCGGCTGCTGGATGGACAGGTGGCCGTACAGGTCCGCGTTGTTGTTGATGATCGAAAGCTTCTCCGCGTCGGCGTAGGTGGCCGGCAGGACAATGTCGGCGAACTGCGACATCTCGGAGGCGTTCGTCACCATGTGGACGAAGAACGGCACCTGCGCCATGGCCTTGTCCCAGCGCTGCGCGCCGGTGGCGGAGAAATTGAAGTTGCTCCAGGAACTGATGAACACCTTGACCGCCCCGGGATCTTTCAGCAGGGCGTTGGCCACGTTGTTGGTGACGACCCCGCTGCCCGGCTTGCCCCCCATCATGGCCGGCATGTCCTTGGCGCCGCGGCCGTCGATCTTCTTCCCCTTCCCGTGCTGCTTGGCCAGCTCGTCGACGAAGTCGTCGTTCTTGGGGAAAGCCGTCGTCGGCGCCCCGGAGCTCTGGAAGACGCCCCCCTCGGTCTCGACGGAGCCGAGGATGCCGTTGAGGGCGTAAACCGCCATTGCGGCGTAGGTGCCCCTGGGGGTCATGGCGACGCCGGGACCCATCCAGACCGCGGTGGCGCTTCCCCCCCTGCCCATCGCGCGGGCAGCGCGGAGGATCTGCTTCTCGGTAATCAGTGTTTTCTTCGCGGCCCAGGCGGGGGTCTTGTCCTTCAGTTCGAGGTTCCACCACTTCACCAGGCCGTGGGTCTGCTTCTCCTCGAAGGCGGCCTCGTCCACGACCGCGCCCGCCTTGAACAGGTTCTTCCCCTCCTTGAAGTCGCCGACGAACTCGCGGCTCCACATCCCCTCGGTCAGGAGCACGTGGGCGATCGCGGAGGCCAGCGCCCCGTCCTCCCCCGGCTTGACCGGGAGCCATTCATGGGCCTTGGCGGCCGAAGTGCTGAACCGGGGGTCGACCGCGATGACCGTGCCGCGGTCCATGATGTCGCTGAACTTGGCGATCGCGTTGGGCACCTGGCGGTTGGAGCTCAAGGGATCGCACCCCCAGACCACCAGGCATTTCGTCTTCCCGAGATCGTAGTCCCGGTAGCCGAAGAATCCCTGGGTATAACCCGACCCCATCTTCTCCGCCTCGGCGCAGATCGCGCTGTGGGAGAAGTAGTTCGGGGTCCCGAAGATCTTGGGAAGGGTCCCGTACAATAGTGCCGTGGAGGAGGAGGAATAGCGCCCGCGCATGTACAACAGCTTCTGCGGCTCGCCGGCCCTGCGCAGCTCCATCATCTTTTCGGCGAGGGTATCCAGCGCCTCGTCCCAGGTGATC
>DCUH01000120.1 GCA_002327765.1 bacterium UBA2219 | reverse complement strand
TCCTGATGCACGGCGACCGGCAGGTGTCCACGCAGAAGCTGGCGCGCCTCATCGGGGCGCGCAGCGTCGAGCCGTGCGCCCCGGAGACGGCGAACCGCCATTCGGGGTACCTGGTGGGCGGCACCTCGCCGTTCGGGACGCGGCGCCCGATGCAGGTCTACATGGAGGAATCGATCCTGGCGCTGGAGACGGTCTACATCAACGGCGGGAAAAGAGGGTTCCTGGTCGGGATCAGCCCGCGGGAGGCGAAACGGGTCCTTTCGCCGGTCCTCGTGAACGTGGCGGTCTGACGGTTTATGTCAGGCGATCAGCTCCTCGCCCAGGAAGATCCGCATCCGGTCCTCGGGGGTGTCTCCGTAGGTCTTCTGGGCGAGCTTCGCGAGCCCGGCGAGGTTCGCCGAGCCGCGGGACTGGTTCCTTCGTTCCCGGATCGTGCCGATCGGGACCTTCGTTTTCGTCTCGTGGTCCAGGCGATAGACCCGGTAGACTTTCCCCATCCGGCCGGCCCCCTTGGTCTAGATATGACATGGAACAAGAGCCCGGATCAATGAGAAAAGAGCGGGATTCTCCGGGAATGCCCTCCCCGGGACGGCTGTTTTTCTCCTTCCTTGCGCTGGGCGCCACGGCGTTCGGCGGCCCCGCCATGATCGCCCACATCCGGGAGCTGGCGACGCGCCGGAACCGGTGGCTGCCCGAGGAATCGTTCCGCGACGGGGTCGTCCTCTGCCAGTCGATGCCCGGGGCGACGGCGATGCAGATGGCGGCGTACGTGGGGCTGCGGTCGGCGGGGCTGCGCGGCGCGGTCGCGTCCTATGTCGGGTTCGGGCTGCCGGCCTTCCTGCTGATGCTCCTGCTGGCCGCGCTGTACACCGGCTCGAGGGACGTCCCCCCGGTGGCGTCGCTGTTCCGCGGCCTCCAGGTGATGGTGGTGGCGATCCTGGCCCACGCGACGTTCGTCTTCGGGCGCGACATCTCGAAGCGGAGGGCGGACCTCTTCTTCGCCCCCGTCTCCGCGGCGTTCTTCGCGGCGGGCGTGAGCCCGTTCCTGGTCATCATCGGCGCGGGCGTCGCCGGAATCGTGCTGTTCCGCGAGGAGGCGCCGGCGCCCCCGGCCGGCGGCGCGGAAGGGGCGCGGGGGAAGGTCCCGATGGCGGTCCCGCTCTACGTCGCGTTCGTCCTGGCCTGCGTCGCCGCCCTTTATTTCCTCGACGGGCGGCTGTACCGCCTCGCGGCGTTCCTGCTGCGGGTCGACCTCTTCGCGTTCGGCGGCGGGTACGCGTCGCTGCCGCTCCTGTTCCACGAGATCGTCAACGTGCAGAGGTGGCTGGACGCCCGGACCTTCATGGACGGGATCGCCCTCGGGCAGGTCACCCCCGGGCCGATCATCATCACCGCCACCTTCGTCGGCTACCTGGTGGGGGGGGTCGCCGGCGCCCTGGTGGCCACCGGCGCCATCTTCTCGCCGTCCTTCGTCGTGCTGGTCGCGGCGACTCCGTTCCTGGACCGCCTCAAGCGATCGAGGCATTTCACGGGGGCCACGCGCGGGATCCTCGGGTCG
This sequence comes from bacterium UBA2219, assembly GCA_002327765.1. GTDB lineage: Bacteria > Desulfobacterota > Deferrimicrobia > Deferrimicrobiales > Deferrimicrobiaceae > UBA2219. Next base: position 19,225 of record DCUH01000120.1, on the reverse strand, counting down.
TTCGTGGGGCTCCTGTTCTACATGACCGTCCGGTTCGCCTGGGACGTGCCGTGGGACCCCGTGCGGATCCTGTTCGTGGCCGCCGCGCTGGCGGCGCTGGCTCGCAAGGTGGGCATACTCCCCATCGTGCTGGTCGGCTCGGCGCTTTCCGTCTTCATTTTCCGATGACTATTCCGGAGAGAGTCTGGTAAAAATGGGGACGATGAACCTTCGACGGGCCATGGAGCGGCTGATCCCGGAGCCCGAAGTCCGGCGGTACCTGGCGGCCTTCGCGCTGGTCTTCGCGGTGTCGGTGCCCGCCGGCGCGCTCCTCCGTGTGCCCGTTCTTTCCGACCTGGCCAAATCGTTCGCGGAGATGAAGGCCGACGTCGGGGAGATGCCGGGCGGGACCGTCTTCCTCCTGATCCTTTTGAACAGCCTGTTCTCGTCGCTCCTCCTGCTGCTGACCGGCCTGCTCGCGGGGGTCGTCCCCGCGCTGTCCGTGGCCGCCAACGGCCTCTTCATGGGGCTGATCTACCGGCACGTCGCCTCGACGGCGGGGCAGGGGCAGGCGGCGCTCTTCCTCCTCCCGCACGGGCTCTTCGAGGTTCCGGCGCTTCTCGTCATCGCATCCTACGGCCTGTGGCTCGGGGTCGGCGCGGTCCGGCGATTCCGGGGCAGGGAGCCGCGCACGATCCCGGACATGCTCAACCTCGCGCTGAGGCGCTACTTCACCGTGGTGCTCCCCCTGCTGATCGCCGCTTCCGCCGCCGAGACGGTCCGCTTCCTCCGGTAAGGGGGAGCCCGCATTTCTCACCAGCCTCCTACTGCGGCGGCGGATACGGGCATGTCTACTGCGTTGCGCTCGGTCGGGCTCCTCGACGCACTGTCAAGTGCGCCTCCGGGGCCCTCGGTCGCGACGCCTTGTAGCCACGCCCGTCTCCACCGCCTCGCTACGGACGCTGGTGAGAAATGCGGGCTGCCCGAGGGGCAGGAACGGGGGGTAAAATGTAGGTATGCTGACCTGGACGGTGTACCTGAAGATCTTCACGGCTCTCCTGGCGATCGTCGACCCGATCGGCTCCATACCGATCTTCCTGAGCATGACCGACCAGCAGGGCACGCAGGAGCGCAAGCGCACCGCGCGCGTCGCCGCGGTCACGATGGCGGCGGTGCTCGCCGGCGCGTGCGTCTTCGGCGACGCGGTCCTGCGCCTCTTCGGCGTTGGGCTCCCGTCGTTCCGCGTGGGAGGCGGCATCCTCCTGCTCCTGATGGCGATCGCCATGTTCCACGCGGAGCACAGCCGGAGCCGCCAGACCCCGGAGGAGGCGGCGGAGGCCGGGGAGCGGGGCGGCGGGGGAGTGGGCGTGGTCCCGCTGGCGATTCCGCTCCTTTCCGGGCCGGGCGCCATCAGCACGGTCATCATCTACACCGCGCAGGGGGAGGGGCCGGCGCACCTCGCGCTCATGGTCGCGGCCGCGGTGCTGCTGGGGGCGGTCGTCTGGGTCTCCTACCGCCTGGCCATCCCGATCGGGTCGCGCCTGGGGCGCACCGGCATCAACATCGTGCGGCGGCTGATGAGCCTGCTGCTGGCCGCCATCGCGGTCGAGTTCATCGCCGGGGGGCTCGGGGAGATCTTCCCGGGGCTTCTCGCGCGAGGCTGAAACCCCAAACCGACCCGGCCCGCCGTGGGCGTGAGGAGGGGACATGAGACGATCCCGCGCATCGTTTTTCCGCCCGCCGTTCCTGCTGCTCCTTCTTCCGATCCTGGCGCACCTGTCCGCATGCGGCGGGGGCGGCGGCGCAGGCGGCGTCGCGGGGACGCAGATGGGCGGCTCCATCCAGGGTGTCCCGCTCACGCTCGCGAACGCCGCCCAGACGTGGGCCGGGAGTCCGCTGACCGGCTCCGCGGACGGCGTCGGGACGGCGTCGAGGTTCTTCCGGCCGGGAGGCGTCCTGAAGCTCGGGGGGGACCTCTACGTGGCGGACACCGGGAACCACACGATCCGGCGGATGTCGACCGTCACGGGCAAGGTGACGACGCTGGCGGGCAGCCCCGGGTCTTCCGGCTCCGCGGACGGCACCGGCTCCGCGGCCCGGTTCGACGGCCCCGGCGGCATCGCGACGGACGGCTCGAACCTCTACGTGACCGACATCGGGAACAACACGATCCGCAGGGTGACGATCGCGACGGGCCAGGTGACGACGCTGGCGGGGAGCCCGGCCGCTTCGGGCCACCAGGACGGCACGGGGTCGGCGGCCCGCTTCTATCTGCCCTATGACGTCGCGTCGGACCTGACGTACCTCTACGTGGCGGACACCGGGAACCACACGATCCGGCGGGTGACGATCGCGACGGGCCAGGTGACGACGCTGGCGGGCCTCGCGGAGGTTTCCGGTTCCGCCGACGGCGTCGGGACGGCCGCCCGGTTCTCCTACCCCGCGGGCGTCGCCACGGACCTGGTGAACCTTTACGTGGCGGACACCGAAAACCACACGATCCGCAAGATCGCGATATCTTCCGCATCGGTGACGACGCTGGCGGGCACGGCGGAGGAGTACGGGACCGCGGACGGCTCGGGCGCCGCGGCGAGGTTCCATAGCCCTCGGGGCGTCGCGGTCGACGGTTCGGACCTCTACGTCGCGGACTATTCCAGCCAGACGATCCGCAAGGTCGGGACCTCTTCCGGGGTGGTGACGACGGTGGCCGGCGGCGCGGAGGAACCCGGCTCCGCGGACGGCGCCGGGACGGCGGCGAGGTTCCGCTACCCGTGGGGGCTCGCGACGGACGGGATCGACCTGTACGTGACGGATTTCGAGAACCACTCGATCCGCAGGATGGCGATCGTGGGGGCCCAGGTGACGACCGTCGCGGGCGGGGCGGGCTCGTTCGGTTCCGCCGACGGCACCCGGGCCGCTGCCCGCTTCGACGGGCCGTACGGTGTGACGACGGACGGGACGAGCCTCTACTTGGCGGACGCCGTGAACCACACGATCCGCAAGGTGGCGATCTCCACCGGGACGGTGACGACGCCGGCGGGGCTCGCCGGGTCTTCCGGCGTCTCCGACGGCCTCGGGACCGTGGCGCGCTTCAACGGGCCGCGCGGCGTCACTACGGACGGTACGTACCTGTATGTGGCGGACACCGACAGCCACACGATCCGCAAGGTAGCGATCGGAACGCGCGAGGTGACGACGCTGGCGGGGGCCGCGGGGACCGAAGGCTCCGCCGACGGCACCGGGGGCGCGGCGAGCTTCCGCTTCCCGTATGGCATCACGACGGACGGGACGAATCTCTACGTGGCGGACAGCGGCAATTGCGCGATCCGCAAGGTGGTGATCTCCACGGGCGAGGTGACGACGCTCGCGGGGAGCGCCGGGTCCTGCGGTACCGCCGACGGCGTCGGGGATGCGGCGAGGTTCGACACGCCGTACGGCGTGACGACGGACGGGACAGACCTGTATGTGGCGGACACCTACAACCACACGATCCGCAGGGTAACGATCGCCACGCGCGAGGTGACGACGCTGGCGGGCGTCGCGGGCTCGCCCGACTCCCTGGACGGCGTCGGGACCGCGGCGAGGTTCTACCTTCCCTGCGGCGTCACGACGGACGGAACGTCGCTCTTCGTCGCGGACACCTATAACATGACCATCCGGAAGGTCGCGATCGACACGCGCGCGGTGTCGACGATTTCCGGCGGGGCGGGCATCCCCGGGTCCGCCGACGGAGGGGGAGCGGCGAGGTATTACCTGCCGTCCGGCATCACGACGGACGGGGCGGACCTCTACGTGGCGGACGGCGGCAACAACACGATACGCCGGATCTATTGAGGGGGAGTCTCCGCGGCCCGGCCCAAGTCCCGGGCCGCGGTTCCCGTTCCTTTACGGCTTGCGCGCCCGGACGACGACGAAGTCGCCCTTGTCGTACCCCGGGACCGGCTCCTCGATGGAGTCGTTGGTGTACTTCGGGTGCCGCGTCAGCGTCTGCACGAACTCCAGGTCGACGAACCCCGCTCCCTTGAGCAGCCGGATCACCTCGTCCGTGGAGACCCAGGTGCCTTCCTCGACGAACTCGATCGGGTAGGGGTGCGCCGGGGCGGTCTCCGGGTTGTACTTCCCTTTCAGGGCCGCAAGGTCGTACAGCATGGCGTAGGACCCTTCCTTCGGAAGGTTCGACAGGACGATGGTCCCGCCGGGCCTGAGCACCCGGAACGCCTCGCTCATCGACTTCGGGCGGTCCTTCACGTAGCTCAGGATGGTGCTCAGCAGCACGCAGCCCGCGCTCGCATCGCCGAAGGGGACGGCCTCCGCCGGGCCGATCTTCACGTCGATCCCCCGCTTCCGGGACAGCCGGGCCATCCCTTCCGACGGCTCGCAGCCGCGGCGGATTCCGAGCCGCTCCTCGAAGAGCCCGGTCCCGCAGCCGATGCTCACGGTGTCCGCGGGGTCGGAAAGAAAATGTCTCGTCGCTGAAAGCTCCGACTCGAAGACGTTCGCGTTCCTGGTGAACCAGGTGTCGAACGCCTCCGCGATGGCGTCGAAGGCGGACGTCTCCCCCTTCGGTCCGGATTCCTTGGTTTCCATGGTTACCCTCCTGCGGCGATCAGGTGTGCCACGCGTTTTCCGGATAGTAGCATACCTCCGAAGATCGGTCCCATCCTCGGGCCCCCGAAGGCCGCGTTGGCGGACATCCCGGCGACGTACACCCCCGGGCAGATCCGCCGCGTGTTTTCCAGGGTGAGCGTCTCCGCCTTCTCGGCCCACATGGAGCGCTCCCCGAGGACCTTGCCGGTCTCCGTCTCCAGCCGGACGTCGGCCTTCCGCTCGATCACGCGCAGCACCTCGGTGGCGTGCCCGGTCGCGTCGACCACGTACTTCGCGGTGACGGTGAGCGGGTCCACGTGGAGCCCCGCCATCTCCACGGGGGACCAGTTGACGACGAGGCCGATGACGCGCCCCTCCCGGATCATCACGTCCTCGACGCTCATGCAGTTGAAGACCCGGGCGCCTGCCTTCATGGCGTACGAGCAGATCGTGGAGGCGGTCTCGATAGCGTCGGCCGTGTAGTAGCCGGGCTCGTACTCGCTCGTCCGGATGCCGAAGTCGTCGAGGATCTCCCTCCCCGCGTCCTGGACCACGATCTCGTTGAACATCATCCCGCCGCCCCACATGCCGCCGCCGATGCTCAGCTTCCGCTCGAACACGGCCACCCGCCGCCCCGCCTTCGCGAGGAAGTACGCCGCGACGAGCCCCGCGGGGCCGGCGCCGACGATGGCGGTGTCGACGTCGACGCACTCGAGGAATTTCCGGAAGAAACGGTCAACGATCGCCTTCGTGATGGTGATCTCGCTCAGCGCCATGGGGGATCCTCCTGCACTTGAAGGGAGGGTCGGGTTTACTGGGGGCCGGGACCGGACGAACTATGTATATTGATTATAGTCGGTTTCGGCGGGAGGTTGCGGTGGGGAGCGATCCGGTTCGTCCCCGGGAAACACCGATGCGGCGCCTGCGCCTCGCGACGGCCTTCCTGACGTTCCTCGTCGCGGCATGGCCGGCCGTTCGCGCGGAAGCCGGGCAGGACGCGGCAAGGGTGCTGGAGTTCCGGTACCGTGCGGCCGAAGCGGGGGAGGTGCTCCTCGTATGGGGAGTCCGGGGGTGGCAGGCCGTTCCCGCGGAGGAGCGCCCGCCGGGGACCGTCGTGACGGACCGGGTCATGCGGACCCCCATGAATGGCGAAGGGGGCGTCTTCCGGGCCGCGATCCGCGTGCGGGCGGCGGACCCGGTCGATTACGGGTTCCTCATCACGGCGACGCGGGACGGGCTTCCGCTGGAGGTCGCACCCGTATGGGACGGACGCAAGGTGTTCGTCGTTCCCGCGGGGGCGGCGCCCGCCGTGGTCGAGGCGGAAGCCCCGCGACCGCTGTTCCCCCCGGCCGGCGCGGCACCGGTCCTTTACGGGCTGGCCGTCGTCCTGGCGGCGGCCGGCGGCGCGTGCCTCCTCGACGCTGCTCTCCGCGGGGCGCCGCCGGAAGCCCGCCGCCGCGTGACGATCCTCGCGATGATCGCCATCGTCGGATTCGGCCTCTACCTCCGGGCGTCCGCCGCGGCCGCCCACAACCCGGCGGGTTTCGCCCGGCTGTCCGGCGACGAGCCCGACTTCTACGGGAAGGCCCTGGCGCTCCTCGACGGCCGCGGGTTCGAGTCGCCGGGCCGCGTTCCGCTCTACCCGGCCTGGCTGGCGGCGGCCCACCGGCTTTCGGGCGGCTCCTATCGGGCGATCCTTTACGCCCAGTCGGTTTTGGGGCTGGCGACGATCGTCCTGACGTACTTCCTGGGGAAGGCGGTCTTCGGGACGGGCGCGGGGCTGATCGCCGCCGCGTGGGCGTCCGGCAGCCGAATCCTCGTCAACCAGTCGCTCGGCCTGCAGAGCGAGGTCCTCTACACGCCCTTCCTGCTGCTCGCCGCCCTGGCGCTGGCGAGGGCGTACCGGGAGCCGGGCCCCGGGCGCTCGGCGGCCGCCGGCGCGCTCGCCGGGGCGGCCAACCTCGTCCGGCCGGCGATGGTCTTCTTCCCCTTCTTCCTCGCCGTCCTCCTGCCCTTCGCGCGGGGGATGAGGGGACGGGCGCGGAACTGGGCCTGCCTATGCCTGGTGTCGTTCGCGGTCGTCTCCCCCTGGGTGGTGCGCAACTACCTGAAGTTCGACGCGGTCTTCCCGCTCCAGACGAGCCGGGGGATCCTGTGGCAGGCCAGCCCCGAGTATTACCGCCTGACCCACGGGGGGGGGTACACCTATCTGCGCGTCTGGAGGGAGATCCTGTACGGCCCCGGGTGGGAGCGGAACGACCCGGAAAGCCTCGCGGGGGACCGGTACTGGAGCCGGAGGGGGCTGCGGTCGATCGCCGCGGAGCCGCTCACGTACCTCAAATACGCCCTGGAGAAGACGGCCACGTACTGGGTGGGGGACCCGGGCGCCGATTGGGGGAACCGCATGGTCTTCAGCTACGCCGGGCTGCGCCGGATCGGCTGGTCGTCCCGCGCGGCGGTGGAGGTGCTCCTCGCGCGGCTCCTGCCGGTCGTCGTCCTGTGCGGGGCGCTCTTCCTCCGGCCCGTGCGGGAGAAGGGCGCGCCGCTTCTCGCGTTGATGGCGTACTTCACGCTGCTCCACGCCTTGACGCACGCGGAAGCGAGGTTGAGCGAGCCGCTGCAGCCGCTGCTGCTGGTGATCGCCGCGGGAATGCTCTCGGCCGCGTTCGACCGCGCGCGGGGATCGGAAAGGGGAGGGGACTGAGGTCCGAGGTTCCCCGGGCCGGTCGTTTCAGAAAACGGGCGCGCGTTCCTCCCCGCGCACGGCCCGCGCTTCGGCCCGCTCCGCCGGCGGGATGTACGGCCCGCTCCGCCCCTGCCGCTTCACCCGCCTCAAGGAGCGCCACAAGGCGAACGGGCCGGCGAGGTTGCCGAGGACCTGGAAGAGCGTCACGTACGGCGGCAGGGAGATCCGGTTGCGCAGATGCCTCCAGCCCTGCTTGACGTTGGTGCCGGGGAGCTCGAAGAAGACCCGCCACAGGCCGCGCAGGTCGCCGTCCCGCAGGAACGTGAACAGGTGGTAGGCCACGTGCCCCTTGCTGTAGTTGTAGATCTGCCTGCGGAAGCTCCGGGCGTCCCGCCGGTGCTTGTGCCAGACGAACGCCTTCGGCTCGTAGACGATCGTGAAACCCTCCTTCAGGATCTTGTAGAAGACGTACGTGTCCTCCCCGACGCCGGTCGCCGTTCCGGGGCCCAGCGACTCCTCCAGCAGCCCGATCCCGGGGTGACGGAAGACCTCGGACCGGAACGCGACGCACGCCGTGCCCCCGAGGTGCCACGTCGGCACCGCCTCCCGCCGGAAGCTGTCGAACCACGCACGGTCCACCTCGAACCGCCGGAAGCCGCGGCTCAGGCCCCCGTACGCCTCGAAGTGCTGCTGCGCGCCCGTCTCGAGCTCCATGGGAAGGACGTTGCCCGTCACGGCCATCACGTCTTCCCTGGTGAAGGGCTCGACCAGGTTCTCGACCCAGTTGTCGGGCGCCTCCGCGTCGTCGTCGGTGACGGCGACGATCCCGGACGTGCTCGCCATGAAGCCCTTGTTGCGGGCGTAGGACACCCCCTTGCGGCTTTCGCTCTCCAGCCGGACCCCCGGGAAGCAGGCGACGACGGGAGGGGTCAGCCCGGAAGCGGGGTTGTTGTCCACGACGATGATCTCCAGCGGGCGGGCGGTTTTCTGGGCGGTCAGCGACTTCAGGCAGCACCGCAGGTCGTCGGGCCGGTCCATCGTCGCCACCACGATCGAGACGGGGGCGTCCGCCGGAAGCCCCTTCGGCGCGCGGGCGTCCGGGGTGTGCGGATCCGCGAGCGCCATGAAGCGCCGGGCCACCTCGGAATAGACGTGCGCGGAGAGGAACTTGATGTCCGGCCACCCGTCGGAATCGAACAGGTCGAAGGTCAGGTGTTTCACGATGGCGTGGCGCAGCCTGGAGGCGCAGATCGAATCGTCGAAATCGGAAAGATCCACCCGGCCGACGGGATTCCCGTCGAGCGACACGTACACGCGCACCTGGTCGTAGCCGCGCAGCCCCTCCAGGGGGGCGATCGGCCGGGAAACGTCCACCGTCCGGACCGCGATCCTCACGTCGTCGCGCTTCCGGGCCGACCGGCGGGGCCGCTCCCCGCGGGGGTCCCCGTTCCCGCCGGCCTGCGGGCCGAAGGTTCGGGAGATCTCTTCCGCGCGGGCGCGCGCCTTCAGGTACCGGTACGGGCCGAGCAGCGACCCGTGCATCTCCCTCAGGACGAGGTCCTTGGTCGCCGTGGGCTTGAGGAGGTTGCGGGCCAGGCGCTTCAAGTGCGCCACCCACCACATGCATGGGCCCAGCGCAATCCGGAGGCGCTCGTCGGGATAGGCGAGGAAGCTCCTCGTCAGGAAGGAGTAGTACCCGATCCCCCAGGTGTGGATCTGCCGGCGGAGCTCGCGGTACTCCCTCCGGTGGCGGTGCCGGACGACGGCCCTCGGCTCGTAGACCAGCGTGTGCCCCTCCTTGATCACGCGGAAGAACATCTCGAGGTCGCCGCCGCCGTTCGTCACCGTGCCCACGTCGAGCGCCGGGTCGAACAGGCCGATCTCGTCGAACACGCGGCGGCGGTAGGCCATGTTGGCGCCCGTGCCGAACTTTCCCGTTCCCCCGTGCAGCCGGGCGGCCTCCCCCGGCCTGCCGGGCCGCACCCGGGCCCATTGGTATTCGAATCCCTTCCCGAAGCCGTTGTAGTTCTCGAAGATCTCCTGCGCCTCGGTCTCGAGCTCCAGGGGGGCCACGAGGCCGGTCACGGCCATGACGTCCGGGTTCTCGACGAATATCGCGGCCAGGGCGCGGACCCAACCCGGGTCCGCCACGACGTCGTCGTCCGCGAAGGCGACGATCTCGCCCCGGGCCTCGAGGACCGCCCGGTTCCTCGCCCAGTCGAGCCCGGGGCGCGGCTCGAGGGAATACCGCACGGCGGGATATCGATCCCGCACGAGGCGCTCCGTGGCGTCCGTGGCCGGGGCGTTGTCGACGACGACGATGTCGAGGGATGGGTAATCCAGCCCGAGGAGCGACTCGAGGCACGGGTCCAGGTCCGCGGCTCGGTCCCGGGTGCACACCGCGACCGTTACCATGGGGGCCTGGCCGGGATCGTCGTCGGGGGGCGGGGGGAGGAACAGGTCTTCCGTGCGGAGCTTCTTCCGGAGGGGGCCGGCCTTCAGCCGCTCTTCCGCAAGGGCGCGGATGATGCCGTGGGAATGGTGCTTGAGGATGGTTTCCATCGCCGATCCCGCGGCGGGGCGGCCGCTTCCCGTTCCCAGCTTGACGTACCCGAGGGGGACCCCTCGAAGCCGCACCAGCGCATGGGCCTGACTGTATCCCTCGAGGTCGGCCAGGCTGTCCAGAGGCCTGGCGATCTCGATGTCGATTATCTTTTTCGGCACGAACATCGCTTCGTCCTGTTTTGTCCGCGGTCCCTGAGCTCCCCGGTCTTTTCCTGCGGTACGATGGTATTCATCGGCAATGCGGAACGAAAAATATTATTAATAAATGGCCCCGGGGGGAACGGAAATCCCGGGCCGCCGCCATGTCGGAAGCGGGGCGGACAAGTATTGGAAATTATAGCATTCCCGGATGCGCGGCGGGATCCGCCGGAAGGAAGATGATGGGAAAGGGGCGCTTCAGGATCAATCCCGGGGCCGTCGTGTTGGGACTCCTGGCTTCTTTCGCCGGGATGGGCTCGCTGCCCGCGGCCGCGGAGGAGGCGCCGGCGGAGGCGTCCCGGCGGACGGATCCCCTCCTGGCGGGGTTGGCGAACCCCCGGTCGGTCGTGCGGGAGGCCGCGGCCCTGGCTTTGGGGAAGGCGGGCGACCGGCGGGCCGTGGACCCGCTGCTGCACGCCCTGGGCGACCCCGTGGACGGCGTGAGGAACAACGCGGCCGCCGCCCTCGAAGCCCTGGGCGAGCCGCTGGGGAGGCTGATCCACGCGAGCCTCGTCCCCACCGGGAAAGAGGGGGAGCGGCGCGCCGAGGAGGCCCGCAAGGAGCTCGCGGGGAGGAAGGACCCGAGGGCGCTCGCCGCGGTTACGAGGGCGCTGGGCGCCTGGGACATGTACGTCCGGATCGAGGCGGCCAGGACCTTGGGGGCGCTCGGGGACCCGGGCGCCGTGGAGCCGCTGATCCGGGCGATGACCGGGAGGGACAAGCCCGTCCGGGAAGCCGCCGCGTGGGCCTTGCACGGCATCGGGGACGCGCGCGCGGCCGCCCCGATGATCAGGGCTCTCGGGGACAATTACGAAGCGGTGCGCGCGGCGGCCGCCTACACGCTGGGGAAGCTGCGGGACCCGCGCGCGGCGGGGCCGCTGGCCGCGGCGCTCCTCGATCCCGACGCCGGCGTCCGCGAGGCGTCGGCGTACGCGCTGGGAAGCATCGGGGACGCGGAGGCGGTCGGCCCGCTTCTCGGCGTCCTGATGGACCCGCGCGAGAAGGTACGCGCGGCGGCCGCGTGGTCGCTGGGGAAGCTGCGGGACCGCGGCGCCGTCGGCCCCCTCGTCGCGTTGCTGGGCGACCCCGTTCCGGGCGTCCGGGCGGCGGCGGCTTTCGCCCTCGGGGAGCTGGGCGACCGCCGGGCGGTCGATCCGCTCGTCGCGTCGCTGGGGGACGACGCCTCGGCCGTCCGGGAAGGCGCGGCGGCGGCGCTCGAGGCGTTCGGGATGCCGGTGGGGAGGCGGATCGCCGCGGCCCTCGGTGGCTCGCGGGAAGCGATGGCGGAGCTTGCGCGGGAAAAGGACCCGTCGTTCGTCGGGCCGCTCGTCCGGGCGCTGCAGAACCCGGACGGCGGCGTCCGGCGCGCCGCCGCCCGCGCGCTCGGCGCCGTCGGGGACCCGCGCGCCGCCGACGCCCTGGCCGACCTGGCGGGCGGATGGAACCTTGCCGACCGCCTCGTGGCGCTGTCGGCCCTCCTGCGGCTTTCCCGGCCCGTCTTCCCCGGCTTCGCCGGCGACGCGCTGCGCGTCGCGGCGCGACCGGCCAGCGTCGCGTACCTGTTCGGGGCCGCGTGCATCGCGGCGCTGGCCGTCCTCGGGTGGAAGCGGCTCCGGGGGCGCCGCCGCGGCTTCCGGCCGCGGGGGCGCGGCGCAGCCGGTATATAATGCCTTTCATGGCGCCCGCTCCCGTCACGGAACGCAAGACCCGCCTGGGAATCCCCCGGGCGCTTTTCTATTACGCCTATTTCCCGTTCTGGGAGGTCTTCTTCTCGGAGCTGGGGGCGGAGGTCGTCGTAAGCGGCAGGACGAACAAGAAGATCCTGCAGGAGGGGCTGAGCGTCAGCACCGGCGAGCTGTGCCTGCCCATCAAGCTGCTGAACGGGCACGTCGCCGACCTCGTCGGGCGGTGCGACTTCGTCTTCCTCCCCTATATCATCTCGACGCAGAAGGGCTCCTATTACTGCCCCAAGCTCATCGCCTCGCCCGATATCGCGAAGGCCGTCGTCCCCGGGCTGCCGCTCATGTCGGCCGACGTGGACATCGACAACTTCTTCACCTCGCTCTTCGCCACCCTGCGGGAGGTCGCGTCGAAGCTTTCCACGAACCCGGTGCGGATCTACGCCGCCTTCCGCAAGGCCCTGGAGCGGCAGGAGCTCTTCGAATGCCACATCCACGCGGGGGCGCTGTTCGAGGAGGCGCTCGCGGCGGCGCGCCAGGGGCGTTCGCCGGCGGACGACGCGCGGGGCCCGGCGGGGCGGGAAGGGGAGGGGCCGCTCGTCGCGGTCGTCGGGCACACCTACCTTTTCAACGACCCCTACATCAGCTTCGACCTGCTGCACCGCCTGCGCGAGCGCGGGGCGCGCGTCGTCACCTCCGACAGCCTGAGCGCCGCGCAGGTCGGGGAGGAGTTTTCCGCGCTGGAAAAGGGCACGCACTGGAGCCTCGGCAACCGCGTCGTCGCCTCCGTGATCCGCTTCTCCCGCCGCAGGGACGTGGGCGGGATCGTCTACGTCACCCCGTTCGGCTGCTCCTCCGACTCGCTGGTAAAGGAGTACATCGACGCCAACCTCCCGGAGAGAAAGCCCCTGCTGGTCCTGACGGTGGACGAGCATTCGGGCGACGCCGGGGTCGTCACGCGGCTCGAGGCGTTCTTCGACATGATCGCCCGGTTGCCGGCAGGGGCGGGATGACCCCGGCATGAAGCGGTTCGCCTTCTACCAGATCGGGACGAGCGCGATCGCGACCAACGCGTTCGCGCGGCGGCTCGGCATCGAAACGGTCACGCTTCCGTCGCCGAACCTGGCCACCATCGCGAAGGGGATCTCCCTCTCGCCGGAGTTCTCCTGCTTCCCCTTCAAGGTGCTTCTCGGCTCCCTGGCGCAGGGCGTGGAGCGCGGCGCGGACGTCTTCGTGGTGCCCTTCGGCCGGTCGGTCTCCGCCTGCCAGCTCGCCGACTTCGGCATGGCGCAGAAATACATCCTGCGCCGTTTGGGGCACGACTTCGACATCCTCCAGCTCAACACCGTCCGCCCGGACCGGGTGCTGGACTCGTTCCGGCCCCACATGCCGGATCTCACGCTGATGCAGGTTTCGGAAGGGGTGCTCGTCGCGGCGCAGAAGCTGCTGCTGCTCGAGAGCGTGGAGGACCACTGGCGCGACATCTACCTCGTCTCCCGGAAGCGGGAGGCGGAGGCGTTCCGGGAGAAGTGGATCCGGGCGATCGACGTGACCGACTCGATCCTCGAGCTGCTCGAGCTGGGGCTGAAGATGGACGGGGACCGCGCCGCGCACCCGGCGCTCGAGCCCGGAAAGCTCCTGCGGATCGCGGTCATCGGCGACATGTACGCCATCAACGAGAAGATCATCAACAACAACATCTTCGAGCGCCTCTGCGATCTGGGCGTCTACCCGGAGAACGGCATCAAGCTGCGGATGCTGTTCGACCCGGGGCTCCCGCCGGCGACGCCGGACGAGCTGTCGCTCTCCGCCAGGGCGAAGGGGTACCTGCGCCACAACATCGGCGGCTTCGCGGACGACACCGTGCGCAGCGCCATTCGTTTCGCGGAAGAGGGGTACGACGGGCTGATCCACATCTACCCGTTCAGCTGCATGCCCGAGGTCGTCGTCCGGTCCATCCTTCCCCGGGTCGGCGCCGACCTCGACATCCCCGTCCTCAACCTGCCGATCGACGAGCAGACCGGGGACGCCGGCTTCACGACGCGGGTGGAGGCCTTCGTCGACCTCATCGATTTCAGGAGATCCCGATGAAATACCATCTCGGCATCGACGTCGGCTCGGTGAGCACAAACGTCGTCGTCATCGACGACGCGGCGGACGTCGTCGGGTCGCTCTACATCCGGGCGCACGGGGACCCGCTGGGCTCCGTACGAGACGGGCTCGCGCGGATCGCGGGGGAGCTGCCGGAGGGGGAGACGGTCGCCTCCGCGGGGGTTACGGGCAGCGCGCGGCAGCTCATCGGGGCCATGGTCAACGCCGACGTCGTGAAGAACGAGATCACCGCCCACGCCGTGGCGACCTCGCATTTCCACCCGGAGGCGCGCACCATCGTCGAGATCGGCGGGCAGGACTCCAAGATCATCATCCTGCGGGACGGCATCGTCACGGACTTCGCCATGAACAACGTCTGCGCGGCCGGCACGGGGAGCTTCCTCGACCAGCAGGCCACGAGGCTGGGAATCCCCATCGAGGAGTTCGGCGGAAGAGCGCTCGAGTCGCGGTCCGAGGTGCGGATCGCCGGGCGGTGCACCGTGTTCGCGGAATCCGACATGGTCCACAAGCAGCAGCTCGGGTGCACCACGAACGACATCATCAAGGGGCTGTGCGACGCCCTCGTCCGGAACTACTTGAGCTCCGTGGGGAAGGGGAAGGAGATCCGGGAGCCGGTCGCGTTCCAGGGCGGAGTCGCCGCGAACGTCGGCATCCGGAAGGCGTTCGAGGAGCAGCTGAAGACGGAACTCGTCGTCCCGCGGCATTTCGGCGTCATGGGCGCGATCGGGGCGGCGATCCTGGCGAAGGAGCACGTCGCCAGGACGGGCGGGCCGACGCGGTTCAAGGGGTTCGGCATCTCCGGCTGCGACTTCCGCACCACGAGCCTCGAATGCCGGGACTGCCCCAACGCGTGCGAGATCGTCGTCTTCCGGCAGGACGGGCGGGTCATCGCCATGTTCGGCGACCGGTGCGGGAAGCACAGCGCCGCGCGGGAGGGGGCGTAGGGGGAGGAATGAAGACGGGCGGGTCGCCCCGCCCTTTCGACCCGCTAACCGGAGTTTTTCAGTCGAGCAGCTCCTTCGGGATGTTCCCGCCGTTGTCGGCGATCTTCTTCAGGACGGCCTTGTGGAGCCACATGTTCATCTGCGCCGAGTCGCCCATCTTCTCCGCGGGGCAGCCGAGCTCGGCCGCGAGCTCCTTCCGGGCGGCCAGGCTGCTGTCGATGCCCAGGAGCTTGAGCAGGTCCACGATCGAGGTCTTCCAGTTCAGCTTCTGAGGGTTCGAGGCCGCGAGCTTTTCCAGCTGCGCCACGACGTCGACGACGTCGATCGGCCTCGGCGGAGGCGGCGCCGCGGGCTGGGCCGGGGGCGCGGCGGGCGAGGGTTGGGGGGCGGGCGCCGGTGATGCCTGTGCGGATCGGCCGAATCCCAGCTTCTCGAGAATCTTGTCGAAAAATCCCATGGTCGTGTCTCCTTTCGAAGCGTGGCGATGAGGAGGGGGAATGTTTCTATTCTATAATGCAAAGATCGCCCGCATGCGAATTATCGCTCGAGGAGGCGGGGCGTCGGCTCGAAGGAGGGCACCTGGATGTCGGGACCGTCGGGACAGAGATGCTCGTCCTGCTATTTCTACGAGAAGGGGAAGGCCGGGTTCGCCCAGGGGGAAACGGACAAGTGCCACCGTTTCCCGCCGGTCGTCACCGTGTACTTCGATCATTGGTGCGGGGAGTGGGCGCCGCGGAAGAGCGAGGACATCCCCCTGCCGGAGCCGTCGGGGCACGAGTTGAAGGAGGGGGGCGCGGGGCGGCGAAAAAGCGGCGAGTGAAACAAGAGGCGCCGGGTCGGAAGCCGTAACCGCGAATTCGGCCCGACTCAGCGCCTGTCGACAGCGCCTGGGCGGTGGTCAGGACCGAATTCCTGGTCGCCATGGCGCGTGTGAGGGCGGCTCATCCGTCCTCGATTAAATTATCTCTATTTGGAAAATGTTTATCAATAGCAATCTGTCGTCCCGGCAGGGAATCCTATGTACAGCAGGGAAGGCGTAACGTATCGGGAGGCATCGCATGAAAATTTTGGCCGGCGTTTTTCTGACGGTATTTCTTGTTTCTTTATTGATGGTTTCCTCATCCGCCGCGGAGCCGCTCGATGAAGTCGCGAAGGCCTTCGAGCGAAGGGACTACGCCGCCGCGTATCGCCTGGCCAAGCCGCTGGCGGAGAAGGGGTCGGCCAGGGCCCAGAACCTCCTCGGCTACATGTACCAGGCGGGGCAGGGCGTCGGAAAGGACTTCGTAGAGGCGATGAAGTGGTACAGGAAGGCGGCGGACCAGGGGGACGGGGAGGCGCAGAACAACGTCGGGGTCATGTACGAGAACGGCCAGGGCGTGTGGGAGGACCACGCCGCGGCGGTGGAGTGGTACGCCAGGGCGGCGGAGCAGGGGGTCCCGCGGGCCCAGAACAACCTCGCCATCATGTACGCGACCGGCAAGGGCGTGGCGCAGGACCTGTTCACGGCGTATGTCTGGTTCAACATCGCGGCCTCCGGGTTCCGGGCCTCCGACCCGGAATCGCGGAAGCATGCGCTGGAGAACCGTGACAACGTCGCCTACAACTTGAGCGTCGAGCAGGTCGAGCAGGCGAAGAAGGTGTCTGCGCAGTGGAAGCCGAAGAAGGAGAAATAGCGAGAGGAGCGTGGCCCCCGGGCCGGGGTTCAAATTCGGAAAATATTTGCCGGAAGTTATAATGCGGCCATGAATGCGGGCGAGCGGGATGCGACGGGCGGCGGGATCTCCTGGTGGGGGGGGGGCGTTTTCTCCCTGTTGTTTTTTCTCTTCCCGGTGCTCGCCTGCGCCGGGTTCCCCGAGGATGCATCCGGTTGCGATGACGCGGCATCCTGCGCGACCGCAAGCGGGGAAGCGGGCGCGGGCATCGCGTCGTCCGCCGCCGCGTCCCGGCCCTCCTCGGAAACCGCCCGGGCGAGAGAGCGGCTGCTCGCGTACCTCAAGGGGCTGGGCTCCCGTCCCGCGAAGAAGCTTCTCTCGGGGCAGAGGGTCGACCGGATCGAAGGGCCCAGGGCGCTCGCCGAGTTCCGGGAGATCTCCTCGGCGACGGGCGGGGTGCTTCCGGCGATCATGGGGTACGACTTCTCCGTGCGGAACGACGCGGCCCCTTATGAAAGCTACGACGCCCTCGTGAGCCACTGGAACGCGGGGGGGCTGGTCCATTTCAACTGGCATGCGGCGAACCCGGCCAACGGCAACGTCTGGAAGTGGCCGCTGCGCGAGCCGCGCTTCGCGTCCCTCGCCGACGTCTACACGCCCGGCAACCCGATCTACGACAACTTCCGTTTCCAGATGTCCCGGGTCGCCGACCGGATCCGGCTGCTCGAGGACAGCGGCGTGGTCATCACCTTCGCCCCGTTCCACGAAGCCAACAACCACAACCCCCGGACCCCGTTCTGGTGGGACGGGCGGCCGCCGGAGGAATACAAGGCGCTCTGGAAATACCTTTACGAGTACCTAGTCGTCGAGCGGGGGCTGTCGAACATCGTCTGGGTATTCGCGCAGACGCGCTTCTTCGACGTCACCGAATACTACCCCGGCGACGACTACGTGGACGTCGTCGGGATCGACTACTACCCGGTCGACGGCCGTGTGGACGGGTACGATGCGGTCACCGCCGGCGCGCTGGCCGCCTACGACACGCTGCGCTCCGAGTATCCCTCGAAGCCGTTCGCCTTCACGGAGCTCGGCCTGTGCCTGCTACCGGGCGGCGGCGAAGGCGGCCGCAGCGACGAGGCGTGCTCCGGCCTGGACGTCCGGCCCATCGTGGAGGACATCTCCGTCTATTTCCCCGAAACGGTCTGGTGGATGACCTGGGACGACGAGCACTACGACTTCGGCCTCGGGAAGCAGCGAAACGTCGACCTGCTGCTGGGCGACCCGCGGGTCGTCGTGCTGTCCGACGAGCCGTCCGCCGCGAGGTAGCCCGGGCGCACGCCTACCCGAACAGGGCAATGGCGATAAGTATGACGGCCGCCGTCGTCAACAGCCAGATGATGTCGCTTACTCCGAACTTCCTCATATTTCCCTCCTTTCCCCCTTCCAATATCCATTTTACCCCGGACCCGGCGCGGCGGTCGGGGACGCGGCGCAAATCGGGGCCGGCGACCCATGAATGGAAAAAAAAGGGCGGGTCGCCCCGCCCTTTGGCCAGGTATGCGATGGACCGCTACGGTCTGTTCATCCTCTTCCTGGCTATGCCGGCGAGGCCGGCTATCCCGCTGCCGAAAAGCCATACGGCACCGGGGAGGGGGGGCGGCAGGATGGTGAAGGGTCTGTGGTCTACGTGCAGGCGATGAGCCGGACATGGGAGCATGATAATCGTCTTTCAGCAATTTTCGCTCCAGTAGGGGGGCTTGCGTAACTACTTTAAATTGTTAATTATTTCGGATTTGGGATTCTTTATCTGAAGGGAGATTCAGGCCAGATGGGGAAAATATTTGCCGAGACTTGACTGAAGATTGATGTTGCCGGCTTCCTGATGCGCCGCTGGGGTGAATAAGCCATGCAGGCCGCCTCTCGAGGGGCAGCCCGCACCGGGGAGAGACGGTCCGCCTCGCGGTGTCACTTCAGATCTTGAGGGCGGCTTTCACCTCGTTCAGGAAGGATTGCTCCTCGCTGCTCACCCGCTCTCCGCCGAAGCCGAGGAAGCCCCCTTCGCTGGCCGCGTTCGCCGTCTTCTCCGCCACGCTCATGATCATCCGCTTGTAGGCGTCCGCCTCCTGGGGGGTGGCTTTCCTGCCGACCAGCTCCGCCGACTCCCGGATCCGCCCGAGGATGGCCGCCTTGAAGTTCGCCATCTGCTGCTCCCGGCTTCCTTCCCCGAGCATCGTCTTCTGGTCAGGCAGTCCGGGAACGCTCCGGTCTTCCATCAACGCGGCCATGAGCTCGATATCGGACCCCTGCCGGAGCGATTCGGCCATCCCTCTCAGGCCTGCGGTCGCCTCCTTGACGGCGCCGAAAATGCCCCCCGGGTCGGCGGCGGCCACCCCTCCGGAAACGAACGGCGGGGTGGTCCTGAGCAGCGTCCATTCCTCCGCGGTGAAACCGGCCTGCTTCGTCATCGCCTGCGTCTCCTTTCGGTGGATGAGATCCATCATCATTCCATGTCGCTGTATTTTCAAGTATCACGAGAGTCATTGCCGATAACGCGAGGGGGGGGTGAAAAAGTGTGGTACGGTACACCAAACTTTTTCAAGGGGAGCCCCTCGTCAATCAGTAAACAGGATTCCTTCTTAAGCGGAGGAATCTCTCTTTGGGGAAAAACGTGGAGCCGGCGGTCGGCCGGGGCAACAAGATCCGTCGCCATCCCTGGCGGCCCCGGCACTCGGCCATCCATGGCCAGCGGGATTGTGCGTAGGTTCAATCCCTCACGTGTAACGGCTTGGGGAAATTCGTGGAGCCGGCGGTCGGGATTGAACC
>DCUH01000127.1 GCA_002327765.1 bacterium UBA2219 | reverse complement strand
CGATCGAGGACGTCTACGAGCCGTTCCTCATCCAGCAGGGGTTCCTGAAGCGGACGCCGAGGGGGCGCGTCGCCACCCCGGCGGCGTGGAAGCACATGGGGCTGGAGCCGCCGAAGACCGCGGTGCAGGACGGGCTGTTCGGGGACGCGTGAGCCCGTGCCAGCCTCCTTCGGAAAGACGCTGATCGCGGCGGGGCTGCTGATCGCGGCCGTCGGGGTGGTGCTGCTCCTGTCGGACAAGTTCGGATGGATCGGGCGCCTTCCCGGCGATTTCACCTTCCGCAAGGGGAACTTCACGTTTTACTTCCCCCTGGCGACGTCCCTCATCGTCAGTGTCCTGCTCTCGATCCTTTTCCTGCTGTTCCGAAAATGACCGGCAGGTATAATGTGCCGGGGGTGGAAGTGCGCGCACTGATGGCGTTTTTCACGATATCTCTCCTGGCGCTCCCGGCCGCCCGGGCGGAAGCCGCCGCGCCCCCCCCGTCGGTCGCCCACGTGGGGGGGACCATCCGGGGGAGCGAGGCCCGCGTCCGGTTCCGGCTGGAGAACGCTTTTTCGCCGGAAATGGTCGAGGCGCTCAAAAGCGGGATCGAGATCTCCTTCCGGATCCGGGTCGAGGTCCAGCGGGTTCACAGCAACTGGTTCGACGTGACGATCGGCGAGGTGAAGGACACGCACTCCATCCGGTACGACGTCCTGTCGCGGGTCTACAACCTTCGCCATGGCGCGGGTGTCGAGGTTATCCCCGACATCCGGGAGGCGCTCCAGCGGATGTCCCGGTTCGAAGTGACCGTCCCCGTCACGGGGGAGGCGGCGAGAGGGAAGGCCTACAGGGCGGGCGTCCGCGTCCGGCTCGACCGGGCGGGGCTGTCAGATCCGCTGCGCTCCATCGTCTTTTTCTCCTCCGTGTGGGACGTCGAAACCGAATGGGCCTACGGGCCGTTACAGGCCCCGTGAGCCCCTTGAGCGACGAGACCCGGGTGCCGACCCCGGACGATGAGCGGGCCAAGCGCCGCAGGGAGCGCTGGGCGATCGGGATCGTCGCGTTCCTCGTCGCCGCGCTGACGCTGATCCAGGCCTACCTGGTCGCCTCCGGCGACACGGTGGCGTTCTCCGGCAACATCGTCGTTTTCGCGCTGATCAACCTGAACGTCATCCTGGTCGTGCTGCTGATCTTCCTGGTCACCCGGAACGTGTTCAAGATCCTGCTGGACCGCCGCAGGAACATCCTCGGTTCGAAGATCCGCTCGCGGCTGGTCCTCATCTTCATCTGCTTCTCCCTGATCCCGACGGCGCTGCTGTTCGTGGCGGCGACGAACATCACGACGAAGAGCATCAAGTCGTGGATCGGGGCGCGCGTGGGGCAGGCGCTCAACGGGGCGCTGGAGATCGCGCGGGAGAGGCTCGAACGGGAAGCGGCGTCGATGCTCCCGGCGGCGGTGAAGGCGGCGGGCCTCCTGCCGGCGGATGCGCGCGCCGGAGAAGCCGGCGGCGCCTTGCGCACCGCCGGGTCCGGGCTGGACAACGACGTCGCGCTGCTGCTGGTCCGCGACGGGAAGACGGTCGCCGCTTCCGGCCCCCCGCTCGGCGACCTGGAGGAGGAGGTGCTGCTCCGGCTCAGGAAACCGCGCAAGGGGGCGGGCGTCGGAGGCACCTTCATCGGGGACCGGTTTGCGGCCGCCTGGGCCCCCGCGCCCGGCGGCGGGGCGGTCGCCGCGGTGAAGGCGCTTCCGCACCGCGAGGCCCAGCGGGTCCGCAGCATCAAGGACGCGTACGCCGGCTACCACCAGGTCCGGATCCTCGACGACCCGATCCGGGTGAGCTACGTGGGGATCCTCGTCCTCGTCACGCTCCTCATCGTGTTCGCCGCAAGCTGGATGGGGATCTACCTCGCGCGCCGGATCACCGTGCCGGTGCAGCTCCTGGCGGAGGGGACGGACCGGGTCGCCCGGGGCGAGCTCGGCGTATCCATCGACTACCGGTCCGACGACGAGTTCGGGACGCTCGTCTCCTCCTTCAACCGGATGACCGCCGACCTCCAGGCGATGAAGGGGAACCTGGAGCAGGCGCACGGCTCTTTAAGCCAGGCGTACGAGGAGCTCCGCAAGAGGACGCAGTTCATCGAGACGATCGTCGACAACATCACCACCGGCATCGTCGTCATCGACCGCCACGCCCGGATCTGGATGATCAACAAGGTCGCTGGGCGTCTTCTCGGCGTCCCCACGGAAGGCGCGGTCGGCCGGCTGTACCGGGATGTCTTCCGCGAGGACCATTACGATCCCGTCCGCGGGCTTTTCCGCGAGGCGGGGGCCGGCGAGGGGCGCCTGGTCGAGCGGCAGGTGGAGCTGCCCGTCGGCGGAAAGACGGTCGCGCTCGGGGTCAGCCTGGTCTCGCTGAAGGACGAGAAGGACGAGTACATGGGGCTGGTCATCGCGTTCGACGACCTGACCCAGGCGATGCGGCTGCAGCGGGTGCTCGCATGGAGGGAGGTCGCCCGGCGGATCGCCCACGATATCAAGAACCCGTTGACACCTATCCAGCTTTCGGCCGAGCGGATGAAGCGGAAATATTCGGATGCGCATGCGGGGGACCCCGTGTTCGCGGAACTTACCCAGGCGATCCTCTCCGAGGTGGCCACCTTGAAGCGGCTCGTGGACGAGTTCACCCGGTTCGCCCGGATGCCCGCGCCGCACCTGGAGGAAGGAGACCTCGCCGAGGAGGTGCGCCAGTTCGTGGAGATGTACCGGACGTCGAACCCGGGCATACGGTGGGGATTCCACACGGGAGAGCTTCCCCCCGCCTGGTTCGACGCGGACCAGATCCGGCGCGCCCTCACCAACCTCTTCGAGAACGCCGTCGCCGCCCTCGGCGGGGAGGGGAGCGTGGAGGTCGGCTGCGGGTACGACGCCGCGAAGGGGACGGTGCGGATCACCGTGGCGGACGACGGCCCCGGCATCCCCGCGGAGGACATGGACCGCATCTTCGAGCCGTACTTCTCCCGCCGCGAGGGGGGAACCGGCCTGGGGCTGGCCATCGTCAGCGCGATCGCGACCGACCACGGCGGGAGCGTCCGGGTGTGGGACAACGAGCCGCGCGGGTCGGTCTTCGAGCTCGAATTTCCCGCCAAGCGGCGCCTGCAGTGAGCCGCCGCGGCCCGGATCCGCAGCGCTTCGGAAAATACCGCGTGCTGCGCGGGATCGCCTCGGGCGGGATGTCGGAAGTGTATCTGTGCCTCCTGCCGGGGGAGGAGGGGTTCCGCAAGCGGGTCGCGGTGAAGGCGGTGCGCACGGAACGCGCCGGCGACCCGCGGTTCCGGGAGCTCTTCGTGCGCGAGGCGCGGCTGGCCGCCTCGCTTTCCCACCCCAACCTGATCCAGGTGTTCGACTTCGGGAAGGAGGGGGACGCCTGCTTCCTCGCGATGGAGTACGTGGAAGGGTGGTCGCTCGCGCAGGCGGCGGCGCAGGGGAGGCGGCTCGGCCTCCCCGTTCCCCCCGGCGTCTGGCGGCAATGGACCGAAGGGATCGTGTCGGGCCTTTCGTACCTCCACGGCAAGGGGATCATCCACCGGGACGTGAGCCCCGGCAACGTTCTGCTCGGGCGCACGGGCGCAGTGAAGCTGGCCGATTTCGGGGTGTCGCGCGCCGCCTCCATGGCGGACGACGCGGGCGACCCGCTCGCGGGTAAGGCCGCCTACTTTTCCCCCGAGCGGGCCCGGGGCGAGCCGGCGTCGCCCTCATCCGACCTGTTTGCCGCGGCGGCGATCGCCGCCGAGCTGCTCCTGGGGCGCCGGCTGTTCGAGGGGAGCGGCACGGAAGCGATGCTTGCGCTCGCCCGCGAATTCGACCCCGCCTCGCTCGCGTTTCCGCCCGGGACGCCGGAAGGCGCAGCCAGGATCGTCCTCAAAGGGCTGGCCGCCGACCCCGCGAGGCGGTTCGCGTCCGCGGGCGATTTCCTGGCAGCGCTTTCGGAGGGCGGCCCCCGGGCGGCCGCCCCGGCGGAGCTGTCTTCGTATTGGAGCGCTCTGTTCCCCGAAGAGGAAGAGGAGGCCACCGCGCCGTCGCTCGCCCTGGACCGCGCCCCCGCGCCCTCGATGGTGGCGGAGCCTGCCCCGCTGTACGGGAAGCGCGGATGGAAGCGCAACACCGTCGCCGCGTCCATTCTGGCCGCGCTGGCCGCCGTCGGCGTTTTCCTTTGGACGGGGATGGGGGCGCGGGAGACGAAGATCGACGCTCCGCCGGCCGCTCCTTCCGCCGCCGCTCCCGCCTCAACGGCGCCCCAGCCGTACCCTGCCGAGGTGCCGTCCGGCCCCCCCGCCGCGCCCCATCCCGCGATGTCGGTCCAACGGTTCGTCAGGATCGAAACGGAACCCCCCGGGGCGGAGATCCTCCTTTCGGAGGGCGGGTCGCTCGGCAGGACGCCCGCCATGATCGACATGCTGTCCGTCGGCGGCAGGGGGATTGTCCTTTCGCGCGACGGCTACGAGAGCCGGCGCGTGCCCTCGAGCGTCCTCATGAAGGTCGACGTCGTCCGCACGGAGCTCGAGCAGCTTTTCGGCACGGTGGAGGCGATCCAGGCGATCCCGTGGGCGAAAGTGTACGACGGACAGCGCTTCCTGGGCGACACCCCGCTGACCGACGTCCGCCTGCCGGCGGGAGAGCGGCGCCTGCGCTTCGTGAACGAGCCGCTCGGCGTCGACAAGTCGCAGGCCGTCACCGTGCGCCCCGGGAAGAACCCGAAAGTGATCGTGAAGATGACGGGCGAGGGGCCGTAGCGGGACGGGGGAGCTTCATCTGCCGGGCGACGCTTTTGTAGTAGGAGATTCCACCTTGTTCCTTCCGTGCCTTCGCGATCCTCAAAGAAAGCAGCACCTTGTCGCCCTTGTGGCCCGGATTGCCCGCGGGAAACCCGTTCGACGGGGCGGGAAACAGGAGTGCGAAAAAAAGAAGCGTGAAGAGGGATTTCCTCGCATTCATCGTCGCGATCACCTCGGGAAATAGTTGAACAGGCCCAGGATCACCGGCGACAGGATGACGAGGAACACCGCCGGGAATATGAACAGGATGAGGGGGAAAAGCAGTTTCACCGCGGCCTGCTGTGCGATCGTCTCCGCCCGGTGGTCCTGGCTTTCGAGCATCTTCCCGGATATCCCCCGCAGGCTCCTGGAAAGCCCGATTCCGAGACGTTCTCCCTGGAAAATGTGGTTCAGGAAGAGCCGGTAATCCTCTGACGGGACGCGTTGCCGTGAGCGTTGGATCGACTCGCCGCGGGACATGCCAAGGGAACGCGCGCGGACCATTTCCGCCAGTTCCCTGGACAATGGGCCCGGCGGAATGGAAAAGGCCGTCTCCTGCAGTGCGGAGGAGGTTCCCATGCCCGATTCGAGGAGAAGGGAGAAAAGGAAACAGGCGACGGGAAGCTCCCTTTCCACTGAGCGGAGCGCCTCCCGGGACGCGCTCAGCAGGGCGATCCAGGCAAGGCAGCCGCCGAGCAGCAACGCGGCGGGAACGGCGCGGGCGATACCCGCAGCGGTGGGGTCGGCGTACACCCCCGCGAGCAGAACTAGAACGGCCGCGGCCTCCCCAGCGACACACGGGCGCACGGGGTCGACCAGGCACGATCCCGGGAGGCGAACGACGTTCTTTTCGATCAACCGGTCCATGACCCTGTAGTGGAGGGCCCGGAACGTTTCCGCCAGGCGCCGCGGCGGGAGAGACTTCAATCCCCGGCGGACCGAGGATGCGACGAGGATCCCTCCCAGGAGGATCGGCAGTCCGATCCGCGCGAGGTCGATTAGGTTCACGGCCGCACCGAGAGGATTTTGCGGATGGTCAGCCAGCCAAAGGTCTGCAGTACGAAAGCGACCAGCAGGATGGCTTTTCCCTGGGGGGTACCGACGAGGTTGGGGAAAAACCCCGGGTCGATCCTCGACAGGACCGCCGCGAAGGAGGGGGGGAGCAGCGTAAGAACCACCGCTTGCAGGCGGGCCTGGGCGGTCATGCTACGGAGTTTCTCCTTCGTGCGGTTCTTCCGGCGAAGGATGTCCCGGATCTGCTCCAGGAGATCGACGACGTTTCCCCCTCCGGAAAGGGTTGCACGCAGCGGCCTTACGAGGAGAGAGACGTCTTCCGACGGCATCCGCTCTTCGAAAAGAACGAACGTTTCGGAGAGGGAGGTTCCGAGGCGGTGCTTCTGCAGCAGCCAGGCCATCTCCTCGCGGATCCCCGAGGGCAGCAGGGGGACGGTTTCGACAAGCGATTCGGGGAAACTGTGGCCGGCTTTCAGGTGGCCCACGACGAGGTCGAGCATGGAGGGAATCTGGGACAGGATCCTTTTCCTCCGGCGTGACCGGTACCACCGGATGGAGGAACCGGCCAAAAGCACCGGGGCGAGTCCGGAAACCGCGGCCGCAAGGATAGATTTCGATGCCGCCAGGGCAAGGCAGGCGGACAGGGAACCGGAAGCGAGCAGCCCCGCCGCGATCCGGGAGGAGGGAAGGTGGATGAATTCCTCTCGGAGCCGGTCCGAGTGGAGGTCGGAGGCGCGCGCGAACCGCCGGGAGGCGGCGGGAAGGACCTCGCGGTACAGGCCCCGCAGGACCAGCCCCGTCCCCAAACAGAGCAGCGCGGCTTCGACGGCGGTCAATCCCACGAGCGGCGGCCCTCCTGTTCGAACCGTGATGGGATGCCGGTGGGCACGAGACGTCCGTCTCCGCGGGATCCGCCTTCAGCCTTACCCCAGCGGAAGATCTCCTGGGTAAGGATCTGGGATTCGTTCATTCCGGACACCTCGGTGATCGACGTGACCGCGCGCTTTCCCCCCGGGATCCGGCTCGTGTGGAGAACCATGTTGATGGCCGATGCGATCTGCTCCCGGATCGCCCGGACGGGCAGCTCCATGCCGGAGAGCAGCACCATGGTTTCCAGGCGGCGGAGCATGTCCCGGGGCGTGTTGGCGTGACCGGTCGTGATGGAGCCGTCGTGCCCCGTGTTCATCGCCTGGAGCATGTCGAGCGCCTCACCGCCGCGGCACTCGCCGACGATGATTCGGTCCGGTCGCATCCTGAGGGAATTGCGCACGAGGTCGCGTATGGTGACGGCCCCGCCGCCTTCGATGTTGGGCGGGCGGGATTCCAGCCGCACGACGTGCGGTTTCTGAAGGCGGAGCTCGGCCGAGTCCTCGATGGTGACGATCCGCTCCTCTTCCGGGATGCAGCCGGAGAGGGCGTTCAGCAAGGTGGTCTTCCCCGAGCCGGTCCCTCCCGAAACGATGATGTTCCATCGCCGCCGTACCGCGTTCCGGAGGTATGCGCAGGATTCCTGCGTCAGCGAGCCGATCTCGACGAGTTCCTCCAGGGAAAACGCCTCGCGGCGGAATTTGCGGACCGTGAGGCAGGCGCCGGTGAGGGAGATAGGCGGGACGATCGCGTTGATTCGGGAGCCGTCCGGAAGCCGCGCGTCGACGTAAGGGGAGGATTCGTCGATGCGGCGGTTCACCCTGGAAACCATCCTGTCGATGATCACCCGGAGCGATTCCTCGGACAGGAACCTTCCTCCGTGCGGGAGTAGCTTCCCTTCCCTTTCGACGTAGATGGAGTCGCTGCCGTTGACCATGACCTCGGAGATCGAGGGATCGTCCAGCAGGGGAGTGATCGGGCCATAGGCGAAGATCTCGTCCAGGATCTCCCTGAGAAGTGTCTCCCGCTCCCCGGGGGCGATCGGGACGGCGGTCATTTCCGCGTGAAGGATCTCTTCCGCCCGGCATCGGCAACGTTCGATATCCTCGCCGAAGGCAAGCCCGGTCTTTCGCGCGTCCAGTCGGGCCAGGACGGATTGATGCAACCTACTTCGTACGTTCATTTCCATGCTCATCCTCCTTAATCGAGCAGCCGGAACCGGAGGGTCTTTTGTTCTGCGGAGGCTTTCCGATCCCATTCCGCGGACTCCGGCGCCGCGTCCGCAGGGACCTCTTTCGGCGTGATGAAGATCGCAAGCTCCGTCTGGTTTTCCCGGAAGCTCCTGGACTTGAACAGTTCCCCCAGGACCGGGATCTGCCCGAGCAGCGGAACCTTGGCGACGTCCTTTGCCATCTCGTTCTTGACCAGCCCGGAAAGCATCACGGTTTCCCCGGGGGACGTGGAAAAATGAGTGGATACACGGCGGGTGAGGAACCCTGGGACATCGGCGGAACCGCTGCTGTGGTCCACGGAGCTGACTTCCGCCTCGACCTTGGTCCGGACCTTGCCTCCGTGGACCATGGAAGGATGGATCCTCAGGATGATCCCGTACGTTTTCCATTCGACTTTCCGCGTTTCCGGAGTGATGAGCACGATCGGGATTTCCCCGCCCGCCAGGAACGCGGCCTCCTCGCCGCTTTCGCATGCCAGGCGGGGATTGGTGAGGATGCGGGCCTTCCCGTTGGCGAGGAGCAGGTTCAGGCTGGTCTCGAAGTCGGTCCCTACGGAAACCGCGCTGCCGGAACCTCTCTCCGAGGCGAAAGAACTCTTGAACATGAGGGAGTCGGGCCAACGGACTCCCAATTGGGCGGACTCCCCCCGGCTGATCTCGATGATCTTCAGGTCGTACTGGAGCAGGGTTTTCTTTTCTTCGGGGAGGGAAACCCTCAAGTGGACCCCGGGATGGGCGCGCGCGAAATCCTCTAGGATCGTCTTTTCCTGGGAGGTGGCGACGGGCCCGGTGATGATCATGGAGCCGCCGGCTTCCGCCACGGTCAATCCGGGGAAGGTCCCGGCGAAGAGCCGGACATCCTCCGCCACAGCGTTCTTCCGCGAGCCCACCTCGACGTGCCATTCCCTCCGGGTTCCCCTTTCCCACAGTACCAGGTCGGTCTCTCCCTCCTTTTTCCCTACGACCAGGATCCCGTCCCCCTTCGGAAGCGCCTGGGCTTCCAAGACCTCCGGGTTCCCGACGGAAAGGCGGGATACCCCCTTCCGGTCCAGGATCTTCTGGAAACCGGGGCGTATCCGGATCGTTTCCGCCGCATAAATCTCGTGAAGCATGATCACCGAAAGGAAGGCGGCGGCTGTCGCCGACAGGAGGCGCGATAACATCATGACGCCGTCTCCGCGAGGGAATGCTCGTTCGGAATCCGGATGCCGCCCTTCCACACTTCCACCCTGGGAGCCCCGGAAGGGCGGGTACCTGCGCGTTCGGCGGAGAGGGACGTGTTGTCGTCGGGATTCCTCAGGAACCAGAACAGCTTGCCGCCCGCCGACGCGCTTGCGACGGTCACGCCTTCCCCGGGAGTCACCATCAAGGTAACTGTTCCCGTCTCTTGAGAGTCCGAGGGGCGCGCCAGCCGGTTTAGGTGGCGGTCGACGGCGATCACCGGAATATTCCTGACCCACCTTTCCGCACCGCCGTCGGAACCTTTCGCCAGGAGGTCGACCCGATCCCCGGGCTGCAGCAGGCCCGAGAAGGACGACGTCGCGTCAACGTCGACGGTGAGGGCCCTTCTGCCTTTCGGCACAGTCTTCGAAAAAACGTCGGCTTCGAACGGTTCCTCCACGTCGGTCCAGAGGACGGGCTCCCCTGGGTCGACCCGGCTTTTCGCTTTCGAACCGAGCAGGAGCTCGAAATCTCCGGCGGGAACGTTTCTCTTTCCGGTGCCGGAGGCGGGCACGCTCTTCTTTGCCAGGTTTTCGGGCGTGAATTCTTCCCCCGCCTCGATCGGGCCCGATGCGACGACCACATCGACCGGGTTGTTGCGCCGGCGGATGTCCTCTTCCACTGCGGCGATCCGTTTTCCCGCGGCGGCCAGGGCCAGTCCCATGAGCAACAGCCCGACACCCATGGGGAGAAGCTCCCGGAATCTACCGCCCCATCTTCCGGAAAAGAAGGAAGGTGCCTTCATTTTCATCCAGGCAAACAACGGCGGTCTCCTTTCCCCGGACCTGCTGCAGCATGCGCGGAGCCCGGACGTTTCCATCGACGGAAAGCGGAACCCAGCCATTGGCCGCAAGGCGGGAGAATGCGGCCTCCCTTCCGGTTTCCGTCCTTCCGAAAACCAGCTCTACCGTGCCGCCGCCTCCCGACATCCGGAGCGTGTGATCCGGGGACAGCCCTTTGGGGACTTCCGGGGCGTCCGCGGAAGACGCCTGACCGGAACCGGCAAGTTTTTCGGAAAACACCGGGTGCGAATCGCGTTGCGGTCCCGGGATGAAGGCCGGATCGGGGGGCCGCACTCCGAGCCGCGCCAATTCGCGGAGGAGGGATGCCGCATCGGCGGCGCTGCCGGCGACGTACTTCATCCCGTCGATTTCCACCACGGTTGTGGCGGCGGGATCCGTTTTCACGGCATCACCGGTCCCGGAAAAGACGAGCGACAGGAGAATCGCGGCCACCGCCATAGATATAAGCAGTCCTTTCGACTTCATCGGATTGCTCCCGTAAGAAGGATCGCGTTGACGGTGCCGCGGATGATCGACCCGGATTTCGTGTCCTTCCCCCAGCAGTCCACGGCGCCTTCTGCCTCGCGGCGGACGTCGTGTGCCGGGAGGCCGATGAACGCCCCTGCCTGTTCCTTCCTGCATGCTGCCGTCACCGATGTTACGGTGTTGCCCGCCATACCCCCGAACAGCGGAAGACCAGCCGACAAGGGATCGCTCCCGCCGCGGAGAACCACCGTGTTGTCTTCCGGGCGGATCGTTCTGGCCAGGCGGAGCTCGATGGACGGAAGGCGCCTTCCCGTCCGCAGGAGATGCGCGTGGGCAGCCGACTCCGACGCGCCGGCCAGGGAAAGGTTGCGGAACGACCAGTAACCGCCTGCCAGCAGGACCAGCAGCAGGGGAAGCAGGAGGACGGTTTCCAGGATGGACTGGCCGCAGGACGCGCGCGTGGACGGTTTCATTTGTCCCTCCAGCCGGTTAATCGGGATTTCCAGGTCATCTTCGCGGAATCGCCGCCATACGGTTCCGCCTGAGCATCGGCGAAGACCCGCCCGTTTCCCTTTTGTCCAAGAAGCGGAATCGGCAGGCGAGGGACCGTCCGGCTTCCCGCGAAACGGACGAATTGCCGCCGGGGGAAATCCGGCTCAGGCACCAGCATCCGAAGGGAACCTTTCCCGCCGCCCAGGATCGCGCCCAGCGCTTCTTCCAGGAAGGATGCCACCTTCCTGGCGGCCCCCTTGAGAATGCGGACCTTCTTGATCCGCTTCAATGCGGACGTGATGGGGGCGATGGCGTCCATAAGGGTCACGGGAGGGCCGGGTTCGAGGTGAAGCTCGAGCGTGTTCCTTCCGTCGTGAGGTCCTCCCGGAATCGCGGGGAACAGCACGCCGATGACGTCCCGTTTCTTCGCCAGCGCGACCGTTTCGCCCAGCACGAGGTACGGAGCCGCCTTGCGAATCTTTTCGCTCCACTCCACGAGTTGGTTCGCGGTCTTCCAATAGCCTGAGATCAGCTTCCGGGCGTACTTCGTGTATTCGAGAAACGCCGGAAGCCCGACACCGAACGCCGCGGCGACCGCCAGGGCGGCCCAAACGACGCAGGTCCAGCGGATCACTCGAAGGCACTGCGCCACGCCGTCGTTCAGCGCAGCGATCATGTTCAGGCACCGGGCTTCCCAGCTGGCGGCATTCAGGGCGATGGCATCGACGGCGTTGGCGCAGGCGACACGGTCGACGCAGATGTTGTGCAGCGCAATCGACACGAAAACCATGGCCATCAGCGTGCTTGCGACGACCAGGAAGAGGGTGGTCGCCTGGCCGGGATTGCCGTTTCGCGCATGAAGCGCCTGTCGGGAGAAGTATCCGATCATCGCTATTCCACCGTCACCCACCGGTCGGACTGCAGCATGAGGTAGTACCTGTCCCCGAGCCGGAACTTGCGACCCGGGGACAGGGAATAAAGGATCCGGTCGATCCACGGGACGACCAGTTCAACACCGTGGGAAAGCCGGACGCACAGGGCGTCGCCGGCGTCGGCCCGCTCGGTTCGCCGTTCCCCGTCGGACGTGATCTCCAGCGTGGTCAGGGCCGCGGACGAAAGGGATCCCCCGGGCCGGTTCCGGCAGGTCCGGTACGCTTCGAGGAACGCCTCCTGCCTGGCGCTGCGGAAGTCGACCCGGGCGGCCCGCGCGAATTTCCTGGCGGCGAGATGGGCCGCGGCGTCCACGGTCCCCTTGCCCATCCACAGCAGGGAGAGCTGCAGGATCGCCATGATGAAGAGGAGCAGCGGGATGCCCGCCAGAAAGAATTCGAGCATGGCCGTCCCCCGGTTACTTGGACTCGGCATAATTGGACAGGTTCTTCTGGTTGGCTTCCTTTTGGGCTTTCCCGGCCAGCGACGTGACTTTGGCGTCTGTGCTGCCGGACATGGCCGAAACGATGGTGTGGAACTGGTTTCTCAACTGGTTGCCGAAGATGTTTACGATCCCGATCGCCGCCACCGCCACGAGCGCCGTGATGACGATGTACTCCGTCAATCCCTGCCCCTTGCGGTTCTTCAAGTGAGTCGTTTTCATCGAGCTTCCTCCTTCTGCGGTTTGGATGAGGAAGACGGCCTGCAATACGGATGCCTGACGCGAATGGAAGTGCGGGACGAAAACAGTCGTCGGAAGAACCAGTTGTCGTGAGGAAAGTGGAAGAGGCGGTAAAGAGGCTCCGAACAGGTTCGAAATCCGGACCGGCAGTCCGGTTACCGGTCGGTCTCCTGGTTCCCGATCCCGTACTTCTTAAGCTTCTCGAACAGCGTGGACTTGGCGATCCCGAGCACGCGCGCGGTGCGCGTCTTGTTGCCTCCCTGGCGGGAGAGTTCGGCGAGGATGTTGGTGCGTTCCGCCTGCTCCCAGCGCGTCAGCCCTTCCGGCATCTCCGTTTCGGAGGAGGGCGAGGAGGATTCCCGGAGGAAGGAGAAGTCGGCTGCGGACAGCTCCGTCCCTTCGGCCAGGACGACCGCCCGCTGGACGGCGTTGCGCAGCTCCCGCACGTTGCCCGGCCAGTCGTGGGAGACGAGGGCGTCGACCGCGGCGGGGGAGATCGGCGGGAGGGGGCGGGGGGAGCGGGCGCCCAAAAGCGAAAGGAAGTGCCGCGCCAGTGGCGCGATGTCCTCGCGGCGGTCGCGCAGGGGAGGCACCTCGACGCGGATGGCGCCCACCCGGAAGTAGAGGTCTTCGCGGAACGCCTTCTTCGCCACCTCTTCCTTCAGGTTCCGGTTCGTGGCCGCCAGTACGCGCGCGTCGGCCGGCAGCGTCTCGTTGCCGCCGACCCGCTTGATCTCCCGCTGCTCGAGTGCGCGCAGAAGCTTCGGTTGAAGTGTGTAGGGCAACTCGCCGATTTCATCGAGGAAAATGGTTCCGTTGTGGG
Source organism: bacterium UBA2219 (assembly GCA_002327765.1). Lineage (GTDB taxonomy): Bacteria > Desulfobacterota > Deferrimicrobia > Deferrimicrobiales > Deferrimicrobiaceae > UBA2219. The sequence goes on along the minus strand of DCUH01000127.1, from coordinate 15,344 downwards.
CCAGCTCGAAGGCGCCCCGGCGCTGCGCCGTGGCGCCGGTGAAGGAGCCGCGCTCATGGCCGAACAGCTCGCTTTCGATCAGCTCGGNNGCCACCAGCTCCTTGCCGCTGCCGGTCTCCCCCTCGATGAGGACCGCCGCGTCGGAAGGGCCGACCCGGCGAACCGTCTCGACCAGCTTTCGCAGCGGCGGGCTGCCGCCTACCATCCCGAAAGGGGCGGGCTCGGGCGAAGCCTTGGAACGCCGGGAAGAGGGGGGCGGGGAAGCCGGTTTTCCGTGCTGAGCAGCAGCGGGAGAGGCGGCGGGGGATGCCGCGGAGGAAACTCCGGAAGGGGCGGCCGATGCCCCGGGATCCACCGTGGGTTCCTCTCCCGACGGGGACGTCCCTTCGGGCCACAGGAAATGTATCCGGTATGGGCCCACCTGGAAGACCTGCCCGTCGTCCAGCGGGAGCTGCGACACCGGCTTCCCGTTGGCGAACGTGCCGTTGCGGCTGCCGAGGTCGGCTAGGAAATAGCGGTTTCCGACGCGGTAGATCCGCGCGTGGATCCGGGAGACGGAACGGTCGGGGAGCTGGAGATCGGCCTCGTGCCCGCGGCCGATGCGGGTTTCCTTCAGTCCCAGGCGGACTTCCACCGTCATCCCGTCCGTGATGGAAACGGACAGCCTCGCCCCCGGTCCGCACTGTTGCGTCATCGCCCCCTCCTTGACGGTTCGCCTATATTTAGCAAGGGGGATGCCACCGTGATTTAAGGAAGGAATCCTTTTTCGAGATAGACGACCCACTCGTCGGTCAGCAGGGCGGGTATGCCGGATATCGGCCCTGAAAGCACCAGGTTCGGCCCTGTCCGGGAAACCACCTTGAAGCCCGCGCTTTCCGCCGCCTTCACTTCCTTCGCTTCCGGGACCGACCGGTACCGGGCGAGGATCAGACGTTCTTTCCCTTCCGTGCCCTTTCCGAACCGGTCGAGCAGATCGAGCTCGAGCGAGGGGTCCAGCCGCGCCAGCCTCCCCTGCGGGCCGAACCAGGCGGCCTTCACGACGGACGGGTCCGAGAGCAGCGGGAGGACTTCCGTCGGGCGGACCAGAAGGAGGGCGGCGTTCCCCAGTTCGTCGAGGATCGGGATGGACGATCGTTCGAGCATGTAGGATTGCCCGAGGAAGACGTCCCTGCGGAACACGGCGATGAGGGCGAACGCATCGCGCTCCCCCTTCCGCACCTCGGCTGCGAGGCGCTTGTCCGCCTTGGCTGCCAGCAGGTCTTCCTGGGGCCGGTCGAGGACGGGCGGCGTCGCGCCCGCGCACCCCGCGAGGAGCGCGGCCGCGAGGAGGAGGGGGAGCAGGCAGGGGAAGCGGCCCCTACGGCTGTTTAGGGGACAGGTAGCCGACATTGAGCGTCACGTCCAGGTACCGCGGGTCGTCGTACCGGCTCTTCAGCAGCGCCGAGCGGACTACCACGGGCAGGTCCTTGCCCGAAAGCTTTCGCAGGGCGTTCACGGCCTCGAGGTACGTGAGGTTCTCCATACGGACTTCGAAAGACTCCTCGCGGAACGTGTCGCCGTCGCGCCCGCCGCCGGACTTGAGGCTTACCGCGGACTGCGGGATCCCGCCGTCCTGGAGGATGGCGGTGAGACGAGCCACGGGGGATTCCTTCAGGTCGGCCGCCGCGTTGACGGCCGCGGACCGCGCAGCGGCGTCGCGCCGCAGCCGCTCGAGCTCCGGCCGCGCCCGGCGTACCTCGGCCAGCTCGCTTTCCGCGGTCTTCGTTGCGCGGGCGAGCGACTTGAGGCGCGAAAGGGCCGGGAAGACCAGGAACGCCACGACCAGCAGGACCGCGGCGGCGGCGCCGCCGATCGCGAGGACCCGCTTCTCCCTCTCAAGAAGCACGCTGCGCCTCCCTCTTCTCGACGAGGATCGTGAACTTGACGGCGGCGCCCGAGGCGCTGCCCTCGGAGCCCTGCAGCGTGACGGCGTAGTCGCGGCCGAAGGCGGAGGAAAGCCCCGCGCGGTACGATTCCACGAGGCCCGCCTCCTTCGCCTCGCCGACGATTCGCATGCGTCCCCCTTCGACCGACGCCTCCCGCACGGAGATCTGCCCCTGGGGAAGCGCGGCGGAGGCGGTCGACAGGAGCTCCACGACCGGCGGGGCGTCGGTGCCCAGCTCCTTCTGGAGGCGTTTCACGGAAGCGAGCTTTTCGCGGATCTGCACACCCGCCGTCGCCTCGCGCAGCCGCACGTCGGGCGCTGCTTCCGAGAATTCCCTGCGGACCTGCGCGCGCGCCTTGGCGACTTTCCCGGCGCTCGTCCAGACCGAGAACTGGAGCGCACCGACGGCGAGCGCGGCCGCCACGGCCGCGGCGGCCGCGGCGACACGCACCCTGCGGGACGAGCGCACCCGGTCCGCGGCGGCCTCCGCCGACGTGCGGAGCGAGAAGCCGCCGGCGGCCTTCGGCAGGAAGGGGGCCAGCGCGGCGCCGTACGCCGACAGGTGGGAGGCGGAGATCCCCTCGGGCAGCGGGATCGGCGAGAGGCCGGGGACGGCGCCCGCGAGGGTGGCGGGCAGGTCGCCGATCGAGAAGGCCGGAACCTCCCCGCCCGACATCTCGCTCACGGCGGAAAGGATCTCCGCGGGGGTGTCGGCGAGGACGGCTGGGAACTGGCGCACAGCGCCCACGCCGCCGCCGGAGACCTTCATGAGGAGGATGTCGGGGACGGCGGCGAGGAGCAGTGCCCCCCCGGGGACCTTGCCGGAAGCGGCATACAGCAGGGCGGCGTGGTCGGTGACGACCTGGTCGACCCGGATGCCGGCGGCCTGGAACGCCTCGACCGTCCTCTCTACAAGGGAGCGCGACGAGGCGACCGCGACGAACGTTTCGGGACTTTCCGGCGAGGCGGGCAACAGGTCGGACAGGATCTCGGCGTCCTCGATCGGAAGGTTTCCCTCGAGCTCGGCGAGGTGGATGGCCCGAGCACGCGCGAGGTCCGAAACCGGCAGCTTCGCCTGCCGGAGGTAGGTGAGGGGGGGAGGCATCGTGATGACCGCCCCGGGGAGCGCACTCACGGGGACGGCGCCGCGCAGCTCCGCGGCCAGCGACACCGGGTCGCCCGGCCCCCCGAACGGCTCGCGGCAGGCGACGGAAACGGCCGCGACGACCTGCGGAGATGGGGGCGCTCCGTCGAGCAAGACGGCGTGCAGCTTGTCACTGGAAACCGCGATCCCGATGGTCGTCATGGCGCCTCTTGCGTCAGAAGAGCTCGATCTCCGCCTTCGGGGCGGCCAGCGCCCCGACGATCCTCAGATTAGCATTCTTTGCGTTTTTCGCCAGCATGTCGAAGAGCGTCCCGACCCGCCCCTCGTAAGGGTTCCGGATCGAGAGGTGAAACGTGACGGTGGCCGCCCCCGGGGTCAGGAAGCGCGCGATCTCCCCCGTGCCCTCGACCCGTGAGCCCTCGTAGCTGCCCTGGAGCCGGGGGACGCGCAGCATGTTCCCCCGGACAACAAAGGAAAGCGCCGCGTTGTCGATCCGGGCCTCCCGGATGGGGGAGCCCTGCGCGGGCACGGGGATCTTCAGGTAGTCGAACTCGCCGGATCCGGACGCGGAAAGGTCCTTGCCTTCGCCGCGCCAGCGCACCTCGGCCTGCCGCACGGAAAGTGCGGCGCCGGAGGCGCCGAGCGCCGGGATCGGGAAATCCTCGGAAGAGATGCGGGAGAAGGTCGCCAGGCCCTGGCCGGGGTTCCAGAAGGCGGGGGAGAGGCGGACGTCCGCGACGGATACGCCCCGGACGGCCCGCAGGTGCGACGGGAGCCACCGGAACAGCCCGGTCCATTCCCAGGTCGCGGTGACCTCTCCCAGGTCGATCGGGCGGCCGCTCCCGAGGGCGACCGCCGCACCCTCGAGGCGGATGCCGAGGGGGAAGACGAGTCGGGCGTTTTGGGCCGTGAGGCGCACGCCGCGCGATTCAAGGGAGGGGGCGATCAGGCCGAGCACGGTCTCGCCGGGCAGGGTGAGCGCCACCGTCAGCAGGAACCCGCCGGCGAAGAGGGCGGCGCCCAGAGCGTATGCGGCCAGCCGCCGGGGAGAAGTGCGGCTACCGCCGCGCAAGGAACCTCCTCGCCGCTTTCAGGAACAGGAGGACGGCCGCCGGCAGGAACAGGAGGAGCGCGCCGGGGATCCGGCCAGCGTCGCCGTTGCGGCGGGTCTTAGCCACGGAGCAGCCCGAGCTGTCTCCCGAGGAGATGTCCGCGTCGTCTGTGGAGGTCATGTAGAGGTTGCTGGCACCGGGGGTGGTGTTGTCGGGCCCGGACCAGAAATGGACCGCCTTCAGGTTGAAGCTCGCGAACGCGGCCCGGGTGTAGTCCCCGGCGATTTGCATCCCGAACGAAAGGTCGCCGGTCCCCACCGGCACGGGGTAAAGGATGAGTTCGGGCGAGGAAGAGACGGAGTACGGGTCGATCATCTCTTCGAGCGATATCGCATAGAACCTTCCCGGCGTCCCCTGGTAGGGGGATACGGTGCTGCGGTAGCCGTACCCGGCGATATGGAAGTACCCTTCCGACCTGTCGAAGAACACGTCCGGCCGGTACGTGTCGAAGGTGCCGGAAGCCACCAGCCCTCCCGGCCGGGAGAGGAAGAAGAAGCTCAGCACCGCCTGGTTGCCGGAGTTCACCGGTTGCCCGTCTTGCGTCACGGCGGTGGGGTCGATCCGGGTGAATCCTAGCGCCCCCGCGGTCCCGGGCAGCCCGTACGGCTGGTGGGCGGCGAAGACGTAGACGCTGTTCGTCGCGGTGGCGACGACCGAGGGGAACCCCCAGCGGAAATAGCCGTAGATGACCTGCGTCGGGCCGATCCCCACGTTGTCCGGGGCGCCGGAGGAGTTCCTTCGGACCATGGAGTAGTAGATTCCGGTCGGCGTGTTGTCGGTGTTGTTCGCCGCCCACACCACGTGGCTGTAGCCGAAATCGTCGACCGCCAGGCGGGGAAGCGGCTTGACCCCCCGGCTGCTGGCCAGGAAGGAGAGCTGGATGGGCCCCCCGACGACGGAGGCGTTGTCGACCGCGACCCGGGCGAAGTACACGTTGGAATATTCTGTCGATGCGTCCGAATAGGCGACGCGGAGGGTGGCGTCGGAGGTCGCGATCTGGAAGGAGGGGTCGACGAGGATTCCGGCGAGCCGGGCGGAAGACGAATCGACGATCTCGCGCACGGTGTGCGAGACGACGGCGTTGTTGCGGATGCGGATGTCCGCGAGGAACAGCTTGTAGTTCCCTGCCCCGGTGCCGGCCGGGACCGCCTGGAAGACGACGACCAGCCGGTTCGCGTCCCACGCGGCGATCTGCGGGTGGCGGACGTCGTCGTATACGGCCCCGTTGTCGATGGCGACGGCCGGCGTGAGGAGGACGTCGGCCAGCGTGGTGCCCGAGGATTGGAAGTTCGCCGACCCGTTCACGGCGGCGTAGTAGAGCTTGAACGTGTTGTCGCCCTCGGCGTCCCCGATGAAGGCGACGTGGACGGCCGTCCTGTAGACGGCGACCGAAGGCTGGTCGAACGTGAAGACCCCCGTGCCTGCCCCGTTGACGGGCAGGATCACCGCCGCGTTCGCGCTCGCCGCGAGGATGAGGATGGAAAGGACGATCGGGAGGACGGGGATTCGGGACGGCTTCATGCGGTTTTCTCCAGTCGGTTCTGGGGACTTATTCCAAACGCCAAAAATACCATAATACATTATTTCCAGTGCGGAATCCGATGGCGTCGATCGTGCGCAGCGTGCCGCCGACGTCGCCGGTGGAACGGACGTGGAAGTAGTCGGACTTCACGTCGACCAGGGAGCCGAAGAGCGTCTTCGAATGGAGGTTCCTGAAGAAGGGCGACACGTTGCCGATATCCGGGACCCTCCGGAAGGGCTGCTCGGCGCGGTACCGGATGAGCCGGTCCGCCGCCGCGTTGTCGATCGCCCCGGCTTCCGCCGCGTCCGTTCCCGCGGACAGGGCGGTGAGCACCTCCTTCGGGGCGGTGTTGAGGTTCACCTTGCCGTTGGAGGTGATCGTCACGAAGGGGCGGATCTTCTCGTAGATCTCCGGGGTCACGCCGCGCACGAGCAGGATCTCCTCCAGCGTGTCGAACAGGTCGTTCTTTGCGGCGTACGGCCGGGGGAGCGACAGGTAATAGGGGCTTTCCGCGCCGCCGACACGGGGGGTGTCGTCGTTGTCCAGCCAGTCGACGAAGGCGTCGGCCAGCGAGGCATCGATGCCCCGCTGCTCGAGGAAGGCGCGGAACACGGCGAGCCGCTGGTCGTCCGGGGCGTTCCCGTTCGGCATCACGAGCCGGTTGAGGTTGATCTTCCGCTCCTCGTCCTCGACGAAGACCGTGACCGTGCCGTCGCCCAGGTCGAAGGGGGGCGCCTGCCGGGACCAGAACTCGTCCAGGGTGTCGATCTTGTTGTCCTTCGCGTCCTCGCGCAGGGCGATGCGCAGGGCCCCGGTGCCGGCCTCCGCCAGAAGCGCGGCGCGGACCGAGTCCCTCCCGTAGGCGCCGGTCTGCGAGGCCCTCGCCCCCAGGCGGAATATCTCGTTCGCGAGCGCGACGACCAGGACGAGGACGAGCAGGGTGGCGAGGAGGGCAACGCCCCGCTCTCCGGCGCGCGGCCGCTTCATTCGGCGTTCCCCGCCCGCCGGCCGGACCAGGTCAGGACCGTTTCGCGTCCGGACAGCGGCAAGGGGATCTCGCGGCGGTACGTCTCCCCGTAGGGGCCGGTCATCATGACGGCGGCCTTCTTCGGCAGCGCCGTTTTCGCCTTGCCGGGGGCGGGCCATTCCTTGTGCCACTCGCTCCCGTCGTACAGCTCCACCCGGAACCCTTTCAGCCCTTCCGCGAGCGTCGCTTCCCGGAGGGGGATCCGGTTCTCGACGAACGGGAGGTCGGCCTGCTCCCGGCGCAGCTCGATGGTCGCGCCGTCCGCCCCGACCTTCGGGAAGTACTTGATCTTCACCACGCTCGCCGGCGGGCGCCCCGTGCCGATCTCGGGGAGCGTGAACGCGGTGAACACCAGGGTCGCCGCCGGGTTCCCGGCGAGGGTGTCCTCCCTCAACGTGAGGGCGGAGGACTCCCGGATCGACGAGGAGAAAGCCCCCTGAAGGTCGGTCCCGATCCGGTCGAAGGCGACGCGGACCTGCCGGAAGGCCCGCGACCGCTCCGTGAGGGCCTCGCGCGTCCTGGCCGCTCCGGTGAACGCGGAGAGCAGGAGCAGAAGGATCACCGAGAGGATGGCCAGGGCAAGGAGGATCTCGACGAGCGTGAACCCCCGCCTGCGGGCGCCGGTCATCGCTTCACCGCGAGCCCGGTGACGGACACCCGCTCCTCGCGGCCTCCCGAGGACCACAGGACGACGACCTCGACCTCTCGAGCGTCGGCGTGCGAGGCGGGGCGGACCGCGCGCGTCCAGGAATAGGAGTCGTTCGGGGGCGGGAATTTCCCGCGGGTCTCCGTCGTCTCCGGGAATTCGCCGACGGCGTCGAGGACCATCGATTCGGCGAGGAAGGCGGCGGCGGTCCACCGCTCCGAGCGGTCCGCGGCCGAGATCGCGCCGGAGATGACCCGGTAGGAGAGGAGGAGCGTGGCCGCCAGGATCGACAGCGACACCAGCACCTCGATGAGGGTGAACCCGTTCCGGTCACCCATCTTCCGCGACCGTCCCTTCCAGCACCTTTATCGAGCCGTCAAAGGGATTGAGGCGCAGGGTCCATCGGCTCGGCCCCGGCGCGTCGCCCCGGTCCTCGATGAAGATCCGCGCGGCCGGGACCCGCCCGCCCGGGAGGTACCGGATCTCCGTCGGGATGTCCAGCGGCCGCTCCTCCCCCTCGACGAGGATGCCGGTAACGCGCAGCCGGGAGCCGAACTCCCGGCGGGACGACGGGGCGTCGACGGGACGGTCGCGGCGCAGGAACTCGTACGTGCCCGCGGAGGGGGAGAGGACGAGGCGGGTTTCGCTCTTCTCGAACAGGGAGACGTCGAACGCCGCCTCCGATCCCGCGGAGAGATCGCGGAACACGGCGTCCCGTCCCGGCTCGCCGACGCGCGACAGGCGCGGGGCGACGGTCCAGAGGATCAGGCCGAGCACGAAGAGGACGACGGACAGCTCGACCAGCGTGAATCCGGGACTACTGCGCGTCCCAGGAGTTGATGTCCGCATCCTCTCCTTCGCCGCCTTCCACGCCGTCCGCCCCGAAGGAGCTGATGTCGTAGTCGCCGTGCTGTCCCGGGCTGACGTACACGTACGGCTCGCCCCAGGGGTCCTTCGGGACCCGGTCGATGTACCCGTCCTTCCTGTAGTTCTTCGGGATGCGGCCGGATTCCGGGATACGGACCAGCGCCTCGAGCCCCTGGTCGGTGGTCGGGTAGAAGCCGTTGTCGAGCTTGAACAGGTTCAGGGCCTGCTCGACGTGCTTGATCTGGACGCGCGCCTGTGTCTTCTTCGCCTCCTCCGTGCGCCCGATCAGCTTGGGGACCACGAGGGCGGCGAGCAGCCCGAGGATGACGATGACCACCATGATCTCGATGAGCGTGAATCCCGCCCGGTCGCGCAACCGCCTCTCCGGGCGCCTTCGGCCTTTCATGGGGAACCTCCTATTGGACGATGTTCGATATATCCAGGAGCGGCAGCAGCACCGACACGACGATGAAGGCGACGACCGCGCCCATCACGAGGATGATCAGCGGCTCGAGGAGGGAGAGGAGGCGGGAGAGCCGCGCCTCGATTTCCTCGTCCATCGCGTCCGCCGCCCGCGCGAGCATGTCCCCCAGCGTGCCGCTGTCCTCGCCGACCGCGACCATCTGGACGAGCGTCCCGGGGATCTCCGGGTGGGCGCGAAGCGCTTCGGACAGCGTGGCGCCCTCCACGACCCGGTCGGCGGCCGCCGTGATCTTCTCCGCGATCACGATGTTGCCGACGACGGGGGCGACGATCCTCAAGGCCCGGTCCACGGGTATCCCCCCCGCAACGAGCGTGGATAGGGTTCGGGCGAAGCGCGACATGGCGGAGAGGTGAGCGAGCCGCCCCACCAGCGGAAGCTTGAGGTACGCGGCGTCGCGCGCCCGCCGGCCCCGCTCCGTGTTGAGGCGCTTCCTGGCGAGGAGCGCCGCGGCCCCGGCCGCCAGGAGCAGCGCCCACCAGCCCGCGGACAGAAAGTCGGTGATCGCGATCAGGATCCTGGTGGGAAGCGGGAGCGCCTTGCCGAGATGCGCGAAGATGCCGACGATCTTCGGGACGACGAAGGTGAGCAGGAAGACCACGACGAGGCTCGCCACGACGGCCATCAGGACGGGATAGGTCAGGGCGGACCGGACGCGGTTCTTCGTCTTTGCCTGCTTCTCCAGGTGGTCGGCGAGGCGCGAGAGGGAAAGCGGGAGCGTCCCGCTCTCCTCGCCCGCGCGGACCATGCTGGCGTACAGCTCGGGGAACGTCCCGACGTGCGCCTCGACCGCCCGCGCGAACGTCGCCCCGCCGTGGATCGCCTCCCGGATCTCCTCGAGGATCTTCCGGCTGGCCGGGTCGTCCACCTGGGGCGCCACCGACTTCAGCGCGCCCGCCAGCGGGACGCCCGCGCCGGACAGCGTGGCGAGCTGCCGCGTGAAAAGCGGGAGGAACTCCTGCCGCCCAAGGAGGGAGGGAAGCGATACGCCGCCCCCGACGCCCGCATCCTCGGAAAGCTTTTCCGGGAACACCCCGTCCGCGTGCAGTTTCCTGCGGGCCTGGGACGGGTTCTCCGCCTCCACGGCCCCCCTGACCGTCTGGCCCGCCCTGGAGATCCCCTTGTAGCGGTAGGTCGGCAAGTGGCTCCTAATCCTCCTGGGTGACCCGGAGGACCTCCTCCACCGAGGTCGTCCCGGCGGCGACCTTCTCCGCCCCCGCAGAAAGGATCGTCCGCATTCCCCGGGAGACGGCGAGTGCCTTTATGCCGTCCGCGTCGGAGCGTGTCAGGATGAGCGACCGGATCGCCTCGTCGGCGGGGAGGATCTCGTACAGGCCGGTGCGGCCGGAATATCCGGTGTTGGCGCACTTCGGGCACCCGAGGGGCCGGTGGAAAGGGCCCTTTGTGCCGGCCGGGAGCCCGAGACCGCGCAGTTCCTCCTCCCGGGGCGCGTAGGGGACCTTGCATTCGGGGCAGAGGCGCCGCACGAGCCGCTGGGCCATCACGCCGCAGACGGAGGAGGCGACGAGGAACGGCTCGATCCCCATGTCGACCAGCCGCGTAACGGCGCTGGCGGAATCGTTGGTGTGCAGCGTCGAGAGGACGAGGTGGCCGGTGAGCGAGGCCTGGATGGCGATCTCGGCGGTCTCCTGGTCGCGGATCTCGCCGACCATGATGATGTCGGGGTCCTGCCGCAAAATCGACCGGAGCCCGCCGGCGAACGTCAGGTGGATCTTCGGGTTGACCTGGATCTGCCCGATCCCGCGGATCTGGTACTCGACGGGGTCCTCGATGGTGATGATGTTCTTGGTGCCGGAGTCGAGCCGCTGCAGCGCGGCGTACAGCGTCGTCGTCTTGCCGGAGCCCGTCGGGCCGGTGACGAGGAGGATGCCGCTCGACCGGGAGAGGAACCGCTCCATCTGCGCCAGGTCCGCGGGCTCCATCCCGAGGTCGGGCAGCCCGAGGAGGATGCTGGAGCGGTCCAGGATGCGCAGCACGGCCCGCTCGCCGAACGCCGTGGGCACCGTGGAGACGCGGATGTCGATCTCCTTGCCCCCGAGGCGGATGCGGATCCGCCCGTCCTGCGGCAGGCGCCGCTCGCCGATGTCGAGCCCGGCCATGACCTTGATGCGGGAGACCGCGGGGGCGTGCCATTTCCTGGGCGCGGACACCATCGGGTAGAGGATCCCGTCCACCCGGTTGCGCACGACGAGCTCCTTCTCGTACGGCTCGAAGTGAATGTCGCTGGAGCGCTCGCGGATCGCCCGGAACAGCACAGAGTGGACGAACCGGATGACCGGCGCCTCGTCGGGAGAGTCGAGCAGGTCCTTCGTTTCCTCGATGGCGGCGGCCACGTCGAGGTCCCACTCCGCGTCGAGCCCCTCGGCGATGTCGCGCTCGGGCGCGTGGGCGCGCTCGTACGCCGCGTCTATCCTGGAGAGGACCTCCTCCGGCGGCGCGGGGACGATGCGGACCGGGCCGGAGAGGAACCGCATCTCGTCGATCGCCTCCCTCGCCCCCGGGTTCCCCGAGAGCAGGACGAGCTCCCCGGAAGCGGTCCGGCACGGCAGGAGCAGGTGCCTCCGGGAGTACCCGATCGGGATCCTCGAGACCAGCGGCGTCTCGGGGAGGAATTCCCCGGGAGCGGCACCGCCGGTGGGAGAGGGAGCGTTCACTGCTTTTCTCCTCCGATCAGCGGCTCGGTGGCACGCTTGATCGCCTCCTGATCCTGGTCGAACGGCGCCATGAGCGTCCGCTGCCGTTCCCCGAGCTTCTTCGAATACGTCCCCGGCTCCTGGACGATGTGGGGCGTGAGCAGGATCACGAGGTTCGTCCGTTTCTTCTGCTTCGAATTGTATTTGAAGAGCCACCCGAGGAGCGGGATGTCCCCCAGAAGGGGGACTTTGCTCTCGGCCACGAGCTCCGTCTCCTGCGTGATGCCCCCGATCATCACCGTGTCGCCGCTCTTCACGAGGACCGTGGTCCGGGCGGAGCGCTTCGTCGTCGTCGGTCCGACCGTCGTGCTCTCGGTGGTGTCCTTGATCGCCGAGGACTCCTGGTAGATGTCGAGGCTCAAGAATTCGCTCTCGTGGATCTGGGGGGTGATCTTGAGCGTGATGCCGACGTCCTTCCGCTCGACGGTGTTGATGACGTTGGCGAGGTTCGTCGAGTCGCGCGAGGTGCTCGTTATGAAAGGCACGTTCTCGCCGACGATGATCTCCGCCTCCTTGTTGTTCTGCGTGAGCAGGTGGGGGGAGGAGAGGATCTTGAGGTCGTTGCGGCTCTTCGCCGCCCTCAGGATCGCCGCGATCGCGGGGACCTCGGTGCCGTCCGGCAGCTTGACGGAGCCCCCGATCCCCCCCGCGAGGAGTCCGGTGCCGGAGAAGAGCATCGGGCTGCCGCCGGCGGCGATGTTCGTCAGCAGTTCGTTGATGCCGCCGGGGAAGCCGAAGTTCGTGCCGCCGATGATCGCCCCGCTGCCGTTGCTCACTTCCCCCGCCGCGCGCCACTCCACCCCGAGCTGGCGCGACTTGTCGAGGTCGATCTCGAGGATCGCCGCCTCGACGAACACCTGCCGCCTGCGGATATCGAGTTTCCGGATGACCGCGAGCAGTGTCTCGTAGTCGTTGGGAGAAGCCACGACGACGAGGGAGTTGGTGGCCTTGTCCGCGGTGACCTTCACGCCGCCCTCCAGATCGGCCGAGATGATGCTGCGGAGGGTCTGGGAGGAGGCGGCCTGGCCGGGGGCCCGCGGCTGGGACGCCGCAGCCTGCCCCGGCGCGCCGGTGGCGGACAGGGCGGAGAGGACCTTGGCCGTCTCTTCGGCGTCCGCGTTCTCGAGGTAGTAGACGTTGATCTTCCCGCCGCCGGAGGGGATGCCGACGTCGAGCTTCGCGACGAGCTCGGCCACCTCCTGGAGGGTTTCCGGCGGGGCGATGACGATCAGGCTGTTCGTCCGCGGCTCCGGGATGAACTTGACGACCGTTCCGCGCCCGGCGGCGAACTTGCGGGCGCCCGCGCGGGCCGCGGGCGCGCCGGCGGCTGCCGCTCCGGTCTGGAACAGCTGCTCGAGCGTCTTGGCGAGGTCCGGCGCCGCCGCGTAGGTCAGCCGGAAGATCTTCAGGTCGCCGGGGCTTTCCACGTCGATCGATCGGAGGATACCGAGGAGCCGGTCGATGTTGGACCGGGAGTCGATCAGGAGGATCGTGTTCGAGGACTGGAAAGCGGAGATCATCCCGTCCTTTGAGAGGAGCGGGGTCAGGAGCTGCACGATCTCCTGGCTCTCCGCGTGCTGGAGCGGCACGAGACGGGTGACGAACTCTCCGGCGTGGGCCGCGCCCTTCCCCCGGCCCGACATGGGGATCGGCTCCTGCCGCACTTCGCGCGCCGGGACGATCCTGATCGAGTTGCCTACCATGACGGTGGCGAACCCCTTGGCCTGGAGGACGGAAAGGAAGACGTTGTACGCTTCCTCCTCGGTCATTTTCCGGGGGGAGACGATCGTGACCTTGCCCTGGACCCGCTCGTCGAAGATGAAGTTTTTCCGGGTCTGCTCGCTCATGAACTTGATCAGCACGGGAAGGTCCACGTCCGTGAAATCCAGCGACAGGTACACCGGGCCGCCGGCGCGCGGCTTCTGCGGGGCCTGGATCGCCGGCGGGGGCGGCTGGACCGCGGGCTGCCGCGGCGCCGGAGGCGGCGGCGGGGCGGAGACCGGCGGCGTTTCCCCCGCGGCGGCTTCCTGCGGCGGGGCTTCGTGGATCAGCCTCTTGTCCGCGGCGGGCGCGGCGGAGGCCGCAAGCAGGATCATCGCCGCGGACAGCATGGCCGTTATTCGCATGGGGGTCTCCCTGCTCATCGGATTTCGTACTTGAGCGTGCTCTTTTTCCCTTGGCGGATGATGTCCACGGTCACCTGCTTCTCGTCCTTCAGGTTCTGGAAGATCGTGTACATCTTCTCGGGAGAGGACAGCCCCACGCCGTTCACCTGCTGGAGCACGTCTCCTCCCTGGAAGCCGAGCTTTTCGAAGGCGGTCCCGGGGCGGATGGCCGCGATCCGGTATCCCGCGGACGTGTTGCCCTCGAAGTAGGGCACGAGCCGGACATGCGTCATGAACTGGTTGATGTTGTTCGTGAGGTGTGTGACGCCCGCCTCGTCGATGGAGAAGGTGTTCTCGCCAAGGCGCTCCACCCGGAGGGTCGCATCGGACGGGCCAGACGCCGCGGGCTGCCGCGCTCCGGCGGCGGAGCCCCTGGCGGAAGGGGCCGGGGGCGCGCCGGATCCCGGCCCGCGCGCCTGGGAGCCCACCGGCAGAAGGTCCAGCTCTTCCCGGACCGCGCCCCTGGCGATCCACGCCCTGTCCCGGGTGACGGAAACGAGCACCGCGCCCGGCTCCACCTCGGTGTCGATCCGGACCGCCATGGGCAGCTTCATCCCTTCCGCCCAGAGGATGGCCCGTGAATCCCCGGGGCGCGTCGACACGATCGTCCCGAGGAGGGTGTAGTTCGAACGGGCGCCCCCCGTCGCGCTCCTGCCCGTGACGGCCGGAAGGCGGGACGGCAGCTGCATGCCGGCGGACGGCGCGAAAATATTCTTCCAGTTTTCGGGGGATACGGATGCGGCTGTGCGCGGGGATGCGGCGGAGGGGGCGGCCGGGGGGGCTTTCGGCGCATAAGAGCGCAGGGCGAGAAACCTCGTCAGCATGATTCCGAGGGAAATAGCGGAAACCGCTATGGAAACCCCCAGAATCCCCTGGAACGCCGCTTTGCGCATTCCTCCCCCGTCGCCGCATATTTAGTCTTATATTATCGCTGGTTTGGAGACGAAAGGTCAACACCGACGTTGCGGCCCCGCTTTGACAGGATCCCGGTGTCGTGTTATTCGTATTGTTCACTTTCAACGGGAAAGGTCGGGGAAGCGGGCCGACCCATTCGTGAAGATGCCGGATTCGCCTTCAGACACTCGGGAAGCTGAGAGCAAGCAATCAACCGATTTTCTTAGGGAAATCGTCCGTCGGGACCTCCGGTCCGGGCTATACGGCGGGAAGGTGGTCACCCGGTTCCCTCCGGAGCCCAACGGCTACCTTCACATCGGGCACGCCAAGTCCATCTGCCTCAATTTCGGGATCGCCAACGAATTCGGCGGGGTCTGCCATCTGAGGATGGACGACACGAACCCGGAGACCGAGGACATGAAGTACGTCGAGTCGATCATGCGCGACGTGCGCTGGCTCGGGTTCGACTGGCGCGACAAGATGTTCTACGCCTCCGACTACTACGAGCGGCTTTACGAGCTCGCGGTCCGGCTGATCCGCGACGGCAAGGCCTACGTGGACAGCCTCGACGAGGAGCGGATCCGGCAGTACCGCGGGACCGTCACGGAGCCGGGGCGCGAGAGCCCTTGGCGGGACCGCCCGGTGGAGGAGAACCTCGACCTGTTCGAGAGAATGCGCGCCGGCGAATTCCCGGACGGGGCGCACGTCCTGCGCGCCCGCATCGACATGTCGGCGAAGAACATGAAATTGCGCGACCCGCTCCTTTACCGGATCCGCCACGTGAGCCACTACCGCCGCGGCGGCGACTGGTGCCTCTACCCCATGTACGATTTCGCCCACCCTCTGTCGGACGCCATCGAGGGGATCACGCACTCGATCTGCACGCT
>DCUH01000002.1 GCA_002327765.1 bacterium UBA2219 | reverse complement strand
GA
Organism: bacterium UBA2219; assembly: GCA_002327765.1. GTDB lineage: Bacteria > Desulfobacterota > Deferrimicrobia > Deferrimicrobiales > Deferrimicrobiaceae > UBA2219. The sequence goes on along the minus strand of DCUH01000002.1, from coordinate 4,569 downwards.
CGTGATCTCGTCCGAGACGAAGACCCCCCCCGACATCATCCGGCGGGACGTGATCGACCGTTTCCGGGACATCGAGGAGCACATCTCCCGGCGGCTGGTCGGGCAGAAGGAGGCCGTCGCGGCCGTCGCCAAGGCGCTCCGGATGAACAAGGGGCCCCTGAAGGCGAACATCTACCGGCCGGACGGGGTGCTCCTCTTCCTCGGCCCCACGGGCGTGGGGAAGACGGAGATGGCGAAGGCGCTCGCGCAGTACCTGTTCGGCGACGAGCGGCAGATGGTCCGCGTCGACATGTCCGAGTACCGCGACGGAGCGCTGGCGGTCGACAAGCTCATCGGCATGCCCCGCGGCATCGTCGGGTCCGAGCGCGGCGGGATCCTCACGAACCAGGTGAAGGACAACCCGTACACCGTGGTCCTGCTCGACGAGATCGAGAAGGCGGACACCTACGTACACAACCTCTTTCTCCAGGCGTTCGACGAGGGGTGGCTGACCGACGGGCGCGGGAAGAAGGTGTACTTCTCCGACACGATCATCATCATGACGAGCAACCTGGGGGCGGAGGAGCTCTCCAAGCTCAGCCGGCCGATGGGATTCGGCGAGGGCTCGAGCGAGTTCGATTCGGTCCGCAAGGCGGTCCTGAAGGCGGCGGAGAACCGGTTCACGCCGGAGTTCATCAATCGCCTCGACGACATCGTCGTCTTCGCCCCCCTGTCGTTCGACGAGGTGCGCAGCATCGCCGCCATCTACCTGGATTCGATCCGGAAGATGATGGCCTCCCACGGCAAGACGCTCGAGGTGTCGGACGCGGCGCTGTCCGCCCTGGCCCGCGCGGGATTCTCCGTGAAGTACGGCGCCCGGTTCCTGAAACGGGGGATCGACGAGAAGGTGAAGATGCCCGTGACGCTCCACTGGAAGGAATCCGACTGCTTCTACGTCGAGGAGATCGACGGCGAGCCGGTCGTAATAACGCAGAGGGTGACGATCTGATGGCAAACGACAGGGAAGAAAAAGGGTACAAGGTGATCGACCGCAGGAGCGGGGACGAGCCGGAGGCGGCTCCCGCCCCGCCCGTGGAGCAGCCGCAGACCGCTGCGGGGGGGAACCCCGGGCGGGCCGCAGGTGTCCAAGAGGGAAAAAGCGGCGCGGGGAAGGACGCGGAAAGGCCGGCTCCCCAGTTCCTCGACCTCGTGGAGTCTCTCCAGATGGGCGTGATGGCCAACCTCGGCCTGCTTCAGCTCCCGGACGGCAAGCGCACCGCCGTCAACCTGAAGGAGGCCCAGAACATCATCGACATCCTGGGGATCCTCCAGGACAAGACCAAGGGCAACCTCGAGGATACCGAGGAACGGATCCTGCGGGAGGGTCTCTACCAGCTTCGCATGGCGTACGTCACGGTCCAGAAAGCGACCGTCCCCGACCTGGGAGGAGGCTTATAGTGGTTCGGAAGAGCAAGGTCGTCGTATTGCTGGTGGCGGCGGTGGCCGTGGGGGTGATCCTTTCCGCGGCGCTGGATCTGTCCCCCCTGACGCACGCCGTCATGGGCGGGAAGGGGAAGGCGGCGGTCGCGCAGCCGGCGGCGGTTCCCGCGGCCGCGGTCCCGGCGGACCCCGGCGCGGGGGTCCGGATGCTTCCCGTCGACATCCCCGCCCTCGTCAAGGGCGTCTCCCCGGCGGTGGTCAACATCTCCACCACCCAGGTGGTGAAGTTCAACCGGCCGAGGACGCGCACCCCCTTCGGGCGGCAGGACCCGTTCGAGGAGTTCTTCAACAACTTCTTCGGCAACATGCCGAGGGAGCAGAAGCGGCGTTCGCTCGGGTCGGGGTTCATCGTCTCGGACGACGGGTACATCATGACGAACAGCCACGTCGTCGAGAAGGCCGACGAGGTGACCGTGACGCTCCTCGACAAGGAGGAATTCAAGGCGAAGGTCGTCGGGACCGACCCGAAGACCGACATCGCCCTCATCAAGATCGAGTCGAAGAAAAAGCTTCCGCACGCCGACCTCGGCAACAGCGAGAAGGTCGAGGTGGGCGAGTGGGTGGTCGCCATCGGGAACCCCTTCGGCCTCGGCCACACGGTGACCGCGGGGATCGTAAGTGCCAAGGGGCGGATCATCGGCTCCGGCCCGTACGACGACTTCATCCAGACCGACGCGTCGATCAACCCGGGAAACTCCGGAGGGCCGCTCTTCAACCTGAAGGGGGAGGTCGTCGGGATCAACACCGCGATCGTCCAGGGGGGGCAGGGCATCGGCTTCGCCACCCCGATCCAGCTCGCCAAGTCGATCCTCTCCCAGCTCAAGGAGAAGGGGAAGGTGACCCGCGGGCAGCTCGGCGTCTTCATCCAGCCGCTCACCCCCGACCTCGCCGAGAACCTGGGAGTGCGCGGGAAGCAGGGGGCGCTGGTGGCCGACGTGACCAAGGACGGGCCGGCCGAGAAGGCGGGGATCCGCTCCGGTGACCTGATCACGTCGTACGACGGCAGGGAGGTCCGGGAAGAGCACGAACTGCCGGCGATGGTGGCGGCGACCAAGCCGGGGACGAAGGTGACCGTCAAGGTGTTCCGCGAGGGCAAGGAACTCTCGTTCCCGGTGACCATCTCGGAGATGGAAGGCGAGGCCGCGGCGCGCGGCTCCGAGGTCGAGGCGACGAAAGGGGTGGGGCTGACGGTCCAGGAGATCACGCCCGACCTCGCCCGGAAGCTCGACATCGGGAACCTGAAAGGCGTGCTGGTCAGTTCCGTCGAGAACAACTCCCCGGCGGACGACGCCGGGTTCCAGCAGGGAGACATCATCCGCCAGGTCAACGGGCAGCCGGTGCCGAACGTGGCGGAGTTCACGAAGCTGATGAAGAAGCACAAGGGGGACAAGACGATCCGCTTCCTTGTCGAACGGGGGGAGATCCGCCTGATTCTCGCGTTGCCGCAGAAATAGCCGCACCGGGTCAACGGGGCGCCCGAAACGCGCGGGCGCCCCGCACTTCCCCCTTATAAATAAACGCTTTACCGGAGGATATCGATGATATCGATGGACAAGCTCACCGTGAAATCGCAGGAAGCGCTCCAGGACGCGGTCCGGACGGCTTCCGAAAGGGGGCACTCGCAGGTCGAGGGGGAGCACCTGTTCGCCGCCCTGCTCCGGCAGGAGGGGGGCGTGGCGGGCGAGCTCCTCGCGCGGACCGGCGTGCCCGCGCAGAAACTGCTCGCCGAGGCGGAAGGTCTCCTCGCGCAGCTCCCGAAGGTCAGCGGGGCGGTGTCCCGCGGGCTGTCGCCCCGGCTCGAGCCGCTGTTCCGCAAGGCCCAGGAGGAGGCGGACGCGTTCAAGGACGAGTACGTCTCCGCCGAGCACTTCCTCCTCGCGTTCGCGTCGGAGGCGGGCGGGAAGGCGGGCGAGCTGCTGCGGAAGGCCGGCGCGACCCGGGAGGCGCTCCTCTCCGCGCTGACCTCCGTCCGCGGGAGCCAGCGGATCACGGACGAGAACCCCGAGGCGAAGTACCAGGCGCTCGACAAATATTGCCGGGACCTGACGGACGCGGCGCGGCGCGAGAAGCTCGACCCGGTCATCGGCCGNNACCAAGAACAACCCCGTCCTGATCGGCGAGCCGGGCGTCGGCAAGACGGCCATCGTGGAGGGGCTCGCGCAGCGGGTGGCGCTGGGCGACGTCCCGGAAGGGTTGAAGGACAAGCGGGTCCTCGCTCTCGACATGGGGGCCCTCATCGCGGGGGCGAAGTACCGCGGCGAATTCGAGGACCGTCTGAAGGCCGTGCTCAAGGAGATCACGGCGGCGGAAGGCAAGGTGATCCTCTTCATCGACGAGCTCCACACGCTGGTGGGCGCCGGCAAGGCGGAAGGGGCGCTCGACGCCTCCAACATGCTCAAGCCCGCCCTGGCCCGCGGCGAGCTGCGCTGCGTGGGTGCGACCACGATCGACGAGTACCGGAAATACGTCGAGAAGGACGCGGCGCTGGAGCGGCGCTTCCAGCCGGTGACGGTGGGCGAGCCCACGGTCGAGGACACCATCTCGATCCTGCGGGGGCTGAAAGAGCGGTACGAGGCGCACCACAAGCCGGTGCGCATCAAGGACTCCGCCCTGATCGCCGCGGCGACGCTGTCCCACCGCTACATCTCCGACCGGTTCCTGCCGGACAAGGCGATCGACGAGGTGGAGCGGGAGAAGAAGCAGCTCGAGATGGAGCGGTTCGCCCTCTCCAAGGAGGAGGACGAGGCGTCCCGCGAGCGGCTGCGGAAGATCGAGGGGGAGATCGCGGACCTCAACCGTACGATCGAGGCGCTGCGCGAGCGCTGGACGCGGGAGAAGGCCGACATCGCCGGCGTCCGGTCCGTCAAGGAGCGGCTGGAGCAGGCAACCGCGGAGATGCTGCGCGCCGAGCGGGAAGGCAACCTCGAAAAGGCTTCGCAGCTCAAATACGGGACCATCCCCGCCCTGCAGAAGCAGGTGGAGGAGGCGTCGCGTCCGGCCGCGGAAGGCCCCACCCGCCTGCTGAAGGAAGAGGTGGACGAGGAGGACGTCGCGGAGATCGTCTCCCGCTGGACGGGGATCCCCGTCTCG
>DCUH01000015.1:8621-8775 GCA_002327765.1 bacterium UBA2219 | reverse complement strand
GGGCGATCTTCCCCTTGCAGTATTCCACGATCTCCTCCTGCGTCGACTCCATCCCCGGGCGGAGGCGGATGCAGGCGGTGACCTCCTCCCCGTACTTGGCGCTAGGGACGCCGACGACCTGGACGTCGAGCACCTTCGGGTGCGTGTACAGGAA
>DCUH01000015.1:0-8566 GCA_002327765.1 bacterium UBA2219 | reverse complement strand
TGTAGTAGCCCTTCATCACGTGGTACCCGCGGGTCGCCAGCTCTCCCTGCGCCCCTGTGGGGACCTCCTTGCGGGTCTCGGGATCGACGATCTTCACCTCGATGTCGGGCATCGGCCGGCCGACGGTGGTCACGCGCAGCTCGATCGGGTCGTCCGTGCGGGTCATGGTGATCCCCGGGGAGGCCTCCGTGAGCCCGTAGGTGATGGTGATCTCGCGGCCGTTCATCTTCTCCATCACGGCGCGCATCACCTCGATGGGGCAGGGCGACCCGGCCATGATTCCGGTGCGCATGTGGGACAGGTCGTACTTCGAGGGGTTCTTCGCCAGCTCCTCGAGCTCCGCGATGAACATCGTGGGCACGCCGTGGACCGCGGTGCAGCGCTCCCTGGTGATCGTCTCGAGGACGGCCGCGGGGGAGAAGGTCTCCACCGGCACCATCGTCGAGCCGTGGGTCACGCAGGCCATCGTGCCGAGGACGCACCCGAAGCAGTGGAAGAACGGCACGGGGATGCACATCCTGTCCCTGGGGGTAAGGTCCTGGCAGTCGCCGATGCTCGCCCCGTTGGCGACCAGGTTCCGGTGCCGCAGCATCGCGCCCTTGGGGAACCCCGTGGTCCCCGAGGTATACATGATGCAGATGACGTCCTCGGGATCGCAGGACGCCTCCTCGGCGTCGAGCGCCCTTTCGGAGGTTTCCTCCGCCTTCGCCTTCATCTCCTGCCAGTTCATCATCCACGAGTACCGCTTCTCGCCGATGTACACCACGTTCCGCAGCCTCGGGAACTTCTCGGAGTGGATCCTCCCCCCGGACGCTTCCCGGACCTCGGGGCATGCCTCGAACAGCGTCCCGGGATAGCTGATGTCCTTGAACCCGTCGGACAGGATCAGCAACTTCGTGTCGCTCTGCCGCAGGATGTATTCGAGCTCGAAAGGCCGGTACTGCGTGTTGATGGTGATGAGGATGGCCCCGATCCTCGCCGAGGCGAACTGGAGGATCGCCCATTCCGGGACGTTCGTCGCCCAGATCCCGATGTGGTCGCCTTTGCGGATCCCCAGCGACATGAGCCCGCGCGCCACGGTGCGGCACTCTTCCCGGAACTCCCGGTAGTTCAGCCGCAGCCCCCGGTCCACGTACACCAGGGCGTCGTTCCCGGGGTTCCGGGCCGCGATCTCGTCGACAAGCCTACCGATCGTGATCTTCTTGAAATCCACCGTCGTTCCCCCGAAGAATTCCCATGTAATTTAAATAAAACAATACGTTATCCTAATCGACCGGCGGGTGCGAGTCAAATCCGGATCTTCGGGCGCAAATGCATTGTTTTCCTGATACTTTCCCCTCGAATTGCCGATAAAAGGAACGGCATGAATCCCGACCGGACCACAGAAGAGGCGGCGCGCCCGGGAAGCGAGGCGGCGAAGCCGGATGCAAAGCCGGATTTCGGGGCGATGATCGAGGCGTCCCCGATCGCGGTCGTATCCTACGATCCCGACGGCGTGGTCACGTACTGGAACCCCGCCGCGGAGAAGCTCTTCGGGTGGACCGCCGGGGAGGCGACCGGAAAGCGGCTCCCGTTCGTCCAGGCGGAGAAACAGGGCGAGTTCGAGGGGCTGCTCGCCCGGGCGCTCCGCGGCGAGGCGTACGTCGAGCCGGGGCTCCACCGCCGCCGGGCCGACGGTTCCCCCGTCGTGGTCCGGGTTTGCGCCGCCCCGCTTCGGAGCGGGGACGGGTCGATCCGCGGCGTCATGGAGATCCTTTGGGAAGAATCCGGCCGGGCGGAAGAGGGGGAATGGCGGTCGCGCCTGCCGGCCGCGCTCGAGCAGGCGGGCGACAGCGTGGTCCTCACCGACGCCCGCGGCGTCATCCTGTACGTCAACTCCGCTTTCGAAGGGATCTCGGGATACCACCGGAAGGACATCATCGGGCAGAAGCTGTTGGAGGCCATCGGGCGGGGCGAGACCTGGAGGGGTACGCTGGTCAACCGGAAGAAGGACGGGACGCTGTTCGAGGAGGACGCGGTCATCTCACCCGTGCGCGACGCGACGGGGCGGATCGTGAACTATCTCGGCGTGCAGCGGGAAGCCGCCCCTTCAAGGGAATCGGAGGATCGCACGCCGCCCGACGGCCGCCGCCCGGCGCCCGGAGGCGGCGCCCGGCTGTTCCGTCCCGTACCGCTGGACCTCAACGGCGTGCTCGCGGGCATGGAACGGATCCTGCGACGCCTCTCGGGCGAGGCCGTAACGCTCACCCTTGCCCTCGGCAGGGACGTCCGCCCGGTGATGGGCACCCAGGGCAAGGTGGAGCAGCTCGTCGCGGCCCTCACGGCCCACGCTCGTTCCCTCATGCCCTCCGGCGGCCGGATCGCCGTCCGGACCGGTACCGCGGGCCCGGATGTCCTCCTCTCCGTCGAGGCGGAAGGGGAAGGGATGGACGCGGGAGACGACGCGTGGCCGGCCAAGGCGTTCGACATCGTCCACGAGTGCGGCGGGCGGATCCGCGTCGCACCCCCGGCCGGCGGCGGCGGGGTCGGCGTCTGCGTCCGCTTCCCGCAGGTCGAGCCGGCCGCACGGGAGCCGCGTGCAGCCGAAGGGGGATTCCCGGAGTCCCTGACTCCCGGGAACGGGACGGTCCTGCTCGTGGACGACGAGGACGTCGTCCGGCTCCCGGCCGGTGAAATCCTTCGTGGCTGCGGCTACGAAGTGATCGAGGCCCGCAACGGTAAGGAGGCGCTGCTCCTCTCGGAGGCGCAGCAGGGAAAGATCGACCTGCTGCTGACCGACGTGATGATGCCGAAGATGGACGGATTGGATCTCGCGAAGCGGCTGCGGGAAAAGCGGCCCGATACGAAGACCCTCTACATGTCGGGGTGCACCAGCAAGGGCTCCATCGACGACCCCGGAAACGGCGTCGCCTTCCTCCAGAAGCCGTTCACCGCGGAAACCCTTTCGCTCCGGGTCCGGGAGACGCTGGACGCCTGATCCCCGTTACCGGGATTCCTCCGGCGCAGCCTTCATCGGAACGGGGATCGGGCTCGACGCTTCGGAAGGCGCGCACATCGGCCGGAAGCTCTCCGGGGGGACGACGGCCCCCCGCCTCTCCCTCAACAACCCGGCGAGGACGATCGACAGGACGATCAGGACGGAGGCGACATAGGCAAGGTCTTTTTTGGCGACGAAGGCGGCCAGGGAAAACACGATGCGCGCCACCGGGGTCGCGATGAGCAGCAGGATCCCGAGCTGGATCACCCCGAAAGGATTCAGGGAAGCCGCTTCCCGGATGATCCCGGCCGCGCCCCGCAGCGCCGGGGGCGTCCCCCGGAACACGCGATAATCCGGCACGTCGCCGGCGCAACCCTGGAGATACAGGATCCCCCCCGCGAACGCCGTGACTGCCGCGATCGCGACCCCCCAGCGCAGGAGAGCGCCCATGGCCCGGCGGAGCCGGTCGTCGCTCCATTCCCCCATCGCCCGCCCTACTATATCCTTCCCGTCAAACCGTCGAAGATGAGCCGCGCGCCGATCGCCAGGATGACCAGGCTGAAAGCCCTTCGAAGCGCCTTCGTCCCGATTCGCGGGAGCACCTTCGACCCCAGCGTGGACCCCGCAAGGACGCCGAGCATGACCGGCATGGCCAGGACGGGGTCGATGTAGCCGCGGCCCAGGTAGATCCCCGCGCTGGCCGCCGCCGTGACCCCGATCATGAAGGTGCTCGTGGCCGTCGCCACCTTGAACGGAAGGCGCATGACGTGGTCCATCGCGAGCACCTTGAACGCTCCCGAGCCGATGCCGAGAAGCCCCGAGAGCGCCCCGGCGGCGCTCATCAGGAGAAACCCTCCCGCCACGTTCCGCACGCGGTAGGGCTTCGGGCCTTCCTTCTCCGGGTAGGCGGAATCCATCCGCAGCCGCTCCGCCAGCGGATCGGGGGATTCGGGACCCGGCCTCTCCGCCCGCGGCCGCCTCGTCATGAAGGCCGAATACAGCAGGACGACTCCGAACAGCACGGCGATCGCCGACGTGGGGACGACGATCGCCAGGTACGCCCCGGCGACCGCCCCGAGGGTCGTCCCGATCTCCATGAACATCCCGACCCGGAAGTTCGCGAACCCTTTCTTGAGATACTCCGCCGCGGCGCTCGATGAAGTGGCGATGACCGTGACGAGCGACGCCCCGATGGCGTAGCGCAGGTCCACGCCCAGGCCCAGGGCGAGAAAGGGCACGACGATGATGCCGCCGCCGAGGCCCGTCAGCGAGCCGACCAGACCAGCCGCCGCTCCTCCCAGCGCCAGCAGGAAAGGGAGCCCCAACAGATCCATCCGGCGCCTCCGCTGTTTATCACCCTGCCGCGAACAAGGAAAGGAAAAGCCCCTTCCGGGAAGACCCGGAAGGGGCACGGATTCTCTGGTGGAGCTGAACGGGATCGAACCGTCGGCCTCCTGAATGCCATTCAGGCGCTCTCCCAGCTGAGCTACAGCCCCACGCTGCCGATCAAAGTAAATTACTCGAACACGGAGGAAATTGCAACAGGCGCGTCGCGATCCCGGCCAGGTCGCGGAGGATGCGCGCCGTCGCCCCCCAGATCGCGTGGCGGCCGTAATCGAGGAAATAGACGCGGTACGGCTTCCCGAGGTACGTGGTCTCCGCGGCGCGGTATCGGGAAAGGTCGGTAAAGGCCGACAACGGGACGTCGAAGGATTCCGCGATCTCGAACGCGTCCAACCGGAACCGGGAGTCCGCCGGGATCCTCCCGATGAAGGGCTGGATGAAGAACCCGGTGACGGTGGGAACCGGCTCCATCGCGCCCAGGAGCTCCACGTCCCCCGGTCGGATCCCGAGCTCCTCCTCGGATTCCCTCAACGCGGTGGCCAGGAGGTCCCGATCGCCCGGATCCCGGCTGCCGCCGGGAAAGCAGACCTGCCCTTTATGGTGCGGTACGCGCTCCGTCCTCCGGGCCAGGACGACGCGGATCTCCCCGTCGACCATGCGCAGCGGGACGAGGACCCCCGCGGGCCGCAAGCCCCCCTCCGGCGCGGTCCCGACCGCGTCCACGGGAACCAGGGCTCTCCTGAGCCCCTCGAAGAATCGTTCCGTTCCGTCCATCCCGGCGCCTCCGGAAATCACTCGCCCCCCGGATCGACCACCACGAGCAGCTGCCCTTCCTCGACGCGGTCGTTGACCTCCGTGCAGATCTCGCGGATGACCCCGGCGACTGGCGATTTCACGGCGTTCTCGGTCTTCATCACCTCGATGTTCAGGACCTCCTCGCCCTTGCGGACGCGGTCCCCCTCCTTCAGCGCGCGCCCCTTCGCGCCGATGCGCCAGACCGTGCCGTTGACGGTCGCGCCGATCTCCCCCTTGCTGCCGGGGGTGGCCTTCCGGACCTTCTTCCGCTCCATCGCGGATTCCGGCATCTCGACCTGGAAGACCTGCATGGTGTTGTCCACGGACAGCACCACATCCTTGACCCCTCCCACGCCCTCCCCGATAGAGACGAGGCAGATCACGTGGGGCTTGCCGTTGAGCGAGATCCTCACCAGGTCCCCCGGTTTCTTCAGGCCGTCGAACCAGACGTTCGTGGGAAGGGCCGTGGTGTCCCCGAACCGCTCGCGGAACCGGAAGAACGCGACCGCGGCCTTCGGGTGCATGAGGTACAGGACGAACTCCTCCTCCGTGGCGGAGCGCCCGAGCTCAGATTCCAGCGCCGCCTTCGACTTCTCCAGCTCCTCGTCCTGCAGGCGGGACAAGGGCAGCGACGGGATCCGCTCCGCCTTGACCTTCTCGGCCCACCCGTCCCCGAAGACGCTCTGGTAGACCCAGTCGGCCGGCCACCCGAACGGCAGGGGGCCGTAGTGCCCGAGGAGCAGGTTCTTCAGGTCGTCCGTCGCCCCCGAGTAGAGCCGCAGGAGGACGTTCTGGTCCGCCGGGTTCAAGTCATCGAAGCGCTCCCCGGCCTCGAAGAAGCGGTCGAGCACGCCGAACAGCCGCTTGACGTTGGGCTCCCCCCCTTCCTTGTGGAACCGCTGCAGGACGGCGGCCCACGTCGTCCAGGTGATCTGCGACCCCGGGGTGACGTCGAAGTACTTGATGATACGGTTCCCGTACGACATCCCTTTCAGGATGTGCGGCATGAGGTCGAGGAACCCGCCCTTGGCCGCCTGCTCGAAGGAGGACGGGAAGGCGCCGCCCGGCATCCGGTGCCCCGTGACGTCGTGGGAGAACCCCTTGAACTGCGACTCGAACCGCTCGTAGTTCCTTATGAAGCCGCGGATCGTCTCGGAGGCCTCGTCCGCGCGCTTCATGTCGAAGTGCACCTCGTGCCCGAGCTCCCGGAGGTACCGCACCAGCGGGCGGACCGGCGGGTGCCCGTAGAACCGCGAGAAGGCATCGTCGGTCACGTCGAAGAGCCGCGCACCGGCCTCCGCAGCGGCCGCCATGGCCGGCATCACCAGGCCGTCGGTGGAATGGCGATGGTACAGGATGAGGAGCTGGGGGTGCTTCTGCAGGAAGGCGTCCACCAGGCGACGGATCCGGGCCGGGCCGCCCACGCCGGCCATGTCCTTGATCACCAGGACGATGTCCTTCGTGCCCCCGCACAGGGAGACGATCTCCTTCAGGACCTTCAGGTAGTAGGCGTCCGTGTGGTCGGCCGACTCCGTGTAGGAGATGGCGGGCGAGAAGATCTTCCCCGCGCGCAGGACCTCCTCCGCGACCGGCGCCATGTTCGGGACGTAGTTCAGGAAGTCGAAGCAGCGCCACACGTCGATCGTGGGGAAGAACGACTCCACCGCCATCCGCACGACGTTGCGCGGGTACATCCGGTACCCCCACAGGTTCGTCCCGCGGACGAGCGTCTGGGTGAGCACGTGCGGCATGCGCTCCTGGAAGAGGCGCGCCTCCTCGAACGGGTCGATCATGTTGTTCATCATGTCCTGGTGCAGACGGGCGCCGCCGTGCGAATCGACGGCGAAGTACCCGGAGGCGTCGTAGACCGGCAGCAGGCGCTCGAGGTCGTGGATCGTGAACCGGTTCTTGAAATCGCTCTGGCCCGTGTCCCTCGGCCCCGTGCCGACGAGCCAGATGGCCTTGCTCTCCCGGACGTTCTTCAGGATGTTCCGGTACTTCTTCTTCGGACTGGCCGACATGCCGCTTTCCCCCCGCTCTATTCGCTGTAAACGTTGCGGCCGAGCCCGGAGACCTCGGCGACGAAGCGCGCCACCTTGTAGATCTCCTCCTCCGATTCCGCGTAGTCGGTCAGCTTCGCGATGTTCTCCTCGATGAACCCCGTGTGGATCCTGCCCGCGATGAAGTCGGGGTGGTCCATGATCCGCTTAAGCAAAGGGATCGTCGTGCGGACGCCCCAGATGTCGAACTCCCGGAGGGCGCGCTGCATCCGCTGGATCGCCGTCTCCCGGTCCTTCCCCACCGAGCAGATCTTGGAGAGCAGGGAGTCGTAGTACGGGGGGACCTCCCATCCCTGGTAGATCCCGGACTCGTTCCGCACGAAGGGGCCGCTGACCTGCCGCAGGAAGGTGATCTTCCCGAAGGACGGGGTGAAATTGTTCTTGGGGTCCTCCGCGTTGACGCGGCACTGGATCGAGTGGCCTCGCAGCGGCACGTCCTTCTGGCGCATCGTCAGCCGCTCGCCGGCGGCGAGCTTGTACATCTTCCGGATGATGTCGAACCCGCTGATGAACTCGGTGACGGTGTGCTCCACCTGGATCCGGGTGTTCACCTCGAGCGCGTAGAACCTGCCGTCCCGGTCCACGAGAAACTCCATCGTCCCCGCAGTGACGTAGCCGATGTCCCGCATCGCCTTGACGACCACCGCTCCCATCTTCTCCCGGACCTCCGGGGTCAGCAGGGAGCTCGGCGCCTCCTCGACCAGCTTCTGGTGCCGCCGCTGGATGGAGCATTCCCGCTCGCCGAGGTGGATGACGTTCCTGTACCGGTCCGCCAGGAACTGGAACTCGATGTGCCGTCCGTGCTCGATGTACTTCTCTACGAAGATCGTCCCTTTCCCGAACGCCTTCTCCGCGACGGAGCGCGCCGCGGCCAGGCTCTCCTCGACCTCGGCCGGGGCGGACACCTTCTGCATCCCCTTCCCCCCGCCGCCGCCCGCCGCCTTGACGAGGATCGGCCAGCCGACCCGGTTGCCGAACTTGACCACTTCTTTCGGGTCGTCCACGTCCTCGATGGCCGGGGTCACCGGAACGCCGGAGGCGGACAGCGCCTTGCGGGCCTGGATCTTGTCACCCATGACCCGCATGACGCGTGCGGACGGCCCGATGAAGGTCATCTTCTCCCGCTTCACCGCCTCCGCGAAATCGGGGTTCTCCGCGAGGAAGCCGTACCCGGGAAAGATCGCGTCGCACCCGGAATCTTTCGCCGCGCGCAGGATCGCGTCGATGTCGAGGTAGCTCATGTTGGCCGGGGAGGGGCCGAGGCGCACCGCCTCGTCGGCGAGCTTCACGTGGAGCGACAGGGCGTCGCAGTCGGAGTACCCCACCACGACGGGAATCTTGAGCTCCCGCGCCGGCCGGATGGCCCGGCAGGCGATCTCCCCGCGGTTCG
>DCUH01000014.1 GCA_002327765.1 bacterium UBA2219 | reverse complement strand
GGCAGAAGCGGCAACCGCGGGTGCAGCCGCGGGAGATCTCGACGCTCAGGCGGTCGTGGACCACGCGCATCGACGGGAGGATCGGCTCGGGCAGCAGCGGCGAGGCGGCGAGGTCCGGAAGCACCCGGCGCGAGACGCGCACGGAGACGCCGGGGACGAAGACCCCCTCGATCCCGGCGAGCCTCGCGAGCAGGGAGGCGCGGGACCCCCCCGAGGTCTTGCGCTCCTCGACGGCGGAGACGATCTCCAGCGCCGCCTCCTCGCCGTCCCCCGCCAGCAGGGCGTCGAAGAAGGGGGCCACGGGCGCGGGGTTCAGCGTGCAGACGCCCCCGGCCACGACCAGCGGGTGCCGCTCGCCCCGGTCCTTCGCCAGGAGGGGGATCCCCGAAAGCTCCAGCATCATGAGGACGTTGGTGTAGGTGAGCTCGTAGCAGAGAGAGAACCCCACCATGTCGAAATCGCCTGCCGGGCGCCCCGACTCGAGCGAGGGGAGCGGCTCCCCGGAGGACTTCAGATGCTCCGCGTAGTCGGGCCACGGGGCGAAGACGCGCTCGCACAGCGTCCCGGGGCGCGCGTTGAGGATCTTGTGGAGCAGGAGGATTCCCAGGTGGGACATTCCGATTTCGTAAGCATCCGGAAACGCAAGCAGGACGCGGGTCCGGGCCTCCTCCCAGGGAAGGAGGGGAGGGCGCACCTCGCTGCCGCTGTACCTGGACGGCTTCCGGATGGATGGGGGGATCCGCGTCATCTATATAGATACATCCCATTATATTGATGAAATTGCAACGGTTTCGGGGTAGATTACCCTGAATATCCCTGTGGGGAGGCGACGGAAGAGTTGCGCCTTTTCGGCACCATGGGGGCCGAAGCCACCTTCCGCGAAGAGGATTTCTTCGGGCGGGAAGAGGAGCTGTCGGCCCTGTTGCGGGCGGCGATCGAGGGAGGCCGGGGCACCGGATCCTCCTTCATGCTCTTCGGCCCGCCGAACATCGGGAAGACCATGCTCCTCCTCAAGCTCCGGGAGGAGATCCTTTCCTCGGGCCCGCAGGACGACGCGGCCGCGAGGCCGTTCCCCTTCTACTTCTCGTTCAGCCAGATCCTCTCGCACCCGCTCGCGCTCTCCCAGCATTTCCTCCAGGAGTACCTCGGCCAGCTTCTCCGTTTCTTCGGCGACGAGCACCCTCCGGTGTTCGACCCGGAGCAGATGTGCGAGCGGCTCGCCGCGCATGGCTTCACCGGCGGCCGGGCCACCCTGGCGGCCCACGCGAGGTACACCGCCGCGGGCGACGGCCTCTCCGCCCTCGTCAACGCGGTCTCGCTGCCGTTCGCGGCCGCCGGCGGCGCCTTCCACCCGGTCTTCCTCTTCGACGACTTCCAGTACACGGGGAAGCTGCAGGGCGTGCCCGACGGGACCATGCTCTCCATCCTTCGCCCCTACATCAAGAGCGGCCGGTTCGCGATGTTCCTTTCCGGCTCCTCGCCGGGCCGGGTGACCGCCGCCCTGAAGAGGGAAGGGCTGTACGGCGCGTTCCAGATGATCGAGATCCGGGGGCTCGCGCCGGAGGCGTCGCGGCGGCTGTGGGAGAAGCTGTGCGGGCGCCGCAGGATCGAGATCTCCGCCTCCCTGTACCCGCGCGCCTCGGAGCGGGTCGGGTGGATCCCCTTCTACCAGCGGCTCCTGGCCGAGGACATCTTCTTCCGCAACGTCCGGGTGGCGGACCCGATCACGCTGGAGAACCTCTACGCCACCGCGGTGACGCAGGGGAAGCTGAACCGCTACTGGAGGGAGTTCTTCGAGAACGCCTTCCCCGAGCGCGCCCGCCGCGGCCGCGCGATCCGTTTCCTGAAGCGCGTCATGTACGACCGGTTCCCCCTCGACACGGTGGAAGGGGCGCTGTCGCTGATGGGGACCTCGCAGGAGGAGGGGGAGGCGGTCCTTTCGACGCTCGAGTTCAAGGGGCTGCTGAAGTCCGACCTGGAGCAGCTCTCCTTCGTCGACGACCCCGTGCTGACGGACTTCCTGTACTGGGCGTACGAGCGCGGCCTGCTCGGCAAGGGGGTCTCGCAGGTGGCGTCGGCCATCGTGCAGGCCCGGATTTCGCGGACGGCCTCGGAAGCCGGGCAGGGGGAGGAGCATCAGCGGCGCATCAACGTCGTGAAGGAGCTGATGCGGCGGTGGGACCTGCGGGAGGTGCCGCAGCTCCTGTTCGAGTATGGCCCATTCCGGGAGAAGTTCGACCGGAAGGGGGTGCTCGAGGTCGTCATCGGGATGGAGGGCGAGACGCTGCGGACGCGGCTGCCGAAGATCTCCTCCGTGTCCACCGGCTACCGCAACCAGAAGGGCGGCCCCCGCTTCGACTTCGACCTTGTGGCGTACGGCTTCCTCGAGGGGGAGTTTTCCGAGGAGAACCTGGTCGTCTGGGCGGTCGATGTCGTCCCGGAGAGGAACCTGGCGGCGCGGGCGGTGGAGCATTTCGAAAACCGGTGCCGGCTGCTGGCCATCGAGAAGGGGCTGCTGCCGGACCGCTTCCGGAAATGGATGGTCCTGAACGAGTCGGCCGACCCGGCGGCGATCGACCTGGCGGCGCAGTACGGCATCCACCTGTCCCACCCGTCGCAGCTTCGGCTGTTCCTGAACCTCTTCGGCCTCGAGGAGCTGGGCGGGGCGGCGGAGGCGGAGCGGCCGGCGGCCGCGCCGCCGACGGGCGCGGAAAAGCCGGTGGAGTACGAGCTGGTCCTCCCGATGAAGGCCGACTCCGAGATGGTCGCCGCCCGCGTGGCCGAGACGGTGGCGGCCTTCGCGTCGGTCGACGCCGACACCGTGGACCGGATCAAGATGGCGATCATCGAGGCGTGCATCAACGCGTTCGAGCACAGCGCCTCCGCCTCGGGGAAGGTCCGCCTGCGCTACCTGCTCTCCCCGGGCAGGCTCGAGCTGTTCGTGCAGGACGACGGCAAGGGCTTCCAGCCGTCTTCGCGGGGCGAGTCGAAGAAGAACCGCGGCTGGGGGCTGAAGCTGATCCGTGAGCTGGTGGACGAGGTGGAGATCGACACGGGGCTGGACGGCACGGTCGTGCACATGGTCAAGTTCCTCGATGGCGGGCCGGCACGCAACGAAGGCGCGGAAGGGAAGGAGGAGGGGGGCGCTCCCCCCGCGACGGAATGAGCCTTTCTGAAATGAAGGTCGACCTTAGGGACGACGGCAGGACCCTGGTGGTTCACATCGGCGGCTACCTGAACAGCTCGCTGGGGGAAGAGGTCGAAAAGCTCGTGGGGTCGAGGATGGGGTGCGGCGCGCGCTGCCTCCTCCTGAACTTCGGGCAGACCCGCATGGTCAACAGCATCGGCATCTCGTTCATCATCGGGGTCGTCGAGAAGGTGATGGAGGAGCAGGGCCGGATGGCTTTCTGCGAGGTCAACCGCCTCAACCGCGATCTCTTCCAGGTGACCGGCCTGACGAAGTACGTCCGGTCGTTCGAGACGGAGCGGGAGGCGCTCGAATTCCTCTCGCGGTCTCCGGAGGAGGGGATCCGGGAGATGTAGACCGGGCCGGGCGGCTTCAGGCGGGATCGGGAATCGAGGACAGGATCGCGCGGAGCGCCGAGACGCTGCGGCCGAAATGCTCCCTGCGGTGGGGCTCCACCGTGAGGATGGGGCGGGCGCCGGCGTCGATCGCGGCAAGCAGGACCCCCCGGTAGTTGATCGTCCCCTCGCCCGCGGGCAGGTGGTCGTCCCGCTGCCCCCGGTTGTCGTGCACGTGCATCAGCCCGATCGCCTTCCCGAAGGCCTCCGCCCACCGGTGGAGCGGCACCCGCGAGAAGAGCGCCGCGTGCCCGGGGTCGAAGCAGAAAAAGAGGCGCGGCGATCCGACCGCCTCCCGCAGCCGGAGCAGGTGCGCCGGGTCCTCGTCGAACACGTTCTCCAAGAAAAGCCGCGTGCCGGCCTTCTCCGCGATTTCGGCCAGCTCGCCGAAGGTGCGTCTCGCGGACTCGAGCCATTCCTCCGGCCGGAAGTCGAAGAGCCAGCCGAAGTAGCCGCCGTGCACGACGACCCCCTCGGGGCGGAAGAGGGGGGCCAGCGAGATCGCCCGGGAAAGGCGGCGCACGGCGAACCGCCGGGCCTCCTCGTCGTGGGCCCCGGGCCAGACGTCGTGGAAGGGAGCGTGGAAGGTGAGGGTGCGGACCCCCGCCTCCCGGAGGGCCGAGGCCCGCGCCTCCGCCTCCGCGGGGGCAAGCCCGTCGAGCGTCTCCCCGGAGAAGTAGATCTCCGGCCCGACGTCCGCGTCGCGCAGCGCCCGGACCGTCTCCGCGTCGCGGAGCATGGGGAACGGGACGGTGGAATGGATGACCCAGGGCATCGGGAGAAAATATACCATCCGGGGGCACTTCGGCAAGGGGCGCGGCCGCCCGGGGAAAAACCGCCTTGACTTTCCTTTTTTGTATACTGTATGCGTAAAGGATTCACGGAGAGCCGAGGGCCGACGTTGCAGAAGCTCAGAGTCCGGATCGACAGCCACCTCACCCTTCGCGAGCGGATCGTCTCCTCCATCCGGAACGCGATCGTCAACGGGCAGCTCAAGCCCGGTGCGCGCATCGCCGAGCCGGAGCTCGCGGAGAAGTTCGGGATCAGCCGGACCCCCATACGGGAGGCGTTCCGGCAGCTCGAGACCGAGGGGTTCATCTCCGTCATCCCCCGGAAGGGGGCGATCGTCGCCTCCTTCTCAGCGCAGGACGTCTCGGACTTCTACGACCTGAAGATGATCCTCGAGGGGTACGCCGCGCGCCTGGCGACGATGACGCTCACCGAGAGCGAGATCGACCGGATGGAGGCCGTCAACCGGCAGATCCAGGCGGCCTCGGCGAAGAAGGACCTGCGCCGGGTGCTCGAGCTGCACAACGAGTTCCACGACACGTTCCTGCGCGCCGCCGGCAACGCCCGGCTCCATCAGATCGTGCAGACGATGGTGGCGCAGTTCCAGCGGTACCGGCTGATCCTCGCCATGCCGGGGAAGGTCGAGGGGTCGATCGACCAGCACGCCGAGATCGTCGACGCCTTCCGCAGGCGCGACCCGGCCCTCGCCGAGAAGCTGGTGCAGAAGAACGCGCTCTACGGGAAGAGGATCCTGCTCAAGGAGCTGGCGAAGAAGGATTGACCGGGTTTCGCGCGATGGGTAGAGTAGTAGGAATCATGCGATGCCGGTACCGAAGATGCTGAACTCGAGCGTTCTCGTCCTCAACCGGGCCTTCTTCCCCGTCCACGTCACCACGGCCCGGCGCGCCTTCTGCCTCCTCTACTCAGGCCTCGCCAAGGCGATCAACGAACAGTACGAGACGTTCGACTACCCGTCCTGGAGCGCCCTGTCGGTCGCGGAGGGAGTGGAGTCCGTCGGCCTCGTGGGGCGCGCCATGCGGGTCCCCCGCGTCGTGGTCCTCGTCGCGTACGACCGCATCCCGCGGCGCAACGTCCGGTTCAGCCGCCGCAACGTGTTCATCCGGGACGGCAGCACCTGCCAGTACTGCGGCCGTACCCTTCCCACCAGCGAGCTCAACCTCGACCACGTGGTGCCGCGCTCCCGGGGCGGGAAGACCACGTGGGAGAACATCGTGTGCAGCTGCGTCCCCTGCAACAAGCGGAAGGGGGGAGAGACCCCCGACCGCGCGGGGATGCGGCTGGTCTCGGCGCCCGCGCCGCCGCGCTGGTCGCCCGAGTACGCCTTCTCGCTACGCCGGCCGATCCACAAGGAATGGGTGCCGTTCCTCAACGTCGTCGACTACACCTACTGGAACCTCGAGCTCCGGGATTGAACCGCTCCCTGCTCTTCGTTGTCGGCCGCCCGATAGGGCATTCTTTAAGTCCCGCGATGCACAACGGGGTCATCTCCCGACTGGGGCTTCCCCTGCACTACGTCCCCGTGGAGCTCCCGGAAGGGCGCCTCGAGGCGTTCCTGCGTCTCGTCCGGGAGGCGAACTTCCTCGGGGGGAACGTCACCATCCCGTTCAAGGAGGAAGCGGCGGCGCTTTCCGACACCCGTTCGGAGGAGGTCGAGGCGTGCGGGGCGGCCAACACCCTCGTCGTCCGGGACGGGGGGCTGCACGCGGACAACACCGACGGCGAAGGGTTCCTGGACGCGCTCGAGGGGCGCGGGTGGGGCCGGCGCCACGACGGCGTCGTCCTTCTGGGGGCGGGCGGCGCGGCGCGGGGCGTGGCCTTCGCCCTGGGGCGGGCGGGGGCGCGCCGCATCGCCGTCCTCAACCGGACTTCCGGGCGGGCCGAGGACTTCGTGCGGGCCCTTTCCCCCCGGCTCCCGTCGGTAACCTTTTCCACGGGTGGCATCGACCCCCGCACGCTTGCCGAGGCATTCGGGGACGCCGACCTCATCGTCCAGTGCACCCCCCTGGGGCTGATCGGGGAGTGGGAAGATTTTCCGCACAAAGCGGTAAAGAAAACCGCCCGTTTTGCCGATCTGGTTTACCGGGCCGGTGGGACCCGGCTCGTGCGCCGGCTTCGCGCCGTGGGGGTGTCTTCGATCGACGGGCTCCCGATGCTGGCCTGCCAGGCCGCGAGAAGCTTCGCCGTCTGGACGGGGAAGGAGGTGTCGGGAGGAATCTTTCTCGATTATGCAAAAAAAGGTTTGAAAAAATTAGAAAAACGGGATTTCTAAATAGGGTAGAATCGATCGGGCCGCAGGGCGGCCGGAGGTAACGGGAAAGCATGTCGACCGTCGCAACGAAAATCGGGGAAATGCTCCTCAAGGGGAACCTGCTCACTTCCGACCAGCTTCGCACCGCCCTCGAAACCCAGGAACGGAGCCATGAGCGGATCGGCACGATCCTGGTGAAGGCGGGGTACATCAAGGAGGAGGAGCTCCTCGCCTTCCTCGGGCGCCAGTTCAGCCTGCCCGTGGTGGACCTGTCCAAGTACGAGATCAACCCCGAGGTCGTGCGGCTGCTTCCCGAGGAGATGGTGCAGAAGCACCTCGCCCTCCCCATCAACCGCGTCGGCGCGAAGATGATCGTTGCCGTCTCCGACCCCTCCAGCATGGCGATCGTCGACGGGATCGGGTTCAAGACCGGCTACTCCGTCGAGCTCGTCCTCGCGTCCGAGCGGGACATCACGACAGCGATCAACAAGTTCTTCGACCGCTCGATGGAGTTCAAGGACATCATCTCCGACCTCGACGAGGACCTCGAGGTCGTCCGCGAGGAGCAGGACGAGATCGCCGACCTCGAGCGCGCCGTCGACGATGCGCCGGTCGTCAAGCTGGCCAACTACCTCCTGACCGAGGCGATCAAGCGGCGGGCGTCCGACATCCACATCGAGCCCTACGAGAAGGAGTTCCGCGTACGGTACCGCGTCGACGGCGTCCTCTACGAGGTGATGCGCCCGCCCATGCGACTGCGCAACGCGCTCTCGTCGCGCCTCAAGATCATGGCCTCGCTCGACATCGCCGAGCGCCGCCTGCCGCAGGACGGCCGCATCAAGATGAAGATCGGGAAAGGGCGGGAGATGGACTTCCGCGTCTCCGTCCTCCCCACCATCTACGGCGAGAAGATCGTCCTGCGCCTCCTCGACAAGTCGAACCTGCAGCTCGACATGGGCAAGCTCGGCTTCGAGCCGCAGCAGCTCACCGAGTTCATGGCGGCGATCCACCGGCCGTACGGGATGATCCTGGTCACGGGGCCCACCGGCTCCGGGAAGACCACCACGCTGTACTCGGCGCTGTCCGACCTGAACAAGACGGCGGACAACATCTCCACGGCCGAGGACCCCGTGGAATACAACTTCGCGGGGATCAACCAGGTGCAGATGAAGGAGGACATCGGGCTGACCTTCTCCTCGGCCCTGCGCTCCTTCCTGCGGCAGGACCCCGACATCATCATGGTGGGCGAGATCCGCGACTACGAGACCGCGGAGATCGCGGTGAAGGCGTCCCTCACCGGCCACCTCGTCCTGTCCACGCTGCATACCAACGACGCCCCGAGCACCGTCACCCGGCTGCTCAACATGGGGATCGAGCCGTTCCTGGTGTCGTCCTCCCTGAACCTCATCGTCGCCCAGCGGCTCGCCCGCCGCGTCTGCGAGCACTGCAAGGAGGAGGTGAAGGTCCTCCCCAAGGCGCTGGTGGACGCCGGGATGAAGCCGGAGCGGATCAAGGGCGCGAAGCCCGCGAAGGGGAAGGGGTGCGACGACTGCAACGGGACCGGCTTCCGCGGCCGGGTGGCGCTGTACGAGGTGATGACGATCCGGGAGGAGATCAAGGACCTGGTGCTGCGCGGCGGGTCGGCGATCGACATCAAGCGGGAGGCGGTCCGCCTCGGGATGAAGACGCTGCGGCAGGCCGGCCTCTCGAAGCTCGAGGAAGGCGTCACGACGATCGAGGAAGTGCTGCGCGTGACCGCTCCGGACTAAAGAGACGGCGGGAACAGGGGAGAGACGCGAAATGGTATCGATGCAGGAACTGCTCAGCCAGATGTACGAGAAGGGGGCTTCCGACCTCCACATCACGACGGGGATCGCCCCGACGATCCGGGTGGACGGCAGCCTGGTCCCGCTCGCCTACGAGCCGCTGATGCCGCAGGACACGAAGCGGCTGTGCTACAGCATCCTGACCGAGGCGCAGAAGCAGCGGTTCGAGGAGGATTGGGAGCTCGACCTTTCGTTCGGCGTGAAGGGGTTGAGCCGCTTCCGGGCCAACATCTACATGCAGCGCGGCGCGTGCGCGGGGGCGTTCCGGACCATCCCCTTCCGCGTGCGGCCTTTCGAGGAGCTGGGGCTGCCGGCGGTGCTGAAGGAGCTCTGCAAGAAGCCCCGCGGGCTGGTGCTGGTCACCGGGCCCACGGGCTNNTCGAGGACCCGATCGAGTACCTCCACCCGCACAAGAAGTGCCTTGTGAACCAGCGGGAGGTCAACGCCGATACGCAGACCTTCAAGAAGGCGCTGAAGTACATCCTCCGCCAGGACCCGGACGTGGTGCTCATCGGCGAGATGCGCGACCTGGAGACGATCGAGGCGGCCCTCACGGTGGCGGAGACCGGGCACCTCGTCTTCGCGACGCTGCACACCAACTCGTGCGTCCAGACGATCAACCGCATCCTCGACGTGTTCCCGCCGTACCAGCAGCCACAGGTCCGCGCGCAGCTCTCCTTCGTCCTCGAGGGGGTTATCTCGCAGATCCTCATCCCGCGGGCCAACGGCGCCGGGCGGGTGCTGGCGCTCGAGGTGATGATACCGAACCCCGCCATCCGGAACCTGATCCGCGAGGAGAAGGTCCACCAGATCTACTCGCAGATGCAGGTGGGGCAGACCAAGTTCGGCATGCAGACGATGAACCAGTCCCTCATCGCGTGCCTCCAGCGGCGCGAGATCTCCCTCGACGACGCGGTGGGCCGCAGCAACGACCCGGACGAGTTCCGCAACCTGCTCTCCTCGATGCAGCAGGGCGGGCCCCCGGGGGCGGGGCGCAGGGCGTAACATTCTTCTCTCCAGGTGACGGAGGCGACGATGGCGAAATTCGCGTGGGAAGGCAAGAACCGGGGCGGGGCGAAGGTGTCGGGCGAGCTCGAGGCCCCGAGCGAGGCGTTCGTCCTCGCGCAGCTCCGCCGGGAGCAGATCGCCCCCGTCAGCATCAGGAAGAGGAGCGGGTTCAACCTCGACATCAAGATCCCGGGCCTTGGGGAGAAGAAGGTCACCCAGAAGGAGCTGGCCGTTTTCACGCGCCAGTTCGCCACCATGATCGACGCGGGGCTCCCCCTCGTCCAGTGCCTGGACATCCTCGGGGCCCAGCAGGAGAACGCCTCGTTCAAGAAGGTGCTCGTCAAGGTGAAGGAGGACGTGGAGAGCGGATCCACGTTCGCCGACTCCCTCGGCAAGCACCCGAAGGTGTTCGACCCCCTGTTCATCAACCTGGTCGCGGCCGGCGAGGTGGGCGGCATCCTCGACACGATCCTTTCCCGCCTGGCCGACCACATCGAGAAGGCGATGAAGCTGGCCAAGAAGATCAAGGGGGCGATGGTGTACCCGTCCACGATCCTGGCCGTGGCCGTGATCGTCACGGTCGTCCTCCTCGTGTACGTCATCCCGATCTTCGCCAAGATGTTCACCGACTTCGGCGGGACGCTCCCCGCGCCGACCGCGTTCGTCCTGAAGATCAGCGACATCACCCGGAAGTACTTCCTGGTCGTGATCGTCCTGGCCTTCGCGGGCGGGGCGGCGTTCAAGTGGTACATCTCCAAGGAGAACGGCCGGCGGAACTGGGACCGGCTGCTCCTGCGGCTTCCGGTGGTCGGCTCCCTCCTGCAGCGCATCGCCGTGGCCCGCTTCTCGCGGACCCTCGGCACGATGGTGAGCAGCGGCGTCCCCATCCTCGAGAGCATGGACATCGTGTCGAAGACGGCGGGGAACAAGATCATCGAGGAGGCGATCGTGAAGGCGCGGGGGAGCATCAGCGAGGGCAAGACGATCGCGGAGCCGCTGGCCGAGAGCAACGTCTTCCCGGCGATGGTGACCCAGATGGTTGCGGTCGGAGAGGCCACCGGCGCGCTCGACGTGATGCTGAACAAGATCGCCGACTTCTACGACGAGGAGGTCGACTCGGCCGTCGAGGCGCTGACGTCGCTGCTCGAGCCGATGCTGATGATCTTCCTCGGCGTCGTCATCGGCGGCCTGGTCATCGCGATGTACCTGCCGGTGTTCAAGCTGGCCGGGGCCGTGGGAGGATAAGCCTTGCTTCGGGTCCCCGCTTCGGGGCGCGGGGACCGGGAACAGGCGGGCCGCAACTTCCTCCTGGTCCGCTCGGGGATCGGCTTCGCGCTCCTGGCGTCCGTCCTCACGGTGCAGTTCCGCTCGCCGGACCCGGAGCTGGCCGAGCGGTTCAAGTACCTCTACATCGCGGTCCTGCTGTCCTACGGGTGGCTGCTGATCCGCTACGCCGCGTGGGGGCGCGAGCGGTTCCCCGACTTCGGCGCCTACGTGCAGGCGCTGATCGACGCGGCGTTCATCTCGATCCTGGTGTTCGCAACCGGCGGCATCCAGAGCGTCTTCTCCTTCATGTACGTCCTGATGATCCTGCTCGGGAGCCTCGAGCGCTACATGCGGGGGGCGCTCGTGTGGGCCCTGCTTTCCTCGGCGAGCTACACGCTCCTCGTCTACCTGCAGATGACAGGGGTCGTCTCCCCGCCGGGCGCCGAGGACGCGGTGATCCCGCTGGCCCGGTTCCTGCGTTCGGCGGGCATCCACTTCGCGGGGTTCTTCCTCACCGGGGCCCTCTCCGGGCTGCTGGGGGAGGACATCCGCAAGGGGATGGAGCGCGTCCAGGACCGGGACGAGGTGATCCGGAAGCTGGAGACGTTCCACAAGAACGTGATCGACAACATCCCTTCCGGTATCCTGACGACCGACCTTTCGGGCCGGATCACCCTGAACAACGACTCGGCCTGCGCGATCCTGGGCAAGGCCCCGGAGGAGCTGACCGGCATGCCGCTCCAGGAGGTCCTCGGCCGCATCGACGGCGACGCGGAGCGGCCCCGGCGCGACGAGACGCCCCCCCCGCGCCCCGAGATCCGGTTCGTCCGGCCGGACGGGACCGAGATCTTTCTCGGCTTCTCCTCCTCCCAGATGAAGGAACCGGATGGCAACGTCATCGGGCGCGTCGTCATCTTCCAGGACCTGACCCCCATCCGGCAGATGGAGGAGCGGATCCGGATCGCCGACCGCCTGGCCGGCGTGGGGGAGATGGCCGCGGGGCTCGCGCACGAGATCCGCAACCCGCTGGCCTCCATCGCGGGCTCCTCCCAGCTCCTCCGGGAGGCCGCCGACGTCCCGGACGACGCCGCCACCCTCCTCGAGATCATCGAGCGCGAGAGCAAGCGCCTGAACGCCCTCATCTCCGATTTCCTCTCCTTCACGGGCACCTCGCTGCGGAGCCTCGCGCGGGTCCGGGTGACGTCGCTCCTGCGGGAGATCGCGGAGGCGGTCCGGGCCGGCGAGGCGAGGGAGAAGGGGCTCCTCGTGGAGGATGTGGCGACGAAGGAGCTCTCGGTGGAAGGGGACGCCGAGCAGCTCAGGCAGGTGGTCTGGAACCTGGTCCGCAACGCGGTGCAGTCGACGCCGACGGGGGGCCGCGTCCTCCTGGACGCCTTCGAGCAGATCCGCCACGGCGCGCGCTACGCCGTGCTGACGGTCTCCGACTCGGGCGTCGGGATCGAGCCGCAGGACCTGGAGAGGATCTTCAATCCCTTCTTCACGACGAAGGAGGGCGGCACGGGGCTGGGCCTTTCGATCTCCCAGCGGATCGTCCACCAGCACAAGGGGTTCATCGAGGTCCGCTCGCTTCCCGGGCAGGGTAGCACCTTCTCCGTCTTCCTGCCGGTCCTTCCGGCGGAGGGGCCGGGGAGGAGCGCGGATGCCTGAAGGGGTGCGGGCGACGGTCGTGGGCGCCGGGCTCGCGGGGTCCGAGGCCACGTTGCGGCTTGCGCGCGCGGGGATCGGCGTGGACCTGTTCGAGATGCGCCCCGGGAAGAGCACCGAGGCGCACCGCACGGAGCGGTTCGCGGAGCTGGTGTGCAGCAACTCCCTCGGGTCGGAGGAGGTCGTTTCCGGGAAGGGGCTGCTGAAGGAGGAGCTGCGGCTCCTCGGGAGCGCCCTGATCCCGATCGCCGAAGCGGCGAGGGTCCCCGCGGGGAAGGCGCTGGCGGTCGACCGGGAGCGGTTCGCGCAGGGGGTCACGGAGGCGGTGCGCTCTGCCCCCGGAGTCCGGGTGTTCGAGGAGGAAGTCACGGGGATCCCGGACGCGCCGCTCGTCGTCCTCGCCTGCGGTCCGCTGGCCCCGGAGCCCATCGTATCGGCGATCCGGGAGCTGCTCGGGGACGCGGGGTTCTATTTCTACGACGCCATCTCGCCCATCGTCGACGCCGCGTCGATCGCCCCCGGCGCGGGGTACGTCGCGGACCGGTACGGGGCCGGCACGGGCGACTACCTGAACCTGCCCATGGACCGGGAGCAGTACGCGAGGTTCCTCGATGCGCTCCTGTCGGCGAAGACCGTGCCGCTGCGCGACTTCGAGGAGGCCCGGTACTTCGAGGGGTGCATGCCGGTGGAGGAGATCGCCCGGCGCGGCCCCGAGACGCTCCTCTTCGGCCCGCTGCGGCCGGTGGGCTTGCGCGACCCGCGGACGGGGAGGATCCCCCACGCGGTCCTTCAGCTCCGGAAGGAGAACGCGCAGGGGTCGATGTTCAACCTCGTCGGCTTCCAGACGCGGATGACGTACCCGGAGCAGAAGCGGGTCTTCTCCCTCGTCCCGGGGATGGAAGACGCGGAGTTCCTGCGGTACGGCTCGGTCCACCGCAACGGCTTCCTCGACGCCCGCCGATGCCTCACGCCCTGCATGGAGCTGCGCGGCCGCCCCGGGCTGTTCTTCGCGGGGCAGATCACCGGGGTGGAGGGGTACGTCGAGTCGATCGCCTCCGGGCTGGTCGCGGGGGCGTCCGCCGTTGCGCGCGCCCTCGGGAGGGAGCCGCGCCCGTTCCCGCCCGAGTCGATGGTCGGCGCCTTGATGGCCCACGTCACCGCGCCGGGCGAGGGGGACCCCCAGCCGATGAACGCCAATTTCGGCCTGCTCCCGGAAGTCGCCGTCCGGGGGAAGAAGGACCGGAAGGGGCGCAAGGCGGAAATCGCCCTCGACGCGGTCCGGAAGGTAGCCCCCTCGCTGCCGTAGCCCCCCGCGGGCCCGCGCCCGCGGCCCCTCGTCTTGAAATCTCGCCGCATGAGTGTTACAAAACTCTTTTGCATTTTAAGGGGAAACGCCACGTTGGACGGTGGGGCCGTCAGCCGGTTCGTGAAGTCTCTCGAGGCGGAGCGGAACGCGTCGAAGGAGACCGTGCGCGCCTACCTCCGGGAGGTCCGTGCGCTGCGGGACCACCTCGTGGAGACCGCGGGGAAGGACCCCGAAGGCACCGACGGCTGGGGGTTCGTTTCCCCGGCCCACCTGAGGCGGTTCCTTTCGGCGTCGCTTCCCGGGCGCGAGTCCTCGTCGGTCTGCCGGCGGCTCTCCGCGGTACGCACCTTCTTCTCGTTCCTCGTCGAGGTCGGGGAGGTGCGGGCCAACCCGGCGGCCGGGCTGTCCGCCCCCCGCCGGTCGATGCGGCTGCCGGAGTTCCTCCCGGTGGACGAGATGGCGGGCTTCCTTTCCTCGCTCCCGGCGGACGACCCGGCGGCGAAGCGCGACGCCGCGATCCTCGAGCTCCTGTACTCCTCGGGGCTGCGGGTGGGGGAACTGGTATCCTTGAGGATGCGCGACGTCTCCCTCGACGGCGGCACGGTCCGCGTCACGGGCAAGGGGCGGAAGGTCCGCGTGGTCCCGGTCGGGGAGAAGGCCGTCCGAGCGCTGCGCGACTACCTGTCCGTCCGCCCGGCGGCGCAGGGCGGCGATTTCCGCAGCCCGATCGACGAGCCGCTTTTTTTGAACCGGCGGGGAAGGGTGGGGCGGAAATCCGGCGCGGGGATCTCCGCGCGGAGCGTGGCGAGGATGCTTGCGGAGGCGCTGGCGGGGAGCACGGGGACGCGGCGGCACCTGTCGCCCCACGGGATGCGGCACTCCTTCGCAACCCACCTCCTCGAATCGGGGGCCGACCTCCGCGCGATCCAGGAGATGCTCGGGCACGCCTCGCTCTCCACGACGCAGAGGTACGCCCGGGTCGACGTCTCGCACCTGGTGGGAACGTACGAGAAGGCGCACCCGCTGGCCGCGGAGAAGACGCGGGGCGGGAGGGGGGCGAAGGGGAGATGACTCCGTTCCAGGGAACGACCGTGGTCGCCGTGTCGCGGGGAGGTCGCGTGGCCCTCGCGGGGGACGGCCAGGTGACGATGGGGAACGCGGTGCTCAAAAAGACCGCCCGCAAGATCCGGCGGCTCCACGAGGGGCGCGTGCTGGCCGGCTTCGCGGGGAGCACGGCGGACGCCTTCACCCTGTTCGAGAAGTTCGAGGCCAAGCTGGCCGAGTTCGGCGGGAACCTCCGGCGGGCCGCGGTCGAGCTGGCGAAGGACTGGCGCACCGACCGCGTGCTGCGGCGCCTGGAGGCGCTGATGATCGTCACCGACGGCAAGGACCTCATGCTCCTTTCCGGCACCGGGGACGTCGTCGAGCCCGACGACGGCGTGGTCGGCATCGGGTCGGGCGGCTCCTTCGCGCTGGCGGCGGCCCGGGCCATGCTGCTCCACACGGAGCTGCCGGCGGCGGAGATCGCGCGGGAGGCCGTGCGCGTGGCATCCGAGATCTGCGTGTTCACGAACGACAACATCGTTTCCGAGGAGATCGCATCGCCATGACGCGGGAAGCGCCCGTCGGCGCGGCCGACCGCCCCCTGTCGCCCAGGGAGATCGTCGCGGAGCTCGACCGGTACATCGTCGGGCAGGGGGACGCGAAGCGGGCGGTGGCCATCGCGTTGCGGAACCGCTGGCGCCGCCGCCAGGTGCCGCAGGAGCTCCGGGACGAGATCGTCCCGAAGAACATCATCATGGTCGGCCCTACAGGGGTCGGAAAGACCGAGATCGCGCGTCGGCTGGCCCGGCTTGCGCAGGCGCCGTTCGTCAAGGTGGAGGCGTCGAAGTTCACCGAGGTGGGCTACGTGGGGCGCGACGTCGAGTCGATCGTCCGCGACCTCGTGGAGATCGCCGTCCACATGGTGCGGTCGGAGGAGATGGAGAAGGTGGCCGGCCGCGCGAAGGCCGACGCCGAGGAGCGCGTCCTCGACCTGCTGCTGCCGCGCGTGCCGCCGCGGGGAACGGCGGCGGAAGCCCCCGGGGCGGAGGACGCGGCGAGGGCGGAGGACGCATCCTCGCAGACGCGGGAGCGGTTCCGCGTCCTGCTGCGCGAGGGGAAGCTCGCGGAGCGCACGGTCGACGTCGAGGTGCGGGAGGCGGCGCTGCCGGTCATCGACCTGGGCCCGGTGGCCGGGGGGCTCCCGGCGGGGATGGACAACAACCTCCAGGAGATGCTCGGGAGCTTCCTCCCGAAGCGCACGCGCCGGAAGAAGATGCGGATCCCCGACGCCCTGCGGCATTTCGAGGAGGAGGAGGCGGCGCGCCGGATCGACATGGACCGGGTGAAGCAGCTCGCGGTGGAGCGGACCGAGCAGTCCGGCATCGTGTTCCTCGACGAGATC
>DCUH01000138.1 GCA_002327765.1 bacterium UBA2219 | reverse complement strand
CGAGGACCAGATCTTCAAGGCCCTGTCGCTCGGCGCGCCCTACGTCAAGCTCGTCGGCATGGCCCGCTCGCCCCTGGCCGCGGCCATGGTCGGCAAAACGATCGGCGGCCGCATCAACGACGGCCAGATCCCGGTCTACGTCGAGCGCTTCGGCAACAGCCGGGAGGAGATCTTCGTCACCGCTCCCGAGCTGAAGCACCGCTTCGGCGACCGTTTCAAGGAGCTCCCGGCCGGGGCCATCGGGGTCTATACCTACTTCGAGCGGCTGAGCCAGGGGCTCCGCCAGCTGATGGCCGGCGAGCGGAAATTCTCTCTGGAATACATCAGCCGCGACGACATCGCCGCCCTGAC
This sequence comes from bacterium UBA2219, assembly GCA_002327765.1. Lineage (GTDB taxonomy): Bacteria > Desulfobacterota > Deferrimicrobia > Deferrimicrobiales > Deferrimicrobiaceae > UBA2219. Next base: position 8,723 of record DCUH01000138.1, on the reverse strand, counting down.
CAAGGAAGCCGCCGACATCAGCGGCATCCCGTTCATCACGGACGTGGACAAGGACGAGGTCCAGAAGATCCTCAAGGGGTAAGGCGGGTCAGCTGATCTCGCCGGTCAGATAGGCCCGGGTCCGCGGGTCTTTAGGGTCGCTGAAGACCTCGGCCGCCGGGCCGTGCTCGACGAGCTCCCCGAGGTAAAGGAAGGCGAGGTAGTCCGCGATGCGCCGGGCCTGCCGCAGGATGTGGGTCACCACGACGACCGTATAATCCCGCTTGAGCTCCATCAGCCGCCGCTCGACGTTCTGGCTCGACGCGGGGTCGAGGGCCGAGGTCGGTTCGTCGCCGAGGATGATCTCGGGCTCGACGGCCAGCCCCCGGGCCAGGCATAGGCGCTGCTGCTGACCGACGGACAGCGTCGAAGCGGGGTCGTCGAGCCTGTCCTTGACCTCTTCCCAGAGCCCGGCCAGCTTGAGATAGTGCCCGACGACCTTGTCGAGCTCCCGCCGGGAGCGGAGCCCGTGGATCCTCGGTCCGTAGGCGACGTTGTCGCGGATCGACATCGGCAGGACCTGAGGCTTCTGCGAAAGCAGCCCCATCTTCTTGCGGATCCGGGTGACCTCGGTTCTGGGCGCGTAGATATCCTCCCCATCGAGGACGACCCGGCCACGGATCCGGACCCCCTCCGAGTCGTCCAGAAGCCGGTTGAGGGACTTGAGGAGGGTCGTCTTCCCGCAGCCGGAGGGGCCGATGATGACCGTGATCTTCTTGGCCGGGATGTCGAGGTCGATGTCCTTGAGGACCTGGAGGTCCCCGTAGAAAACGTCGATTCCGGAAACGTTAAGCATAGTCCGTCCCGAGGTACGCCTCGATCACCGCCTGGTTCGCCGCCACTTCCTTCGGCGTCCCCTCGGCGATCGTCGTGCCGAAGTTGATGGCGTGGATCCGGTCGGAGATCGTCATGATGACGTGCATGATGTGCTCGATGATGATGACGGTGGTCCCGTTTTCCCGGATCCGCCGGATGAGGTTCATCGCGGACAGCAGCTCCGTCGGGTTGAGCCCCGCCGCCGTCTCGTCGAGAAGCAGCAGATCCGGTCGCGTGGCGAGGGCCCGGGCGATCTCCAGCCGCTTGCGCCCGGCGATGGGAAGCGACTTGGCGAGCGTGGCCTTGACCGGGGTCAGGCCGCAGAAATCGAGAATCTCCATGGCGTTGTCCCTGGCTTCGCCCATGGAGTTCACCCGGGAAAAGGAGGCGGCGATGACGTTGTCCCGAACGGTCATCCGGCCGAGCGGCTTCACCACCTGGAACGTCCGGCCGATGCCCAGCTTGCAGATCTTGTGGGGCTTCATCCCCTGGATTTCCCTGTCTTTGTACAAGACCTTGCCCGAGGTGGGGGTGTAGACGCCGCTGATCATGTTGAACAGCGTGGTCTTCCCGGAGCCGTTCGGGCCGATCAGCCCGAAGATCTGCCCCTGCTCCACGTCGAAGGACACTCCGTTGACCGCCGTGAGGCCGCCGAAGGTCTTGACCAGTTTCTCCACGCGGAAGAACGCCAAGGTCGGACTCCTTACTTCGCCGGATGGATTCGGAACACGTTCCGCTTGATCTTCTCCCAGTCGCCAACGACGCCGTTCGGGAGGTACAGGATGACGACGATGACCAGGATGCCGAAGCCCAGCACATGCGCCTTCTTCACCGCGTCGCCCAGGGCGGTGACGGCCGCGACGCCGGTCGCCTTCCCGAGGAAGGCGAAGAGACCGAAGAAGCCCGTCCGGAACAGCTCCTGGAAGGCCACCATGATGAAGGCGCCCACGGTCGGGCCATAGACCGTGCCCACTCCCCCCACGATGGCGACGAGGATCGCCATGACGGAGTAATCGTGCAGGGAGAACACCACGTGGGGATCGATGAAACCCATGTAGTTCATGTACAGGGCCCCCGCCATCCCCGTCCAGAACGCGGAGATCGCCAGGGAAACGTTCTTGTACAGGGTCGTGTTGACTCCGAGGCTCGCGGCGGCGTCCTGGTCCTCCCGGATGGAAATGAAGTAGTAGCCCGGCTTCGACCGCATGATCAGCTGGATGCTCAGGACGCTCAGGGAAGCCAGGAAGAGGGTGATGTAGTAATAGGGGACCTTGGAGACGAACGTCGGCATGATCATGATCCCCACCATCCCGCCGGTGAAGGATTCGGCGATGGTCGCGATGTGCCGTATCCCCTCCCCCAGGGCCAGCGACGCCAGCGCGAAATAGGCACCCCGCAGCGGGAAGCAGATCGCCCCGAACGGCAAGCCGACCAGGAACGCGAAGACGCCCCCGAGCGCCATCCCCCACCAGGGGGAGATCTGCAGATGATGGAACAGGAGGCCCGCGGTGTAAGCGCCCACCCCGAAGAACGCGGCGTGCCCGAAAGAGACCTGCCCGGTGAATCCCGCCAGGAGGTTCCAGGAGGACCCGATGACGACCCACAGGAGGAAAAGGATCATCAGGTGGAGGAAGTAGTTGCTCTCGAGGACCAGCGGCAGGAGGGCAAGGCCCGCCAGAAGGAGCAACGGGAACAGGTTCTTTTTCATCTTGCTCCCCGCCGCCTTCATACCTTCGTCAACCGCTTGAAGCCGCCCGGCAGGAACAGCAACACCAGGATGAAGATGGTCAGCCCGACGATGTCTTCATACTCCATCCCGAAGTAGGTCGCCCCCATGCTCTCCGCCAGTCCGAGGGTGACTCCCCCGAAGATGGCCCCAACCGTCGATCCCAGGCCGCCGAGGATGGTGATGATGAACGCCTTCGAAGTGAAGGGCCCCCCGATGTCCGGAAAGATGTAATAGACGGGGGCGAGAAGGCAGCCCGCGGCGGCGACGAGCGCGGAGCCGATGCCGAAGGTGATCACGGTGATGCGCCCCGTGTTCACGCCCATGAGGGTCGCCGCGTCCTTGTCCTGGGCCGTCGCCCGGATCGAACGGCCCAGGTCCGTCTTGAGCAGAAACCAGAACATGGCGAGGGTGAACAGCAGGGCGATCCCGAAGGCGATCGTCAGGGGCACGCTGAAGGAGATGTTCCCGAGGGAAAACGTCCGGTTGGAGTATTCCGTCGTGACGTACTTGTAGTCCGACTTGAAGGCGAACCGGACGATCTCGGTGAGGACCATCCCGATCCCCACCGTCATGAGGACCTGGTTCTCCGGGAGGATCGTTTCAACCCGGATGAGAGGGTTCAGCAGGAATTTCTGGATCGTCACGCCCAGCAGGAACAGGAGCGGCATGGCGACAAAGAGGGAAACGTACGGGTCGACCCCCATCGTGTTCAGGACGAACGTGACGTACATGGCCAGCATCATCAGCTGCCCGTGGGCCAGGTTGATGATTCCCATGACGCCCATGATGAGTGTCATCCCGATCCCGATCAGCGCGTAGAGCCCCCCCTTGAGGAAGCCCGCCACGAGAGTTTGAAGAAATACATCCATATGTGCTCACCATCCGACGGCCCCGAGGGCCGGGGAATGAAGCCGCCGGGCGGCGTGGAAAAACCGCCCGGCGGCCGCTTCAGGCGGACGGAACGACCGCCCCTACTTCCGCGCGTTCCAGGCCGGGGTCGGGTAGACGTATTTCTTCGTGGCCACCTTCGCCGGCCACACCGCCTCCAGTTCCCCCTTCTGCCACTGGACCATGTAGGTGTCGAGCTTGTTCTGCTGGGACTTCTTCCCGTAGGAGACGAACTTGACCGGCCCGAAGGCGGTCATCATGTCCGTCTTTGCGAGGGCATCCCGGACGGCCTGGGGCGTCGGCGCCGAGGCGGACGTTGCGCGCTTCAGCGCGTCCGCGACGACGTACATCGCGGCGTACGCCTCCGCGCCGTGGTACTCCGTATCGGAGCCGTACTTCTTCTGGAAATTTTCCGCATACTGCTTCGCCCCGGGGAACGGAAGCGTGTCGACCCACAGCGTCGCGGAGTAGACGTAGTCGGCCGCATCGCCGGCGCTCTTCGCGAACTCGGGGAGGGTGAACCCCGCCCCGCCGCCGACGTACAGCTTCGGGTTGATCCCCAGCTCCTTCGACTGGCGCATCAGCAGGGAGGCGTCCATGACGTAGGAGACCATGTAGATCATGTCGGGGTTGGCCGCCTTGACCTTCGTGAGGATCGGCTTGAAATCGATCGCGCCCGCCTGGTACCCCTCCTTCAGGACGATCTTCAGGCCGGCGGCCTCCGCGTCCTTCTCGAAAGATTTCGAGCTGGACTGCCCGAAGGCGCTGTTTTCATACAGGAGCACAACGGTCTTGACGTCCTTGGCGACTTCCTTCAGGAAGGATTCCACCGCCTTGGGATATTCGCTGGCCGGCGGGTTGATGCGGAAAACAAAGTCGTACCCCTTCTCCGTGACGTCGTCGGCCGATCCCGTGCAGATGACGAACGGCACCTTGAGCTGCTGGGCGACCGGTGCGGCCGCCGCGGTGACCGAGCTGGAGTACCCGCCGGTGATGACCGGAACCTTGTCCCGGGAGATCAGCTTCTCGACGGCGGACCGCCCCACGTCGGGCTTCCCGGTATCGTCCTCGAAGATCAGCTCGATCATGCTCCCGTTGATCCCGCCCTTGGCGTTGATCTCCTCCGCCGCCATTTCGTAGGACCGCTTTTCGATCTCGCCGAATTTCGCCTGCGACCCCGTCAAAGGGAGCAGCACCCCGACCTTGACCTTTTCGGCCGCCAGGGCACCGCTCGCGATGCCCAGGGCGAACAACACCGCCGCAAACGCCGACATGACACCAGACCGCAAGTTCATGGTCACCTCCACCGGATGAAGATTGTCACGCGGGAAAAGGCCGAGTGCCCCGTCCATCGATCGTGTCGGAGGATTTTATCACGGATTCCCCGCCGGTTAGCCAATCTTTCCGGCGACCACGTTGACTTCTCCCTCCCGCTATACTACCGTCATTTGCCATGCTGGGATCCTTTCGCGCAATGGTGGCAGTTGCGGCCGCGGTCTTGCTGTTGCTGGCGTCCGGGTGCTCCGAGAAACTGGCCAGACAGAAAGGGCTCTCCGACGCCGACCTGCTGGCCCGGGGACAGAAGAGCGCGGACCTGAAGAAGTACGAGAACGCCGTCGAGGCGTTCCAGCTTCTGATCGAGCGATACCCGAACTCGCCGCTGGCCCCCCGCGCGCAGTTTTCCCTGGCGTCCTGCCGCGCGAGCATGAAGGATTACCTCGAGGCGGAAGTGGCTTTCGACGATTTCCTGCGCCTCTACCCCGCGGACCCGAAGGTCCCGGACGCCCTCTACATGAAGGGCGACCTGCTCCACAAGCAGATCCAGGCGGTGGGCCGGTCCCAGGACAAGACCAGGGAGGCCATCGAGGCCTACAAGCTCTTCCTGCGCAAGGAGCCGGACTCGCCGCGGTCGGCGGCGGCCGTCGCCCGCATCAAGGAGATGCGAAGCCTCCTCGTGACGCACGAGGAAGCGGTGGTCTCCCACCTCCTTTCGCGTAAACTCTACGAAAGCGCCGAAGTGCGGGCGAAACGGGTGATCGGGGAATACCCCGACGCGGCCCCGACGCCGAAGCTCCTTTCCCTGCTCGCGGAAGCGCTGGAGAAGCAGGGCAAAAAGGACGAGGCATCGGAGGTCGTCAAGGCCCGCGACGATAAATTCCCGCAGCAGGGGAGCGGAAAACGGTGAGCCGCAAGCTGGCAGGGCTGATCCGGATGGGCAAGAACGCCTTCACGAAGATGGATTACCCGCGGGCGGAGCGGCACCTCAAGGAAGCGCTCGAGGGCGGCGCGGAATACCCCGACATCCACTACACCCTCGGCCTGATCGATCACCAGCGGGGGAACTACCGGCAGGCGGTAGAGCGGTTCGAGAAGGCGGTCTCCCTCCATCCCGAGTACACGGAAGCCCTGCTGTCGATGTCGATCACCTTGAACGACATGGGCCTTTACGAAGACGCCCGGTCCGCGTACGACCGCGCCTCGATGGTCCTCACCAGGCAGGGCGTCGCCCCGGAAAGGAACATGGTCCGTGGGCGGATCGCCAACCTGCACAAGGAGCTGGGGGAGCTGTACCTCGCCCTGGGCCAGCACGACGAGGCCATCTTCGAGTACCGGAAGGCGCTCTCCGTCGCGCCGTCGTATCCGGACCTTCGGGTCCGGCTCGTGGCGGCGCTCCGGGAAGCGGGGCGGGCGGACCAGGCGATGAGCGAGGTGGAGACGTTCCTTTCGGAATCCCCCGGCAACGCGGCGGCGCTGGTGCAGAAAGGGATCCTGCTCTACCTCGCAGGGAACCGGGCGAAGGCCCGCGGCGCCTGGGAAGAGGCGCTCGACCGGGACCCGTTCAACAAGGTCGTGCAGGTGTACCTGAACACGCTGAACCGGGAGCAGTCCGCGGACTGACGGAACCCTCCCGTCACCAGCCGGACAGCGTAGCGAGCGCGTCCGGCAGATTCGCTGCGTTGGGGCCGCCCGCCTGGGCCATGTCCTTGCGCCCCCCGCCCCCGCCGCCCACCGCGGCGGCCGCCTTCTTCACGATGTCCGACGCGGAATATTTCGACGTGAGGTCCGGGGTGACGCCCGCCACCAGGTGGCAACGGTCCCCTTCCCTCGCTCCCAGCAGCAGCAGGCCGCTCCCGAGCTTCCCCTTGACGCTGTCGGCCAGCTCGCGCAGCGCCGCCGGGTCCATCGGCTCCACCTCGGCGGCGACGCGCCGGATGCCGCCGGCTTCCTGCGCCTTGGCCAGGATCTCGCCCACGAGGTCGCGCGAAGAGCGGCGGCGCGCCTCCTGGAGCGACTTTTCCAGCGCCTTGATCTGCGCGGCGAGCTTACGGACGCGCTCCGGGACCTCGGGGCCGGCGACCTTCAGCTCGCGGGCCACGCCGTGCAGCGTTTCCGCCTCCTCCCGCAGGTGCCGCCACGCCGGCAGCCCCGTCGCCGCCTCGATGCGCCGCACGCCGGCGGCCAGGGCGCCCTCGGACAGCAGGCGGAACAGGCCGATGTCCGCGGTGTTCCGGACGTGCGTGCCTCCGCACAGCTCCTTGCTCACCCCCTCGACCGTAACCATCCGGACGACGTCGGCGTACTTCTCCCCGAAGAACGCCATCGCCCCCGCGGCGACCGCCTCTTCATAGGGGAGCTGCTCCCACCGGACGGGGCGGGCGGAGAAAACGGCCCCGTTGACCTCCTCCTCGACGGCCGCCAGCGCCTCCGGGGAGACCGCTTCGAAATGCGTGAAGTCGAACCGAAGCTTGTCGGGGCCAACGAACGATCCCGCCTGCTTGACGTGGCTCCCCAGCACTTTCCGCAGGGCCGCCTGGAGCAGGTGCGTCGCCGTGTGGTTCCCCTGCGTGATCCGCCGCTTCGACGCGTCGATGGCCAGCCGGGCGGCTTGCCCCTCGCGCACCGTGCCCTCGGCCACCTTCACGCGGTGGATGATGATCTCCGGCGAGGGGCGCCGGGTGTCGGTGACCTGCAGGACGAACCCGTCACCGGTGATCGTGCCCGTGTCGCCCACCTGGCCGCCGGACTCCCCGTAGAACGGCGTGGCGTCCGTGACGACGTCGATCTCCTCGCCCTGCCCGGCGGAGGCGATCCGCACGCCGGCCAGGAAGATCGCCTCGATCCGGCCTTCGGCTTCCTGCCGCTCGTACCCGACGAAGTCGACCGAGGTCCTGGTCCGCGACAGCTCGGAGGCCACGGCGTCGTGCGCTCCCACCTCGCCGCCCTTCCAGGAGACCCGCGACTGGGCCCTCTGCTTCTCCATCTCCTCCTCGAACCCGGCGGCGTCGAGAGTCACTCCCCGCTCCCTGCACAGGTCCGCGGTGAGGTCCACCGGGAACCCGTAGGTGTCGTAGAGCTTGAACGCGGCGTCGCCGGGGAACACGACGCCGTTCGCGCCCTTCATGCGGAAGAACTCCTCCTCGACCATCCGCAAGCCCGCGTCGAGCGTCTCGAGGAACCGCCGCTCCTCCTGGAACGCCACCGTATCGATGAACGAGGCGCTGTTCTTCAGCTCGGGGTAGGCCTGGGAGAACTCCCGGACCACCGTCCCCGCCACCTTGTGCAGGAACGGCCCTTCGAAGCCGAGCTTCTTGCCGTGTCGGAGCGCCCGCCGCATGATCCTGCGCAGGACGTACCCCCGCCCCTCGTTGGAGGGCATGATCCCGTCCGCGATCAGGAAGGCGGTCGCGCGCGCATGGTCGGCGATGACGCGCATCGGCGCATCCAGCTCGGGCGAGCCCCCGTACTTCCTGCCGCAAAGGCCGGCGATCTCCCGGAGGATCGGCTGGAACAGGTCGGTATCGTAGTTGCTCGGGACCCCCTGGACGACGCCGGCGAGCCGCTCGAGCCCCATCCCCGTGTCGATGCTGGGCCGGGGAAGCGGCTTCTTCGCGCCGCTCTCGTCCTGGTTGTACTGCATGAACACCAGGTTCCAGATCTCGAGGAACCGGTCGCAGTCGCATCCCACGGCGCACCCGGGGCGGCCGCACCCGGTGCCCTCCCCCTGGTCGTAGATGATCTCGGAGCAGGGACCGCAGGGCCCCGTGGGGCCCATCGCCCAGAAGTTGTCCTTCTCGTCGAACCGGACGATCTGCGAGGCGGGAAGCCCCATCGTCTCGTGCCAGATGTCGTACGCCTCGTCGTCTTCACGGAAGACCGAGGCGGTCATCCGCTTGCCGTCGAGGCCGACCTCCTTCGTGAGGAACTCCCACGCGAAATGGATGGCGTCCTTCTTGAAGTAGTCGCCGAACGA
>DCUH01000099.1 GCA_002327765.1 bacterium UBA2219 | reverse complement strand
CCGGTCAGTCATTTCATCTTGTGTCGCCGAGACTTGTGGGGTTGGGGTGGATGGAGGAGAGGTTTCCCGTGGAGCAGCGGGGGTCTTGAGTAGCGGCGTCTGTTTCGAACCGGGAGCCAGGTAGGGCGGAGGGAGCCAACAGGTCGATACCTCCGAAAACAGCCCAGGTGAGGAGGCCAGGGACGGCCGACGAACCGTAGCTCCGAGAGACTCCCCGCTGCGGAACAGGAAACCTCTCCTTCAGGAGATGAACATGGCGTCGCCGTAGCTGTAGAAGCGGTACCCGCGCTCGACGGCCTCCCGGTACGCCGCCCTCACCGCGTCGATCCCCGCGAAGGCCATCACCAGCGCGAGCAGGCTGGAGCGGGGAAGGTGGAAGTTCGTGACCATGGCGTCCACGACACGGAAAGCGCGCCCGGGATAAAGGAACAGCCGCGTGGTCCCGTCCGAGGGCGCCACCGTCCCGTCCTCCGACGCGCACGTCTCGAGCGTCCGGACGCTGGTGGTCCCCACCGCCACGATGCGCCCGCCCGCTTCCCGCGCGGCGTTCACCGCCGACGCCGTTTCCGGCGGCAGCCGATACCGTTCCGGGTGGATGTCGTACTCCTCGACCTCTTCCGTGCGGATCGGGGAAAAGGTCCCATACCCCACCGAGAGGGTGACGCGGGCGATCCCGATCCCCGCGCACGAAAGGGCTTCCAGCATCTCCTCGTCGAAGTGGAGCCCCGCGGTCGGGGCCGCAACGGAGCCGGAGCACTTCGCGTACACCGTCTGGTAGCGGACGGCGTCCTCCGCGGCTGCCGGATCCCCGGGCCTCCTGCGGATATAGGGAGGGAGGGGCACCTCCCCCACCCGATCGAGGAGATCGGACGGGGCCGCACCTCCCGCCGAAAGGACGACTTCCCATCTCCCCTCCCCCTTGCGGCGTTCCATGCGGACCGAAAGGCCGGAGACATCGAACGCTTCGCCTTCCCTCAACCGCTTCGACGGGCGCGCCAGCGCTTCCCAGCGCTCCTCCCCCTCCTCACCGGACGCGAGGGGGGTGAGCAGGAAGACCTCCACGGCGCCCCCTCCGCGACGTTTCGCGAGCAAGCGTCCCCGGATGACCTTCGTGTCATTCACGACGAGGAGGTCCCCTTTACGCAACAGCGATGGAAGGTCCGGAAAGGCCCGGTCGGAGATCTCCCCCGTCGCGCGGGAGAGGACCATCAGCCGCGAATCGCGGCGGCGGGCGGCCGGGCGCTGGGCGATGAGTGCCTGCGGGAGCTCGTAATCGAGGAGGGACGTCTTCAGGGGGCTTCCCTCGACAGCTCGGTGCCTGGGTAGTAACGGGCGAGGATCTCCCGGAAACCGCTGCCGGCCTTGGCCATCCCGTTCGCCCCGAACTGGCACATCCCGACGCCGTGCCCGTATCCGCGTCCCGAGACGAGCCACCCTTCCGCCGCGGGCTCGATCTCCATCCACAGGCTCCTCACGCGGGAGTACCCCGCGGCCTTGCGGAACTCCGCCGCCTGCGTCTCCCGGGCGACGCCGCCCGACACGATCCGCACGCGCGCAGCCCGCCCGGAGGATGCCCGGTCCGTAACGATGATCTGCAGCTGCTCCCCCGCGGGGATCCCCATCGCCCGCGCCACCCTGCGCCCCTCCCCGACCGTCATCCGGTACGCCCACCGGTAGACGGGGCTGCCGGAGCAGTCGTCGCAGGACTGGGACCGCAGGTACGGCACGTCCCTCCCCCAGGCGTTCGCGGCGGATTCGGTGCGCCCCCCGCAGGTGGAATGGAACACGGTCCGTGCCGGCTCCCCGCGGTAAAGAAGCACGAGGCCGCTCGTCCCGCCCGCGGCGTCGCGGAACACCTCCGCGACCCCGTCGATCCCCTCGAACACCTGGTCTTCCACGCTTCCCACAAGGTCGTACGCGGGGTCCCTCGGCTTCCTCGCGGAGAAGGCGGCATACGTCCGCGTGGCGACCGCCTGCGCCTTCAGCGCCTCCGGGTGGAACAGGGGCGGCGCCTCCCTGCTGACCACGGCGGCGACGTAGGTCTCCAGCGGGACCACGGCGACGGCCAGGATCTGCCCGTTCCGGGCGATCAAGCGGACCCGGCCGTCGACCCGCTGCTTCCCGACCCGGAGTTCCGGCTGGCCGGCGACGTCGACGGCGCTCCCCAGCAGCCTCGTCCCGTTGAAACGCACCCGGTCGCCGATGGCCCCCAGGGTCACGCTTCCGCGCGCTTCCGCCGCCAGCCGGCCGTCGGCATCCCAGACGCGCACCGTTTCCCCCGCGAGCGTCGTCGTTCCGGTTCCGTCGTCGATCCGGATGCGGAGGAACCGCGCCCCGGCGACATCGGGCGGCCGCGGCGCGATGCCCCCCCCGGGGCGGGGAGGCGAAACGGAAGGGGGAGGTCCGGCGGGCGGAAGCTCCTCCGCGGGCTTGCGCGGCGGGGCGCCTGAGCAGGCGATGAGGACGACGGCCAGGATGGCGGAAAGGAAAGGGAGCGCGGCGCATGCCGCGCTCCCGCGGGCGGGGGGCATCTTATTCGGCGGGCTTCTCCCCCGCCGCCTTCTTCACAGCCTTCGCCGCTTCCATGAACGGCGTCAGGAGGTCGATCGGCACGGGGAAGATGGTCGTCGAATTGTTCTCGGCGGCCACCTCCCGCAGGGTCTGCAGGTATCGGAGCTGGACGGCGACGGGGGTCTCGGCGATGATCCGGGCTGCGTCGGAGAGCTTCTGGGCGGCCTGGAACTCGCCCTCGGCGTTGATCACCTTTGCGCGCCGTTCACGTTCCGCTTCGGCCTGTTTGGCAATGGCCCGTTTCANNCGCTGCATCTCCTGGGGAAGATCGATGTTCTTGATCTCGACCTTCGAGACCTTCACCCCCCAGGGCTCCGTGTCCTTGTCCAGGATCTCCTGGATGTGGGCGTTGATCTTGTCCCGCTTGGACAGGAGATCGTCCAGCTCGGCCTGCCCGCAGACGGAGCGCAGCGTCGTCTGCGAAAGCTGGGAGGTTGCGTACAGGAAGTTCTCCACGCTGATGATCGCCTTGTTGGGATCGATCACGCGGAAATAGATGACCGCGCTCACCTTGATCGTCACGTTGTCCATCGTGATGACGTCCTGCGCAGGGACGTCCATGGCCACGACGCGGAGATCGACACGGACCATCTTGTCGATAATCGGGATCAGGATGATCAGGCCAGGCCCCTTCGCCCCGATCACGCGTCCCAGCCGGAAGATGACCCCCCGCTCGTACTCGTTCAGGATCTTGATCGCGCTGTACAGGAAGAATACGACCAGCACCACCGCGGCTGCGGGAAAATACATTCGACCTCCCTCCTTCCGCTGCCCCTGTGCGTTCCGGGGATCAGCGACCTATCGATTCCTCGTTGCCCGGGCGCCCCGGCTCGACGAGCAGCGTCATCCCGCGCACGGCCTTCACGGTCACCGGCTCCCCTTTCCTCACCGGCCGGTCGCTCGCGGCGTCCCACAGCTCGCCGAGGACGAACACCTTCCCCTTGCCGTCGATGTCCGTAGCCGCTTCCCCCGTCTCCCCGACCATCCCTTCGGAACCGGTGGACGGCTTGCGGAACTGGCTGCGCACGGCGAGGGAGATGACCACGCCGAAGAAGACCGCCGTCAGCGCGATCATGCCGATCAGCACGGGCCAGGAAATACGCAGAAACGGGTCTGCGCTCTGGCGGAACAGCATAAGGCTGCCGAGAATCATGGCGATGATCCCCCCTATGGCCAACGCCCCGTGGGACTGGATCTTCAGCTCGAGGAAGAAGAGAAGGAGCGAGAGAAGGATCAGGAGGAAACCGGCGTAGTTCGCCGAAAGGGTCTGCAGCGCGTAGAACCCCAGCAGCAGCGATATCCCCCCGATGACTCCCGGGAGCACCGCGCCCGGGGACGACAGCTCGAAGTAGATCCCGTAGATCCCGATCATCAGCAGGATGTAGGCGATGGTCGGATCCGCGAGCGACGCGAGGACACGGTGCCTCAGCCCCATCGGGACCCGGGTCACCTGCGCCTCCCTGGCCCGGATCACGAGGACCGACCCGTCCTTGCGCACCTCCCGCCCGTCGAGCCGGGCAAGCAGCCCCGGCAGGTCGGACACGACGAGGTCGATCACCTTCTTGTCGAGGGCGTCCTTCGCGGACAGGGAAGCGCTCTCCCGGACGGCGCTCTCGGCCCAGTCGGCGTTGCGACCGGACTGTGTCGCGAGGGACCGGGCGTAGGCCGCGGCGTCGTTTTCCACCTTGCGCGACATGGTGTTGTCCATCGCCCCGCCGCCGACGTTGACGGGATGGGCGGCCCCGATGTTCGTCCCCGGAGCCATCGCCGCGATGTCGGCGGCCAGGGTGATGAGGACGCCGGCCGAGGCGGCGCGCGCGCCCGACGGGTAGACGAACACCGCCACAGGGACCTTGCTTTTGAGGATCGCCTGCACCATCTGGCGCATCGCGGTGTCCAGCCCACCGGGGGTGTCGAGCTCCACCACGAGAAGGGCCGCCTTCTCCTCCTCCGCCCGCTCGATGACCGAGTCGAGGTAGTCGGCGGTGACCGGCGTGATGGGTGCGGCGATCGTGGCCACCATCACCTGCGCGGCGGCCGGCGCGGGAGAGCCGGGCGCACCCGGCGCGGCCGAGGACGACGCACCGCCCGTGAGGCACAGAAGGGACAGAAGGGCGAAAACGGCCATTATGCTGGATCGAAGGTTCACGTTGCTCTTTTCCTGTAGACGGCGAACTTGAGGTACTCCGTTTCGGGGACCGACAGCAGGACCGGGTGGTCCGGCGGCTGCCCCCCCCAGGCGACCAGCTCGAGATCGGCGCCCGCATCCGCGGCGGCGTCCGCCAGAGCCTCTTTCCATTTGGCCACATCGACGAGCTGCGTGCAAGACGAGGTGGCGAGAAGCCCTCCCGGGGAAAGGACCGACAGCCCCGTCCGGTTGATGTCCCGGTATCCGCGGATCGCCCCTTCCCGCCCTTCCCGGGACTTCGTGAAAGAGGGGGGATCGAGCACCACGAGGTCGAAGCGCCGCCCCGACGCCGCCATGTCCCGAAGCGCCTGGAAAAGGTCCGCGCTCTCCCCCGCCCAGCGGGACGAGAAGCCGTTCCGGTCCACGTTGGCCCTCGCGGTCTCCACGGCCTGCCGGGACGAGTCGACCGCCAGGACGCTCTTCGCCCCCCCGGCGAGAGCGTACAGCCCGAACCCGCCGGCGGCGCAGAAGCCGTCGAGCACGTCCTTCCCTTCCGCGAGGCGGCGGACGATGTTCCGGTTCGCCCGCTGGTCGAGGAAGAACCCTGTTTTGGGTCCCGCCGATACGTCCACGAGGAATCGGAGGCCGTCGGTCTCGATCTCCTCCGCCGCCGTCCCGCCGCCCCGCACCGGTCCTTTGCGCTCTTCGAGCCCCTCCAGCCGCCTTCCGCCCCCTTCCGACCGCTCGTAGACGAGGCGCGGGGAAAACACGCGCTCCAGAGCGTCGAGGACGATTTCGCGCACGGTTTCCATGCCCGCCGTCAGGATCTGCACGGAGAGGACGTCCCCGTACCGGTCGACGATCAGCCCCGGCAGGAAGTCCCCTTCCGAATACATGACGCGGAGGGCCCGCTCCCTCCCCATGCCCGCCGCAGCGCGGCGGGCCATGGCGTCGCGTATCCGCGACTCGATGAAGGCCGGGGAGGGCTCCGCCTCCCCGCGGGACACGCGCCGCAGCGCGAGGCGCGCCCCCAAGTTCGCCGTCGCCGTCCCAAGGAAGGCACCGGAGCGGGACAGCACGCGCACCCACCGGCCCGGCGGCATCCCTTCCGGGACGTCCCGGAGATCGTCGCCGAACACCCAGGGATGGCCGGACCGGAGCCGCTCCTCGCCTTTCCGGCTCACCCGGACCTCGGGCAGGGGGGAGGTCATCCCCGCTCCGGCAGGGAAAGGCGACGCCCGATTTCCCGGAAGTCCTCGAACACCTCCGCCTCCCTGGCGGGGTCGCGGAGGATGAACGCGGGGTGGTAGGTCGGCAGCACGGCGATTCCGTCCATCTCGCGCCAGCGGCCCCTCGCCCGGGTGATCCGCTCGTCGACGCCGCACAGGTGGTTCAGCGCCGTCAGCCCCAGGGTGCAGACGACCTCGGGCCGGATCGCCCGGATCTGGCGGAGGAGGTATCCCATGCACGCCTTCGCCTCGTCCGGGGTCGGGACCCGGTTCCCGGGTGGCCTGCATTTCACGATGTTCGCGATATAGACGTCCGCGCGGGCCAGCCCGATCCGCGCGATCCACCGGTCGAGGCGCCTGCCCGCGGCCCCGACGAACGGCTCGCCCTGCCGGTCCTCCTCCGCGCCGGGCCCCTCCCCCACGAACATCAGGCGCGCGCGGGGGTTCCCCGTCCCGAACACGATCGTGGAGCGCCCTTTGCACAGGCCGCATCCGCGGCACCCCTCGAGTTCGCGCCGGATCGCGTCGAGCTCCTCCCCCGGCGGATCCCCGCCCGCGCGCCTCCCTCCCGGCGCCGCGGCGCGGGCCGGCACGTAGTCCACGCCGACCTCCCGCAACCAGGCGGCCAGCAGTTTTCGGGAAGCGTCCCTCTTCATCCCTTGATGAACTTGTGGCAGACCGCCCGCCAGACGGCGGAGGCGATGGCTTCCTTGGGGGCCTTGACCATGTCGAGGGCGGTCCCGTCGGAGAAATAGACCCGCACCTCGTTGCTGTCGGAATCGAACCCGATGTCGGCGCGGGAGACGTCGTTGGCCACGATCGCGTCGAGGTTTTTCCTCCGCATCTTCTCGCGGGCGTTGCCCTCCACGTCATTCGTCTCCGCTGCGAAGCCGACGAGTACCCGCTCCCGCTTGGACCCGCCGAGGGTGGCCAGGATGTCGTCGGTCGGCACGAGGTCGATCTTTCCCTCGATCTCCCCTTTCCGGATCTTCCGGGGGGACGAGGACGCGGGGCGGAAGTCCGCGACGGCCGCCGCCATGACCACCGCGTCGGCGTTCTCGGCCGCGGCCGCCACCGCGTTCATCATCTCCTTCGCGGAACGCACGTGCTCGACCTTCAGGAACGGGGGATCCGCGAGCCGGGTCGGCCCCGTCACCAGGGTCACCTCCGCGCCGAAGCGCCTGGCAACCGTCGCCATCGCGAACCCCATCTTGCCGCTGGCGCGGTTCGTGAGGTACCGCACCGGGTCGATGTCCTCGGCCGTCGGGCCCGCGCTCACCACCACCTTCTTCCCCTCGAGGATCTTGTCCGCGAGGAGGATCCGGGCCATCTCTAGGATCTTCCCCGTGTCCGCCAGCCGGCCGGGGCCCGTCGTCCCGCACGCGAGCTCCCCCTCGTCGGGGTCGACGAAGGTGACGCCCCGCTCGGAGAGGACCTCGACGTTCTCGCGGACCGCCGGGGAAGCGTACATCTGGCTGTTCATCGCCGGCGCCAGCAGGATCGGGGCCGTCGTGGCCATGGCGATCGTGGAAAGGAGGTCGTCCGCGATGCCGTTGCGGATCTTCCCGATGATGTTCGCCGTGGCGGGCGCGACCAGCAGCAGGTTGGCCCGCTGGGCCAGCGAGATGTGGCCGATCTCGGATTCGCTGATGAGATTGAACAGGTCCGTGTGGACCGGGTTCTTCGACAGGGTCTGCAGGGTGAGCGGCGTGATGAAGTGGCCGCCGGCCGCGGTCAGCACGACGACGACGTTGGCGCCTTCCTTCCGGAGCTCCCGGACGATCTCGCACGACTTGTACGCGGCGATCCCCCCGGTCACGCCCAGAACGATCTCCCTGCCCGCAAGCGTCGTCATGGCTGCATGGTCTCCCCGTTGAAGAATGGGTTGCTCCGCTTCTCCTGCTCCACTGTCGTGGCCGGGCCGTGCCCCGGCAGGAGGATCGTCTCCGGCGGGAGGGTGAAGATCTTCTCCCGCACGGAGCGCAGGAGCGCCTCGTGCGACCCCCCCGGCAGGTCCGTCCGCCCGATCGACCCCGCGAAGATCAGGTCGCCCACGAAGGCCATCCCGCCGACCAGGAACGTCACGTGCCCCGGGGAATGCCCCGGGGTGTGCAGCACGCGGAACTCCTGGTCCGAGAGCCGGATGACGTCGCCCTCGGCCAGAAGCACGTCGGGCGGGGGCGGCTCGGGCACGGCGAGCCCGAACATCGCCGCCTGCCGCGGCGCGTTCCGCATCCAGTCCGCGTCTTCCGGGTGGATGCAGACGCCGGCGCCGGTGCGTTCCTTGAGGAAGCGCACGCCCCCGACATGGTCGAAGTGGCCGTGCGTGAGCAGGATCCTCTCGAGGGTCATCTTCTGCGATTCGACCAGGCGGAGGATCCCCTCCCCCTCGTCCCCGGGGTCGATCACGACGGCGCCGCCGCTCGCCGGGTGCCCCACGACGTAGGTGTTCTCCGCGAGGGGCCCGACCTCCAGCACCATCACGCTCAGGGGAGGGTTCCCGGTCAAAGCTGCCTGCTCCAGTCGCGGAACAGGTCCGCGTAATGGTCCGCGAGCCCGACGGCGACGTCCCGGTCGCCGGCCTCGACCACCAGGTGGAAATACGCCTCGTCCTGGCTCGGGTAGGCGAGCGCCCAGTCCTCCCCCTCGAAGACCTTCACGCCGTCGATGAACTGGCTCGGCTTCCCCTTCGCGTGGAGCGCGAGCATGCGCATCAGGGCCCCCTTGTGCTCCCACGCGCACGGAACGTTCCGGTGGATCACCGTGGTGGGCGGGACCTCCCGGAGGATGTCGTAGATGCCGCGCCCCTCGGCGGCCAGGAGCTCCATGATCTTGATCGTCGCGTACATGCCGTCGAAGGCCGGCTGGAACCGGGGGAAGACGAATCCGCCGGAGCCGTCCCCGGCGAACGCCACCCCTTCGCGCGCCGCCGTCTCCATCAGCGAGCGCGGAAGCGTGCGCGACCGCACCACGTCCATGCCGAAGCGGGCGGCGATCTTCTCGATGTTCCGGGACGCCGTGACGGGCACCCCCACGAGCCCCTGCCGCGCCTGCCGGCAGGCCATCAGGCATACGACCTGCAACGCGACCTCGTCGGGCAGCGGGTCGCCCTTCTCGTCCACGAGGAAGATCTTCTCCCCTCCCGTGTCGAGCATCACGCCCAGGTCGGCGTTCAGGGAGCGGGCGATCGTCGACAGGTGGCGCATCCCCTTGTCGAACTCCTCCCGTGTCTTGGTGGCGTGGGACGGGTCGAGGATGGCGTTCAACGCCACCGCCTCCACGCCCAGCCGCCCGAGGATCCGGGGGAAGATGACGGAAGAGGAGCCGTAGGAGTAGTCGAGCACGATGTTGTAATTCCGCGACGCGATCGCCTTCGCGTCCACGGATTTGAGGAACCCGTCGACGTACATGTCGAACCCGCCCACGGGGAACGTGATCACCCCCGTTTCGTCGATGTCCGCCCGGACGAAGTCCTCCCGGAAGAAAAGGGTCTCGATGCTCTTCTCCATCCCCATGGACAGGTCGAGCCCCGAGTCGTCGAAGAACTTGAGGTCCACGAAGGAGGGGTTGTAGGGGCTTTTCCGGGTATGGACGCCGCCCCGCTCGTCGCGGTGGGACCGGGACAGGTACCGCACCACGGGCAGAGGGGTCACGCCGTAGTCGTGTACGTCCGCGCCGACGGAGAGCATCCCCGTCATGATGGCGCGGTTGATCATCCGGGACACCTTGTGGCTGTCGCGGCTGGTGGACAGGACCACCTTCCGGCCGAAGGTCGCGGCGTAGGAGGCGCCCAGCTTGGCGGCGAACTCCGGGGAGATCTCGATGTTGGCGAGCCCGACGATGCCGTATGCCCCGAAAAGGGACCGGGCCCACTTCTCCCCCCAGATGAGCGAGGAGGAAAGGACCGCCCCGTCCTCGACGACCTTGTGGGGCCAGACCTTGACGTTGGCCTTGACCACCGCGTCCGTGCCGATGGAGCAGTGGTCGCTGATCACCGCGCGCTCCGCCAGGAACGCTCCGCTCATGACCTTCGCGTCGCTGCCCACGATATTCTCGTGGATGCGGGCGCCTTTCCCGACAGAGACCCGGGGCCAGAGCACCGAGGACTGGACCACCGCGCCGTCCTCGATGACGCACCCGTCGCCCGCGACGACGTTCTTCAGGACGGCGCCCGCCCCGACGACGCAGTCTCTGCCCAGCAGGACGTTCTCCAGCTCGGCCGTGTAGTCCACCCGGGAGCTCTCCCCGATCCAGACCGCCCGGTCGCCCGCCTTCGTCCCGTCGAACTCGATCCCGACCTTGCCGGCGAGGATGTCGAGGTGGACGTTGAGGTACTCGTCGAGGTTCCCTACGTCCTTCCAGTACCCTTCCGCCACGTACCCGTACAGGCGGTCGCCGCGCTGGAGCATCGTCGGGAAAAGGTTCTTGCTGAAATCGAAGTTCTTCTTCGCCGGGATGAGGGAGAGCACCTCGGGCTCGATGATGTAGATCCCCGTGTTGATCGTGTCGGAGAACACCTCCCCCCAGCCGGGCTTCTCCAGGAAGCGGACGATCCGGCCGTCCTCCTCGGTGATGACGATCCCGTACTGGAGCGGGTTGGGAACGCGCGTCAGGACGATGGTGACCGCGGCCTTCCTCTCCTTGTGGAACGCGACGGCGCGGGTGAGGTCGAAGTCCGTGATGATGTCCGCGCTGATCACGATGAAGGTCTCGGACAGGAGCCCCTCGGAGCACTTCACCGCCCCCGCGGTCCCGTAGTCCCCCTCCGCGGTGAAGTGGCGCATCTCGACCCCCCACCGGGAGCCGTCGCCGAAATAGGAGCTGATCTTCTCCGGGAAGAAATAGAGGAGCACCTCGTGCTCGCGGATCCCCTGCTTCGCCAGGAGGCGGACGACGTGTTCCATCATCGGCCTGTTCGCGACGTAGGCCATCGGCTTCGGCAGCTTCTCGGTGAGCGGCCGCAGCCTCGTGCCAAACCCTCCCGCCATCACGACCGCTTTCATGTGTCGGCCCTCCCCGGGAGATATTTGGGATTACAGGATGCGAAAGAGCCGCGTCACCCCGAAGTACCCGAAGGACACGGCGAAGAACGCAAGGAAGACGGCGCAGGCGCCGACGACGACGCGGTAGGCCCGGTCGGTGAACCACCCCCTACCCGCGGAAACCGCCGACCCGACGAACAGGTACCAGGCCGCGTCCGCGAGGATGTGCCCCGCGAAGAACGCCAGCACCCCCGCCGCGCCCTGCCCGCGCGCGACGAGCAGGTAGCCCAGGCCGATCGTCGCCCACCAGAGGGACCAGTAGGGATTCGACGCGGAGGTGACGATCCCGTCGATCACCGGGCGCATCCAGCCGCCGGCGCCGGGATCCTCACCCTTCCCGCCCGGAACGGCGAGCGAAGCGCGCGGCTCGAAGCGCAGGGTGCGGACCTCCCTCGCCATTCCCGCCGCCATCCAGAGGAGCATCACGCCACCGACGAGGGCGATAAGAGCGACCGCGGCGTCCCCCCGGATCCACTCCACCATGCCGAACAGGAGAAGGGACAGAAGTCCCGCCTCCAGCACGGCGTGCCCGAGGACCAGGAGCGGCGCGGCGGCGAACCCCCGCCGCGTGGAGTGACGGATGGTCACGGCCAGCAGGGGACCCGGCATAAGCGCCCCCGACAGGGCGATGATGAAGGAAGATACGAATATCGTTCCGGGATTGCCGAAATCCATAGTAAGTTTTATAACACACTTTCACCGCGGGAAACCGGCCGCGCGGACGGAGGGCGGATGCAGCAGCGAAATCCCTTTCCCACTGCTGATGTGATCATTGAGGTCGGCGAAGACATCGTCCTGGTTCGACGGAAGAATCCGCCCGAAGGATGGGCCATTCCAGGCGGGTTCGTCGAGGCGGGGGAATCGGCGGAAACCGCCGCCGTCCGGGAAGCCCTCGAGGAAACGGGGCTCGCGGTCACCCTCGTCCTGCTCCTCGGCGTCTATTCCGACCCGTCGCGCGACCCGCGGTTCCACACGATTTCCGCCGTTTACGTCGGCCGCGCGGAGGGATCGCCGTCGGGCGGCGACGATGCCGCGGAAGCGCGGCTGTTCGGCGAGAGGAACCTTCCCTCCCCCATCGCCTTCGACCACGCGAAGATCCTGTCCGACTATTTCACGTGGAAAAAAACCGGGCGGAGGCCTTTATAAGTTTGCGGGAAGCGCGGCCCCGGGGGACGAAGCAGTCCCCCCGGGGCCCCGCGGGTATCAGGAAAGGGCCTTGACGGCCTGCTCGACCCGTTCGATCCCCTTCTCGATGGTCTTCATGGAAGTGGCGTAGGAGAACCGCTGGCAGGCGTCGTCGCCGAACGCGATGCCCGGCACCGAGGCCACCTTGTATTCCGCGAGCAGGTAGTCGGCCATGTCGGCGGAGCCCTTGATCACCGTGCCGGCCGGGGTCTTCTTCCCGTAGCAGCCGGAGAAGTTCGGGAAGACGTAGAACGCGCCCTGCGGCAGCAGGCACTTGACCCCGGGCATCCGGTTGAGCCGCTCGACCATGAACCGGCGGCGCTGGTCGAACTCGGCCACCCACCCTTTCAGGAAATCCTGCGGTCCGTTCAACGCCTCGATGGACGCCTTGTCGCAGAACGATACCGGGTTGCTCGTGCTCTGGGACTGGATGTTGCTCATCGCGGCGACGAGGTCCTTCTCCGCCGCCACGTAGCCGATCCGCCACCCGGTCATCGAGTGCGACTTGGAAAGCCCGTTCACCAGGATCGTCCGCTTCCTGATCTCCTCGCCGAGGGTGGCGATGGAGACGAAGCGGAAGCCGTCGTACACGAGCTTTTCGTAGATCTCGTCCGACAGGACGGCGATGTCGTTCTTCACGATCACGTGCGCGAGCGCCTCGAGCTCTGCCTTCGAGTAGGCGGCCCCGGTCGGGTTGGAGGGGCTGTTCAGGACGACGAGCTTGGTCTTCGGCGTGATGGCGTTTTCCAGCTGCCCGGCGGTGATCTTGAACCCGGTGGACTGCTTCGCCTCCACGATCACCGGGGTGGCGCCCGCCAGCAGGGTGATGTCAGGGTAGGAGACCCAGTAGGGGGCTGGAATGATCACCTCGTCCCCTTCTTCGAGGAAGGCCTGGGCGGCGTTGTAGATCGAATGCTTGGCCCCGACCGAGACGATGATGTTCTCCCTCTTGTATTCCAGCCCGTTGTCCCTCGAAAGCTTTGCGATGATGGCGTCTTTGAGCTCCGGCGAACCCGGGACCGGGGTATATTTCGTATAGCCGTCGTCCAGCGCCTTCTTGGCGGCGGCCTTGATGTTGTCGGGCGTGTCGAAATCGGGCTCCCCCGCCCCGAAACCGACCACGTCGATGCCCTGGGCCTTCATCTGCTTGGCCTTGTTGGTGATCGCCAGGGTCACCGAAGGCTGGATTTTCGCCACCCTCTTCGAAAGCTTCATCTCCGCCTTGCTCCTTTCATCTTTTTGAATACGGAATCCCTGACCGCGGGCGGGACCAGGTCGTCGATCCGCCCCCCGAACATCGCGATCTCCTTCACGATGTTCGAGCTGATGTACGAATGCTTCTCCCCCGTCATCAGCATGACGGTGTCGATCTCCGGCGCCAGCTTCTTGTTCATGTGCGCCATCTGGAACTCGTACTCGAAATCGGAGATGGCCCGCAAGCCCCGCACCAGGACGCGCGCCTCCCGCTTCCGCGCATAGTCGACCAGGAGGCCGCCGAACGAGTCGACCTCCACGTTCTTCCACCGGCTCGTGAGCTCCCGGAGCATCCCGACCCGCTCGGCCGGCGTGTACAGCACGTTCTTCCGTATGTTGAGGGCCACGGCCACGATCACGCGGGCGAACATCCTGGAGGAGCGCTCGATGATGTCGAGGTGCCCGTTGGTCGGCGGGTCGAACGAACCGGGGTAAACGGCGGTCGTTTTCATCGGTCCTCCTTCACCGTTTCGCTCTCCTTCGGGCTTCCCGGGCCGGGACGGACCTCGTAGAACGAGACGCGCGTGTCCCCGTACCGCCTCTCCGATTCCTGCACCCAGGCCGGGGGCGCCTTCTCCTTCGGGTCCCTGGCGGCGCTTTCCGCCACCACGACGGCGCCCGCCGTCAAGACCCCCGAGCGCTCCAGCGCCTCCGCCGCCTCGTCGATCAGGCCCTTGCCGTACGGAGGATCGAGGAACGCCAGGGTGAACGTCTCCCCCCGGTCCGCAAGCCGCCTCAGGGCTTTCCTGTAATCCATGGAAAGGCAAGCGCCCGACGACGCGCCCACGGAGGCGAGATTCGCCTTCAGGACCGCCGCCGCCGCCGGCGATGACTCCACCGCCACGGCTCCGGAAGCGCCGCGTGAAAGCGCCTCTATGGCCATGGCGCCCGAACCCGAGAACAGGTCCAGGACCTTCGCCCCGACGACCCGCTCTCCCAGGATGGCGAAGATCGACTCGCGCACCCGGTCGGTCGTCGGCCGAACGGCGAACCCGCGCGGTGCGCGCAGCGTTCGCCCTCTCCACCTTCCCGCGACGACCCTCATGCCAGTCCCATTATTGGGATTTCGGCCTCGGCCGTCAAGGCGGGGCGCGGACCGCCGCACGCCGCACGTGCTAAAATGTCCGGAAAGAAAACCCATGGAATCGCCCGAGGAAAGCTTGACCGCTCATCATCCCTTACGGGTCGGCTGCATCCCCTACGCCAACCTCGTGCCCGTCTTCCACGCCCTCCGCGACGCCCCCGGGGCGGCCGGGGCGCGCCTCGTGGAGGGCCACCCTTCCGAGCTGAACCTGCTCCTGCGCTCGGGGGGGCTGGACGTCTCCCCGAACTCGTCGATCGAATACGCGGTGCGCCCCGATCTCTACATCCTCTGCCCCGGGATCTCCGTTTCCGCCCGCGTCCGCGTCATGAGCGTCCTTCTCCTCTCGAACATGCCGCTTCGGGAGATACCGCGCGACCCGATCGCGGTGACGGGCGCCTCCGACACGTCCGTGGCGCTCCTCGAGATCCTCCTCGGCGAGACCCGGGGAACCCCGAACCCGCTCGAGCGGACGGCGCTTCCGCCGGAAAAGGCGCTGCGGGAATTTCCCGCCTACCTCGCCATCGGGGACGAGGCCCTTAGGGCCTCCGTTTCCCGCATCGCGCCGCACGTGACCGACATGGGGGAATGGTGGAGGCGGGAGACCGGAAAGCCGTTCGTCTTCTCCCTATGGATCGCCGCAAGGAGCGCTTGGGAGGGGGCGCGGAAAGGGCCGCTCGCCCGGTTCGCCGCCGCCCTGCTCGAAGCCAAGCGGTCCGTCCGGGACGCGATCCTGCGGGGAGAGTACCCCTGGGGAGGACCGGCGTGGATGCCGGAGAAGCTAAAGGAAGATTACTGGCACTGCCTTTCCTACGACCTTGAAGAGGAAACGGAAGGTCTTTCGCTCTTCTACCGGCTGGCGGCGAAGTACGGGCGCATACCCGCCGCCCCGCCGCTCGAATTCCTGGAGCCCGCGGCTCCCTCGCCGCGTTGACGCCCGTGAAAGCTGCCCCGGAGGAAACCGGCGATGATCGATAAGGAAATGAAGATCGAGGAGGTCCTCAGGCGGTTCCCGCAGACGATCCCCGTTTTCCGGCGGTTCGGGATCGACTGCGTCCAGTGCCAGCTTTCCGAGTACGAGGACCTCGAGCACGGCGCCAAGGTCCACGGGATCGACCTGGGTTCCCTCCTGGCGGAACTGAACGCCGCGATCGGGGCGAAGGGGTAGTGCCGGCCGAGGCTTTTTTATCCCCGTCGGAAATACTCCGCCCGGGCATCCTCGGATTCCCACACCGTGACGCGGCCCACCCGCACGGGGGGCGGCACCTTTTTCTCCATCTCCTCGTAGATGTGCCGGGCGAGGTTCTCCGAGGACGGATTCATGGCGTCGAAGGGCGCGACGTCGTTCAGGTACATGTGGTCGAAGCGGGAAAGCGCTTCGGCCAGGGCCGTCTTGATCTCCCGGAAATCGAGGGCGATGCCGCGCGCGTCGAGCTCGTCGGACTCCACCGTCACCTCGACCCGCCAGTTGTGCCCGTGGAGCCTCTCGCAGTTGCCGCCGTACTCCTTGAGCCGGTGCGCGGCCGCGATCGAGGCCCGGACGGTGAGAGCGTAGGTTCCGGTCATTTCCCCTCCAGGGGCGACAAGGTGATCGTCCCTTTCGATGCGGCGCGGACGCGCCAGTTTCGCACTTCCTTCGCGATTCTCTCCTCCAGGAGCTCCCGCCGCACCGACTCCACGGACGACCCCGGGGCCGCGGTCCCCTCGTCGGACCGGCGCTGAAGCTCCTTCTTCACGTCCTCGTCCTTGACCTCGAGGAAGGCGCCGACCCGCCGGACCAGGAAATCGCCGACGAGAAGCTTTCGCCCCACCCATTTCCCGATCTCGGCGGGGGGGACGCCATTCACGCAGGGGGAATCGCAGCCGGCCGCGCGGGCCAGGGCCTCCCGGACCCGGTCCGCCAGCGCCTCGTTGTCCACCTGCCCGAGCGCGAGCTTTTCGTGCTCCTGCAACGCAAGGGTGTCGGAGATCAGCCGGTCGCGCGCCTCTTCGAGGGAGAGGTCCTCCGCCCCGCCGCCCGGCGCCGCGCCGCACCGCAGGAGGCATTGCTCGCGGAGCACGTCGGAAAGGAACAGGACCTCCTTGTTCACCGTCGCCGCCGTCCCCTCGTAGAGCCGGAAACCGTCTGCGGCGCGCGCGCAGGGGGGTGACGGGACCACCGAAAGGAGCAGCAGTAGGAGTAAGGGGGCGCGTCGTCTCAAGAGGTCATTTCGAAGGAGATGTCGAAAGCCGGGGCGGAGTGCGTGATCGCCCCCACGGCGATGGCGGCGACCCCCGTGCTCGCGTACTCCTCCACGTTCCCGAGGTGGATGCCCCCGGACGCCTCGAGGAAGACTTCCCCCCCGAAGCGCGCCACCGCTTCCCGCACCGTCGCCGGCTTCATGTTGTCCAGCAGGACGGCGTCGGCGCCGGCGGCAACGGCCTCCTCGACTTCCGCGAGGGTTTCCGCCTCCACCTCGATCTTGACCAGGTGATGGGCGGCCCGGCGGGCGACCGCTATCGCCTCCGCGACGCCCCCGGCGGCCCGGATGCCGTTGTCCTTGATGAGGATGCCGTCCGAGAGGGAGAAACGGTGGTTGGTGCCTCCCCCGACCCGGACGGCGTATTTTTCCAGGTTGCGCAGCAGGGGCGTCGTCTTCCGGGTGTCGAGCAGCCGGGTCCCGTACGGCATGATTTTATCCGCGAAAAGGGAGGTCGCGGTGGCTACGCCGGAAAGCCGCTGCAGGAAGTTGAGGGCCGTCCGCTCCGCGCGCAGGAGCGCGGACACCGGCCCGGACGCGTCGCCCAGGCAGTCGCCGGCGGCCACGCGGCGCCCCTCCGGCACGAACAGGACGGCGACGGAGGGATCGACGCGGCGGAACACCTCCTTCGCCACGGGGCCCCCGCAGAAGATCCCCTCCCGCCTCGCCAGGAAGACGCCTTTCCCGTTGCCGGAAAGCGCCTCCCCGAAGGGGTCCCCGAAAGGGGCGTCCTCCCGCAGGGCGTCCCGGACGAGCTGCTCGTACTGCCACGGAGGGATCACGAGAGGTATCTGCTCACCAGCTCGAGGTTCTTCCCGAGTTTGCCCAACTTCTCCTCCAGGGCGGCCCGCCGGTCGCGAAGTGCGGAGACGATGTCCTCCGGCGCGTTCGCGACGAACTTCTCGTTGTTGAGCTGCCCGGTCACGCGGAAAAGCTCCGCCTTCCCCTTCTCGATCTCCTTGCCCAGGCGCCTGGCTTCCTGGTCGAAGTCGATCAGCCCGGCCAGCGGGATGCACACCTCGATCCCGTCGACGACCGCCGTGGCGTCCTCGACGGGGATGTAGTCGGCGTCCGCGTACGCGACGCGGTCCGCGCGGGCGAGGCGCCGCAGGATCTCCTCGTGGCTCTTCAGGAACGCGAGCCCCTCGGGCTGCCCTTTCAGGCGGACCTCCACCTTCTTCGCCGGCGGGACGTTCAGCTCGCTGCGGATGTTGCGGACGGCCCGGACGGTCTCCATCAGGCGGCCCATGTCGTCCTCGACGTCGTGGTCCACCGCCGCGGCGTCCGCCTTCGGGTACGGCCGGTCGTACAGGAGCCCCCGCTTGCCGGGAAGGGCATGCCAGAGTTCCTCGGTGATGAACGGGATGAAGGGATGCCCGAGGGCGAGGATCGTCTCGTAAACGCGCAAAAGAACCGAGCGCTGCCGCTCGCGGTCCCGGTTTTCCGCCTCGACGTCCAGGGACGGCTTGATCATCTCCACGTACCAGTCGCAGAACTCGTGCCACACGAACTGGTAGTACGCCGACCCCGCGTCGTTGAACCGGTATTCCTCGATCCCCTTGCGGACCTCGTCGATCACGCGCTGGAGCCGGGAAAGGATCCACCGGTCCACGATCGACAGGTCGTCGGGAAGCTCCCTGCCGGTCGTGCCGTCCGCGTGCATCGTGACGAAGCGGCCCGCCTGGAAGAGCTTGTTCATGAAGTTCCGGTATCCCTCGACCCGCTCGTCGGACATCCGGATGTCGCGCCCCTGCGCCGCGAGGGCGACGAGCGTGAACCGGAAGGCGTCGGTACCGAACTTCTCGATGACCTCCAGGGGGTCGATGACGTTCCCCCGGGTCTTGCTCATCTTCTCCCCCTTCGCGTCCCGCACCAGGGCGTGGATCACCACGTCGCGGAAAGGGGGCTTCCCGGTGCACTCGATCCCCATCATCATCATCCGGGCGACCCAGAAGAAAAGGATGTCGAAGCCGGTCACCAGGGCGGACGTCGGGTAATAGCGCTCCAGGTCCGGGGTCTTCTCGGGCCACCCCAGCGTGGAGAAGGGCCACAGGCCGGAGGAGA
>DCUH01000108.1:27638-48256 GCA_002327765.1 bacterium UBA2219 | reverse complement strand
AACATCGGCATCATCCTCATCGGCCTGGGTTTCGCCATGATCTCGCTGGGTCAGGGCCGACCGCAATGGGGCATGCTGGCCCTGGCCGGAGGCCTCCTCCATGTCTGGAATCACGGCCTCTTCAAGGCGCTCCTGTTTTTGGGAGCAGGAGCGGTGCTGCACGCCACCGGGACACGGCAGATGAGTCTGCTGGGCGGGCTGTGGAAAGCGATGCCCTGGACGGCAACGCTCTTCACCCTGGGGGCGGTGGCCATCAGCGGACTGCCTCCGTTGAACGGATTCGTCAGCGAATGGCTCATCTTCTCCGGCCTGTTCGAAGTCAGCCGTCTCAAGACCACGGTGGCGCTCGGCGCGGTGCCCGCCGCCATCCTGCTCGGCGTGACCGGCGCCCTGGCCCTGGCCTGCTTCGCCAAGGTCTGCGGCGTGGTGTTCCTCGGAGCGCCCCGTTCGGCAAGGGCGCAGAAAGGGCGCGAGTGCGGTCCGGACATGCGCGCGGCCATGGCCCTGCTGGCTGCGTGCTGCCTCGCCATCGGCCTGGCCCCGGCTGTCTTCTGGCCGGTATTGGCGCGGGTCTCGGGAGCCTGGTTCAGGGTCGTCCCCGCCCCGCATCCGGTCAACCTCCTTGCGCCGCTGGGCATGGCCCATCTCTTTTTGGCCGTTGCCGTCCTTGTCGCAGGCACGCTCTGCGTCGCCATCCTGCGCGGCCGCCAGCGCCGCGCCGTGACCTGGGACTGCGGCTACGCGGCCCCGACCGCGCGCATGCAATACACGGCGGGCTCCTTCGCCGCGATCATCACCGCGTGGTTCGCATGGATTCTCAGACCATCCGTGCATTCGGAATTGCCCGTGTCCTTTTTTCCCGCAAGATCAAAACATGAAAGCCACACCCCCGAGACGGTCCTTGAGCAGATGGTGGTCCCGGCAGGAAACCGGCTTCTTGATCTGGCCGATTTTACCCGCGCCTTCCAGCACGGACGCGTCCAATCGTACATCACCTATCTCTGCGCAGGTCTGGTCGTCCTGGCCGTCGCCGTGATCATCCTCTCCGAGTAGGCAGCCATGTCCTCAAACAATCGAACGCCAAAAACAACCATGTACATAAATCTCATCCAAATTGCAGAATCCTTCGGGGTTTCCGAACAGGTCGTCACCGAATGGGTGCGCACGGAGGGCATGCCCCACGTCCACGACCGGGACCGCATCCTCTTTGAACGCTCTCAGGTCATGGACTGGGCGGCGCGTCACGGCCTCGGAGGCCAGGGCGGATTTCTCTCGGAACCGGCCCCGTCCCAGGCCAACTCACGGGAAATGGCATCCCTGCTGCGGCGGGGCGGCATCTGGCGCGACATCGCGCCCGTTGACCTGGACGAACTGTTCCAACGCATCGTGCGCAGGCTGCCCGGATTGCCGCCGGCGGTCATGGGCCTTCTCCTGCAGCGCGTCGCCGCGCCCGGCGGAATCACGGCCGCGCCCGTGGGGAGAGGCTTCGCGCTGCCCCACCCGGCCATGCGCGTCGCCCTGGGCGAGGCCAACGCCCTGACCGCCCTGATCCAGCTCAGCGCGCCCTGGGCCGGGGTGCAGGCTCCGGACAAGATGCCGGTCACCCGCCTGCTCTTCTTCATCTCACCCACCCCCCGGCTGCATGTGAACATGCTGGGGCTTCTGGCGCGCGCCATTGCCTCGGGACGGCTCGGACAGGCTCTGGACCAGGGAGCAAGCGACGAAACCCTGCTGGGGATCTTCGCCGAATGCACGACGGAGCACGACGCGATCGGAGACAAACAATGATCGCCGTGCTTCTGGCTCTGGCCGGCTTGTGTCTGATCCTGGCCGCGGGCATGGGCCGCAGCCATCCTCGCATTTGGCTGGGCCTCAGCGTCATCGCGACCTTGTGCGGCCTGTCTGCGGCCCTGTCGGTTCTGGGTGGGGGCGAAATCTGGCTCTGGCGCGGCGGCTTCACCCTGGGCGGGGAGGTTCCGTCCTTGCGCCTCGACGGCGTGAGCGCCCTTTTTCTCATTTTGGTTTGCGTTGTCGGAGGGCTCGGCGCGATCTACTCGCATGAATACTGGTCCGAGCACCATTATCCTGGTTCCGCGCCCAAGAGCCGCTCCTGGTGGAGCATCCTGACCCTGAGCATGACCCTGGTCCTGACCTGCGCCAACGGACTGCATTTTCTTTTCGCCTGGGAAGCCTTTGCCTTGAGCGCCTATTTCCTCATCACCCTGGACCACGGACGAGGCGAGGTGCGCAAGGCCGGGTGGCTCTATCTGGCCGCATCCCACGCCGGAACCATGGCCCTCTTCGCCTTTTTCTCGGCGCTGGCCGCGCGCACCGGAACCTGGGAACTCGGACCGGTCCATGCCCAGGCCGGACTGGCCCCGCTTTTCTGGCTGGCCCTGGCCGGATTCGGGGTCAAGGCGGGCATGTTCCCCCTGCACATCTGGCTGCCCTCGGCCCACGCGAACGCGCCAAGCCATGTATCGGCCATCATGTCCGCCGTGGCCATCAAAATGGGCGTCTATGGCATCGTGCGCTTCAGCGGCTGGCTGCCCCTGCCCGAAAACGCCGGCTGGACCATACTCGCCATCGGCTGCGCAAGCGCCCTCTTCGGGATCGCCTTCGCCCTGGCCCAGAACGACATCAAACGACTCATGGCCTACTGCTCGGTAGAAAACGTCGGCATCATCCTCATCGGCCTTGGCCTGTCCGTGCTGGCCGTCCAGCATGGGCAGCCCGCCTGGGGCAAGGCGGCCCTGGCCGGCACTTTCCTGCACGTCATCAACCACGGGCTGCTCAAAACCCTGCTCTTTTTCGGCGCGGGCTCCGTGCTTCACGCCACCGGCACCCGCGACATGAGCCGCCTGGGCGGATTGTGGAGAGCCATGCCCTGGACCGCGAGCCTGTTCGCCGTGGGCGCCATGGCCGTATCCGGACTTCCGCCCCTGAACGGATTCGTCGGCGAGTGGGCCATCTATCAGGGGCTGCTGCGCGCAGTGGCCCAAAAAGAGCACGCGGCCGGGGTGCTGCCCGCAGTCATCGTTCTCGCCGGTTCCGGTGCCCTGGCCCTGGCCGCTTTCGCCAAGGCGACGGGCGTCGTTTTTCTCGGTGCCCCGCGCACCAAGCCCGCCGCACAGGCGGTCGAGTGCGGCTGGCTGATGCGCGCGCCCATGTTCCTGCTGGCCGTGGTCATGCTGGTCATCGGCTTGCTGCCAGGGCTGTTCTTTGCCCCGATCATGAACTCGGTCGCGGCCTGGGCTCCCCAGTGGAGCGGAGCGGACCCGCTTTTGTCCCCCCGCACCCTGGGCGGAGCGCATACGGTCCTGGCCTGCGCGCTGATCGCGGGTGTCGCGCTGCTGCTGCGCATGGTCCGAACCAACGGGACACGACAAAGTCCGACCTGGGACTGCGGCTACGTCGCCCCCTCCTCGCGGATGCAGTACACCAGCGGTTCCTTTGCCGGAATCGCACGAGGCTGGTTCGTCTGGCTGCTGCGGCCCGAAGTCTTGATACGCCGCGTCCGGGGCCATTTTCCGGGCCGCGCCCTGGTCGTGGAGCGGATACCGGAAACGGTCCTGGAAAAAATCATCGACCCAGGCGCGAGGGCCGTCGGTTACATGGCCGACGCAGCCAAAAAAATGCAGCATGGCCGCCTGCATCTCTACATCCTGTATGTTTTTCTCGGGGTCACGGCGCTGGGGCTCATGATCCTGCTGGGAGGAGTGTGATGTTCATATATATTGATATCCTGCTGCGCCTTGCGCTCTGGCTGCTGCTGGCCCCCCTGCTCCCAGGCGTGATCAACAAGGTCAAGGCCTGGGTGGGCGGACGACAGGGACCGCCGGTGTTGCAGCTCTACTACGATCTGGCCCGGTTGTGGCGCAAAGGCGTGGTAGTAAGCACCCTGGCATCGCCCGGTTTCATCATCGCCCCGGCCATAGCCTGGACCGCCGTGGTCGCCGCGGCCCTGCTCCTGCCCTTGGCCGGAGCAGGCGCGGCGCTGTCCTTTGACGGCGACGTACTGCTGCTAGTCTATCTTCTGGCCCTGGCCCGCTTCTGCACGGCCTGGGGGGCCATGGAGACGGGCTCCGCCTTCGAAGGCATGGGCGCGGCCCGCGAAGTCAGCTTTGCCGTGCTGGCCGAGATCGGCATCATCACCGCCGTGCTGACCCTGGTGGTGCAGTCGGGCAGCATCGCCCTGTCCTCCATGTTCGAACCACTGCCCGGTCCAGGCGCGGCGCTTCTGGCCGTAGGACTTTTCATCATCCTGCTGGCTGAAAATTGCCGCGTGCCCTTCGACGACCCGAACACCCACCTCGAACTGACCATGATCCACGAGGTCATGGTCCTGGATCACAGCGGTCCGCCCCTGGCCATGATCCTGCATGGGGCGGCGGTGAAGCTGATGCTTTTCTCCGTTTTTCTGGCTCAGGCGGTACTGCCGCTCTCGGAATTGCCGCTGCTGATCTCGCTCGCGGCCCTGGCCGGAAGCGTGCTGCTGATCACCGTGGCGGTGGGCCTGGTGGAATCCCTGACCGCGCGCCTGGCTTTCAAGCGGGTCCCGCTGCTCCTGACCATCGGCTTCCTGTTCTGCCTTTTTCCACTGATTCTGACCTGGATGGGTGATTTATGAACGACACGCTGAGCCTTCTGATCGGCCTCGCCATGGGCCTGAACCTCCTGGCGTTGGGCACCAGCCGCCTGCCCGTGCTGATCCGCGCGGTGGCCGCGCAGGGAGTGCTGCTCGGCCTTTTGCCCCTGGTGCTTGAAGCCCACGCCCTGGATTGGCGCCTGATCCTCATCACCCTGGCTACCGTGGCCGGCAAAGGTCTGCTGATCCCCTACATGCTCATCCGCGCCATGCGCGCCGCAGGCATCGCCCGGGAACTCGAACCCTTCATCGGCTACATCCCGTCCCTGCTGCTGGGCGCGGGGGGAACCATCGCGGCCGTAGCCCTGATCCGCTACCTGCCGCTGTTGCCCGAACATGCCGGGACCCTGCACGTTCCGGGGGCCATGGCGCTCATCCTGACCGGCTTCATTCTGCTCATCGGGCGGACCAAAGCCATCTCCCAGGTCTGCGGCTACCTGATCCTGGAAAACGGCATCTATCTCGCCGGACTGCTGCTCATCCGCTCCACCCCGATCCTGGTGGAATTCGGCATCCTGCTCGACGTCACCGTCGGCATCTTCGTCATCGGCATCATCGTCGACCGCATCCAGCGGGCCTTCGATTCCCTGGACACCCGCAAACTCACGGCGCTGCACGAATGAACGCATACCTGCTGATCATCCTCCCCCTGACCGGGGCCGTGCTGGCCGCCCTGTGGCCGCACAAAGACACCCGCCCCCTGTTCCTGCCCGCCGTGGGACTGACGCACACGCTGCTCTGCCTCCTGCTCCTGGTCAGACCCGTGGCCGTGGACCCGTCGGCCTGGCTCGCCTTCGACCCCCTAGCCAGGGCCATTCTGCCCGGCGTATCCCTGCTCTTCCTGGTCTGCGCCTGCTACGCGGTGGGCTACCTGCGGCACAAGGAGCAGGACAACCGCGTCTTTGTCCCGGCCCTACTGCTTGTGCTGGGCCTCCTCAGCGCCGGGCACCAGGCCAGGCATCTGGGCATATTGTGGATTGCCACCGAGGCCGTGACCCTGGCCTGCGTGCCCCTGATCCATTTCAACGGCACCCCCAGATCCTTCGAGGCGACCTGGAAGTACCTGCTCGTCGGCGGCACGGGCATCGCCCTGTCGCTTCTGGGCTCCATCTGCCTGGGCTACGCGTCCCTGCACGGGGGCGGCAGCGGCGACATCACCTTCACGGCGCTGCTGGCCCAGGGGGCAAGTCTTTCACGGGCCTGGGTCTTGACCGCCTGGGTGCTGCTTCTGGTCGGCTACGGCACCAAGATGGGCCTTGCGCCCATGCACACCTGGAAGCCCGACGCCTACGGGGAAAGTCCGGGCATTGTCGGCGCGCTCCTGGCCGGAGGAGTCACCTCCGTGGCCTTCATGGCCCTGCTGCGTATCAAATCCGTGGTCGAGGCCGCCGGGCAAGGAGTCGTCGCCAGCCGCACCCTGCTCGCCATCGGTCTCTTCTCGACTCTGGTGGCGGCCCTCTTCCTGCTGCGCACCCGCGACTTCAAGCGCATGCTCGCCTATTCCAGCATCGAGCACATGGGCATCCTGTGCATCGCCACCTCCCTCGGTGGGCCGGGCGCATGGGCCGCCCTCTTTCACGTCTGGAGCAACGGGCTGACCAAGGGAGCCCTTTTCCTGAGCGCGGGCAACCTGCAAAGGGCGGCAGGCTCCTCCTCCATCGACGAGGTGCGGGGCATGTCCACGATCATGCCGCGATCCGCCCTGCTCCTCGTGACCGGCATGTTCGCCATCACGGCCTGTCCGCCCTTCGCTCCCTTCTTCAGCGAGCTGCTCATCATCCGCACCGGCTTCGCCGCCGGGCAGGGCTGGGCCATCGGCCTCTTTCTGGCCTGCCTGCTGCTGGCCTTTTTCGGACTCTCGCGCATCGTCTTCGCCGTCGTGGACGGCCGCCCGAAACTCAAAGCGACAAAAAGAACGCGCCTCAGGGAATCCGCCGGGCTCATACTGCCCCCGCTGATTCTTCTGTGCGCGTCCCTCTGGATTGGCCTTTTCACCCCGGACATCCTCAAGGATGCATGGTCCGCCGCAGTCCTTCAACTCTTTCCACAGCCATGAACACACTCGCCCCATTTTTTCCACTGACCAATGCGTCCAGAATCTCGTGGGCTTCGGTCCCGGTCTTTTCGGTGACCAAGCTTGTCCGCCTGACCGGCGAAATGCTTCAAGCCGGAGCGCGACTGTGTTCCTGGTTCGGCGTGCCGGATCATGAGGGCACGATCCTGGTCGCGGTCCTGGCTTTGGATGCCGAAAGCATCCTCGGCGTGGCCCGCAGCGAACCCGTGAGCGGCTCCTATCCGTCCCTGACCCCCAAGCATCCCCAAGCCCATCTCTTCGAGCGAGAGGTCTGGGAGCAGCACGGACTGGTTCCTGTCGGCCACCCGTGGCTCAAACCCGTGCGCAACACCTTCGAGAATGCTCCGGCCAACGCCCCGTTCTTCCGTGTCGAAGGCGGCGAAGTGCACGAGGTGGCCGTGGGGCCGGTGCACGCGGGAGTCATCGAACCGGGGCATTTCCGCTTTCAATGCGCAGGCGAGGAAGTGCTGCATCTGGAGATCGCGCTGGGCTACCAGCACCGGGGCATCGAAGACGCCCTGCCCGGCGGCCCGCACCCGGCGACCATGAGCCAGATAGAGGCCTTGGCCGGGGACACCAGCATCGCCCACTCCACGGCGTACGCCTCCGTCATGGAAGCCCTGGGCGGAACGGAATCGCCTTTGCGCGCGCAGTGGTTGCGCGCCATCGCCCTGGAACTCGAACGTCTGGCCAACCACACCGGCGACATGGGCGCGCTGGCCCTGGACGTGGCTTTTTTGCCCACCTCGGCGGCCTGCGGAAAAATCCGGGGCGATTTCCTGAACCTGACGGCGCTCTTGTGCGGCAATCGTTTCGGACGCGGGCTGATCCGTCCTGGCGGATGCAGGCATGATCTGGAAGAAAAACGGCTGCTCACCCTGATCGAGAGGCTCAAGACCCATGTGGCCGACGTGGAACAGGCCGTAGCCTGGTTCTGGGACGCGGCCTCGGNNGTTCGAGCGGGAGATCGCCGAGCAGTGGGGCGTCCGGCCGGAGGGGCATCCCTGGCTCAAGCCGGTCCGCTTCCAGCGGCCGCTTCGCCCGGCCCCGGACCCGTGGCGCCGGGACGGGAACATCGTCGTCGGGGACGCGGAGTTCTACCGCATCGAGGGGGAGGAGATCCACGAAGTCGCGGTGGGCCCCGTGCATGCCGGCGTCATCGAGCCCGGCCACTTCCGGTTCCAGTGCCACGGGGAGAACGTCTACCACCTGGAGATCTCCCTCGGGTACCAGCATCGCGGTATCGAGAGGGCGCTGGCCGGGGGGCCTTCTCCGAGGACGATCCATTTCATGGAAACGCTGGCCGGCGACACGTCGATCGGCCACGCGACCGCCTATTGCCACGCCGTCGAGGCGCTCTCCGGCGCGGACGTCCCGGCCCGCGCCCGGGCGATCCGCGGCATCGCGCTCGAGCTGGAGCGCGTCGCCTGCCACATCGGGGACCTCGGGGCGCTGGCCGGCGACGTCGGGTTCCTTCCCGCCGCTTCTTATTGCGGGCGGATCCGCGGGGACGCGCTGAACCTGACGGCGCTCCTGTGCGGCAACCGGTTCGGCCGGGGTCTGGTCCGCCCCGGCGGCGTCCTTCACGACCTGGAACCGGATGGCGCGGCGGTGTTCCTCCAGCGCCTGAAGGGGGTCGTCGGGGACGCCTCCGTCGCCGTCGAGCTCCTTTGGGATACGCCTTCGGCCATGGCACGGTTCGAGGGCACGGGGACGGTGAGCCGCGAGACCGCGGAGGCGATCGGTCTGGTCGGCCCGGCGGCCCGCGCCTGCGGCCTGGAGCGGGACGTGCGCCGCGACTTCCCCTCGGGGCTGTTCCGGTCCGTCCGTATCCCGGTCTGCACCTGGCCTTCCGGGGACGTCTTCGCGCGCGCCCGCGTCCGGTGGCAGGAAGTGCAGCGGTCCTGCGCCTTCGTCCGGGAACAGGTCGAGGCGATGCCTGCCGGCGGGGTGAAGGAGGGGGTGGGCCCCCTGGCTCCGGGAAGGCTGGTCGTCAGCCTCGTCGAGGGGTGGCGCGGGGAGATCTGCCACGTCGCGGTCACGGGGGCGGACGGCAGGTTCGCGCGCTACAAGGTCGTGGACCCGTCCTTCCACAACTGGTTCGGGCTGGCCTGCGCGCTCCGGAACCAGCAGATATCCGATTTCCCGCTGTGCAACAAGAGCTTCAACCTNNGCCTGGTTCTGGGACGCGGCCTCGGTGCGGGTGCGTTTCCGCAATGTCGGCGTGGTGCATCCGTCCCAGGCCGCCGACATCGGCCTGGTCGGCCCGGCGGCCAGGGCCTGCGGACTGGTCCGCGACGTGCGCTTCGACCATCCGGCGGGCTGGCACCGCTTTTCCCAGGCTCCGGTCGCGGTCTGGCCCAGTGGCGACATTTTCGCCCGCGCACGAGTACGTTCCCTGGAAATCCAGCGCTCCGGGCGCTATCTTTTCGAACAACTGGAGGCTCCGATGGACGGAGCGATACGTTCTCCCCTCCCGGCACCGCAGCCCGAATCCCTGGCCGTGGCCCTGGTCGAGGGGTGGCGCGGAGAAGTCTGCCACGTGGCCCTGACCGACCATTTCGGACGCTTTCGCCGCTACAAGATCACGGACCCGTCCTTCCACAACTGGACCGGCCTGGCCCTAGCCCTGCGCGGCACGGCGATCTCGGACTTTCCCATCTGCAACAAGAGCTTCAACCTGTCCTACTGCGGGCACGATCTGTAAAGGCGCGGCTTCCATTCGCCGCGCGAACCGGGAGAGGCGATGTTCAGGGTCATAAAAGCGAGGCTGCAGCAGGGTCACCGGACGATGAAGTACCCCGAAGGGCCGCCGCCGGCGCTGCCGGAGAGGTTCCGGGGGATGCCGTCCGTCGATCCCGCCCGCTGCACCGACGGCTGCGCCCGGTGCGCGGCCGTCTGCCCGGTTTCCGCCGTCCTGAAGGAAGGGCCGGTGCGGCTCGACATGGGCCGCTGCCTTTTCTGCGGGGAGTGCGCCCGGGAATGCCCCGCGGGCGCGATCTCGTTCGGCGGCGATTTCCGCCTGGCGGGGAGACGGCGGGAGGGCCTCGTCGTCTCCGGGAAGGGTCACCGGATCGTCGAGCCGGTCGACGCCGCCGTGAAAAGGATGTTCGGCCGGTCGCTGAAGCTGCGCCAGGTGAGCGCGGGAGGGTGCAACGCCTGCGAGGCGGACTCGAACGTGCTGACGACGCCGGCCTGGGACCTGGGGCGCTTCGGCATCCAGTTCGTCGCCTCGCCGCGCCACGCCGACGGGCTGCTGGTCACGGGGCCCGTGACGGAGAACATGAAGCTGGCGCTGGAAAAGACCTGGGCGGCCGTTCCTTCCCCCCGCGTCGTGATCGCCGTCGGCGCCTGCGCCATCTCCGGCGGGCCGTACCGGGACCACCCGGAGGTATTGAACGGCGCGGCTTCCGTTGTGCCGGTGGACCTGTTCGTCCCGGGCTGCCCTCCCCACCCGCTGACGATCCTCGAGGCGCTCCTCAACTTCCTGGGCCGGGTCGAGCGGAAGGACTGATCCGCCGGGGCGGGATCACCTTGTTGGCGGATTCGATCGCCGGCCCGGAAGCACCGTATGCGCCGGGGTCAATTCGTTCGCCTTGCCGCTCATGGATTCGATCGCGATCCGGACCACGGCCGTCCTTCCGACGTTCCCGGCCTCCAGGGCGGGCAAAGCCGCCTCGCCCGGCGTGTATTTGCCGATCATTCTCTCGAGGATCGCTTTCTTTTCGACCGCATCCCCGACAAGCTCCGCCTTGCCGAAACAGACCACGCTCCGGTAGATCTGGCTGATCCCGCAGCCCTTGTCCCAGGCGACCTGCGGGCCGTCTTCATGCACCAGGAAGCACACCCTGGGATCCCGCGCGAGGGCCTCCGTTTTCCTTCCCGCCCGCGCGCCGTGGAGGTAGATGTATCCGTCATGGAAGAGATAGTTCATCGCGACGGCGTACGGCCCGTCTTCCGTGGAGACGGAAAGGCAGCCGACCGCCATGCGTTCGAGCAGCCGCTCCATCTCTTCCCGGGTCTTCATGGCGCGCTCGCCGCGCCGGAGTGCCGTCTTCATGAGCGTCCCTGGCCGGCGGTCGCCGGCGCCGGAGGAAGGATGCGGGGGATCCTCTACGGGATCGTCGCTTTTTTCGGCAGGTAGCCCGGGAGGGTACCGGGCGGCGTACCGCACCCGAAGCCGTCGCCCAGCAGCTTGCGCACGACGTCTTCCGGGAAGAGGTACCGGATCTCCCGTTCGACGGCGGGGAGGATGGGTTGGGTGCGGTTCTCGCGCTTCATGCACCAGACCTCGTCCATGTCCTCGTCGACGGTCAGCACGCCCTCCGAGACCACCAGCGGGAACATGATGCAGAACCNNCCGGGTGGAAGAAGACGCAGTAGTCGCCCGCCACGTTGGTCTCCACCGCGATGCCGCTCGGGCAGTCGGGGTCCTCGGTCGTCTCCCCGAACCAGGTCGACGGGTCCTTCGCCTCGGGCCGCATGTACGGGACGAACAGCTCCGCGTTCTTCAGGATGACTTCCTTCTCGCCGATGTCGGCCCAGACGCCGCCCTTGCAGCAGCGGCTTCTGCATTCTTCCAGGAGGCAGCACTTCGGGAACTTCGCGTGGTAGACGAGCGGGTCGATCTCCATTCGGCGGCCTTTTCGTTTGCGGGATTCGTTGCGCTCCATTCTAGACTCCCCGGTGCCGCCGGGCAACACAAACGCGGAAGATTCTCCGCGCGGTAAAAAAGGAAAGGGCCCCTTCGAGAGGGGCCCTTTCGCAGGATCCGTCCCGCGCCCCGCGCGGCTTTACAGCTTGCCGACGAGGACGAACGCGATGACCAGGGCGTAGATGACGAGGGACTCGATCAGCGCGAGGCCGACGATCATCGGGATGAAGATCTTGTTCTGGGCGGAAGGGTTGCGCGCGATCCCCTCCAGCCCGGCCGCGATGGCCCTGCTCTGGCCGAGCGCGCCGCCGAACGCCGCGATCGCGATGCCGAAGCCTGCCGCCAGGGCGATGACGGCCTTCACGTTGGAATCTCCGCCCGCGGCCGCCGCGCCTTCCTCGGCCGCCATAGCCACCGACGCCACCGCTACGAAGAGCAGGGCGACGAGGATTGAGAAAGTGGATCTGCGGATCATAGGGTTATTCCCCCTTTCAAGGTGTTCCCGGCGAAGCCCCGCAAAGCCCGCCGGGGTGGAGCGTGGATCAGTGTTCCTCGTGCGTCACCGCGCCGGAGATGTAGATCATGGACAGCACGGTGAAGATGAACGCCTGCATGAAGGAGACGAACAGCCCCAGCCCCAGGAAGATCGACGGGACGAGGATGGGGACCAGCGCCATGAAGCCGGCCACCACCGCGTGGTCGCCCGTGATGTTCCCGAAGAGACGCAGCGACAGCGACATCGGCCGCGCCAGGTGGGAGATGATCTCGATCGGCAGCATGATCGGGGCCATCCACCACACGGGGCCGAGGAAGTGCTTGAAGTAGGAGATGCCGTTCTCCCGGACGCCGAAGTAGTGGGTCGACAGGAAAATGACGAGGGCCAGCCCCACGGTGATGTTCATCTTCTGCGTGGGCGGCAGGAAGCCGGGGATGAGCCCGAGCAGGTTCATGAACAGGATGAAGACGAAGCACGACGCCAGCAGCGGAAGGTACTTCTTGTAGTGGTGCCCGATGATGTCCCCGGCGAGCTGCGCGAGGAACCCGAGGATCAGCTCGAAGAAATTGCGCAGCGTGAAGCGCCCCTCGGGGATCACCATCTCGGAGGTCTTCCGGCCGCCGACGACGAGGTACGATCCGATCGCGAGGAACAGGGCGATGAAGACGGCGGCGTACATGTAGTAGTACTTCTCCCCGCCGGGGAGCGCCATGAAGAAGGAATAGCCGTGCCCTCCCGCCGCCAGCGCCGTCGCGGGCGTCAGGGCCGCCAGGAGAAGACCGAGGATCGCCTTGCGCATTTCCGATAACCCCCGAAAAAGTTGGCGGAGCAGCGTCACTCCGCCGGCTGGAACGATTTCCAGAGGGCCTCCAGCAGGACCCCGAGGAAAAGCGACGACAGCCCGAGCAGAAAACCCAGAACGTCGAACCAGCCGGACCGGACGACCAGGTAGACGACCCCGATCAGCCCGAGGAACTTCAACACG
This sequence comes from bacterium UBA2219, assembly GCA_002327765.1. Classification (GTDB taxonomy): domain Bacteria; phylum Desulfobacterota; class Deferrimicrobia; order Deferrimicrobiales; family Deferrimicrobiaceae; genus UBA2219. Next base: position 35,399 of record DCUH01000108.1, on the reverse strand, counting down.
TACTGGACGACGAACCGCTTGTTGACCTCCCCCTCGCGGAGGAACGCCTTCTCCAGGATCTTCCGGACGAGGAAGAAGTTCCCGCAGGCGATCGCCGCGCCGCACGCCGCTCCCGGAAGCATCCGGAACCGGGCGGCCCCGGCCAGCGCCGCGACGGCGATTCCCGCGAGGATCAGCGCGGCGGCGAGGAGTATCCGCCGCTCCAGCGAGCGGATCTCAAGGCCCACCGGAAGTCCCGCGCCCCCCTTCGTCCTTTTCCCGCTCCTCCTGCTCCCTCTCGGACCGCTTGGCGGCGCGGTAGAGGCTGCGCACGCCGGCGGCGAAGCCGAAAGCCAGCCAGAGGATCATCAGCCAGGGGGCGGTCCCGAGCCACTTGTCGAGGTAGTACCCGATCCCCAGACCGATGACCACCGACAGGGCCATCTCGAAGCCGAGGGCGCTGTACCTCCCCAGTTCCCGATAGAACGCCTTGCGGTCCTGGCGGTCGTTCATGAGGTCAAACGCTGGATTTTTATCATAGGATCCGTAAACCCGTCAATCGGAAACCGGTTTACAGCGCGGCCAGCGCCCCCTTTGCTGCGGCGATCGTCTTGTCTAGGTCGCGCCGCGAGTGGGCCAGCGACACGAACCCCGCCTCGAACTGGGAGGGGGCGACGTAGACCCCGCGTTCCAGAAGTCCATGGAAATACTTGGCATATTGCTTCGTGTCGCTCCGTTTCGCGGACGCGTAATCGGTCACCGGTCCCTTTTGGAAGAAGGTGGTCCACATCGACCCGACCCGGTTGGTGTAGGTCGGGACGCCGCTTCCGGCGAACGCCCTGGCCAATCCCGCGGCGAGGTGGTCCGCCTTCGCGTTGAGCTCCGCGTAGGCCCCTTTCCGGGACAGCTCGGTCAGCGCGGCGATCCCCGCGGCCGCCGCCAGCGGGTTCCCCGACAGCGTCCCCGCCTGGTAGACCGGCCCCTCGGGNNCCCACCGGCAGCCCGCCGCCGATGATCTTCCCGAGGACGGTCAGGTCCGGGACGACCCCGAACAGCTCCTGGGCTCCGCCGAAAGCCACGCGGAACCCCGTGATCACCTCGTCGAACACCAGGAGCGCCCCGTGCCTCTTCGTGAGCGCGCGCAGCTCCTCCAGGAACCCGGGGGCCGGCGGGACCACCCCCATGTTCCCCGGGATCGGCTCGACGAAGACGGCCGCGACCTGCCCCTTGTTTCTTTCGAGCAGCCGCTTCACGGAAGCGATGTCGTTGAACTTCGCGGTGAGCGTGTGCCTCGCCGTCTCCCTGGGCACCCCCGGGGAATCGGGAAGGCCGAAGGTGAGCGCCCCCGATCCCGCCGACACGAGCATCGCGTCGGCGTGGCCGTGGTACCCGCCCTCGAACTTGACGATCTTGTCGCGCCCCGTGTACCCCCGGGCGAGCCGCACGGCGCTCATCGCCGCCTCGGTTCCCGAGGAGACCAGCCGGACCTTTTCGATGGAGGGGAAGGCGCTCCGGATGAGGTGCGCGAGCCCCACCTCCCCCGGCGTGGGGGCCCCGTAACTGGTCCCCCGCCCCGCCGCCTTCCGGACCGCGGCGACCACCTTCGGATGGGCGTGGCCGAGGATCATCGGCCCCCAGGAGCCGACGTAGTCGATGAAGACGTTGCCGTCGACATCGCGCACGGAGGAGCCCTTCGCGCGCTCGATGAAGAGCGGCGTCCCGCCCACCGACCGGAACGCGCGGACCGGGGAGTTCACCCCGCCCGGGATGAGGTCTTTGGCCAGCGTGAACAGCCTGCCCGAAGTCGTCGTATTCAACCTGGCCAAGGGGGTCCGCCTCCTGCCGGGGTTCCCGTTTCGGGGGAAGAGATTGTAAATGATACCTCCGCCGGGCGGCACTGTCAATTTAACGCACGGTATTTTCATGGGTTTTATGAAATCCCAAAACGGCATTATAGAATTGCTTGACAGGTGCGGGGCATGGAGGGTAAAAAAATGGTTTATACTGGACGGTATCGTTTTATTTCGCAGCGCACGCCGTACAGTGGAAAGAAGGGGGCGACGGCATGGGCGCGCTGGACAAGGAGCGGATCGAGGGGCGGTTCGGCCCTCTCTGGTCCGGCAGGGACGAGATCCTCGTCGGCGGGCGCGTCCGCACGCTCCCCGAAGTAAAACGGACGTTCGATCTCATGGCCGCCGACGTCGTGGCCATCGACCTCCACGAGCTTCCGGAAGGCGGGTTCGCCTTCCGCTTCTACGACGGGGACGACCGCCGCGTGGTCGTTTACGTGTTCGACGCGCAATGGGAGATCCTGGAAGAGCACCGGGCCCATATCGCCGAATGGCTCGGCGACGCGTATTACGAGTCCGGCGCGCTGGCGTTCGACCCCGAGGCGATGGTCCTTTTTCTGAAGGCGAGCGGAGCGGGAGGAGGCGGGCGATGACCCTCTCGTGCAGGAAGACCTCGCTCAAGGAATCCGCCGCCCAGTGGAACCTCGACGCCCTCGTGGACACGCCGGAGGGCGACATCCTGCCGTGCTTCGTCTCGATCGTCTCCAGCTACTGCACCGTGCAGGCTTCGAATACCTCGGAAGGGGAGGCGCTGCTCGGCGCGGTCGCGGAAGCGCTGGGAACGCCTCCCTCTTCCCCTCCCCAGATCGTCAAGGGCGGTTCCTGCGACGGCGGGGACGACGAGGACGCGGAGTTCCCCTTCTCCGGCTCGATGGTGTCCGCCACATGGGATTTCCCGAGGGAGAGGAAGGGGGAGGTCCTCGCGGCCGTGAGGCGCCTGTTCGGGCTGGACCGGGGAGAGTGACATGGACGGCTACGTCGAGCTGGTCCGGCGCCGCCTCGAGGACCGCACGGCCAACATCCTCTCGAACCTGGACGACCTGCCCGAGGCGCAGCTGCGCTTCACGATGCGGATCTTCGGGGACTGCCTCGACGAGACGGCCGCCGGGGAGATGCTCGCCGGGTACAGCGAGCACATGGCGGAAGGGGAGCTGCGGGAGTTCGCGAGGTCGTTCGTCCCCGCTTATACCGGATACGCGATCGCGGAGCTCGAGGAGAAGAAGAAGGACGGCGAGCGGTTCGATCCGCCCTTCCTGACCCAGGAGGAGTACCAGGAGATGTCGGTCCGGGAGAAGTGGCCCCGCATCGCGGGCCGCCTCGAGCGGGTGCCGCCTCTCCAGCTCCGAAGGGAGATCGCCCGGGCGGCGATGCTGTTCCGGCCCTACATGCTTTCGGACCCCGGCTTCAACGAGGGGGTCCTCGAGTTCTCCCTCTATTACGAGCTGCTCGACCGGATGCGCCTGCAGCCGGAGGTGCGCCTGCGTGAGGCGGCGGCGGAGATCGCGCGCGGGATCGCCCGGGCCGTGGAGGCGGGGGCGACGGAAGAGGGCGAACTGCTGTTGCGGGAAGTCCGCGCGGCGGCGGGTGCGGTCGCCGGGCTGACGGCGGACCCCGAGACGCTCGTGGGGCCCCCGATGGAGAAATACCCGCGGCAGGCCCCGCCGGAATACCGGTCCCGCGAGCTGCGCAACGCCCTCGCGTCGATGTCCCTCAAAGAGCTGCGTCTCTCCGCCATGGTCCACATCGACCTGCTGACCGCCGCGGAAACCCGGCGCATCGTCTCCCCCTTCTTCGGAAGGTACCCTTCCTTCTTCGAGATGCCCGCGAAAGGGCTGCGGGAGCTGATCCTCGCGATCGCGGAAGCCGCGGAGGAGCGGTCGCTTCTGTCCTTCGCCGAGCGGTTCGGGTCGGGCCGGATGGCGATGACGAAGCCGGTGGACCACGACGTGTGGAAGCTGATGCCCGAGGAGGAGCGCGTCGTCCTGCTGCGGGGCGACAACGAGCGGATGGATGCCGCGATGATGGCGCGCCATCTCGCGCGGTTCCTCCTTTCGGAAAGCGAGCGCGACCTCTCGGACGCCGGGCGGCAGATCGCCCTGCTGAACGACCCGGAGTTCATCGCGCTGCACGGCGGGATCCTTGCGCGGCTGGGCGGGAAGGACGAAGGGGAGTGCGTCCGGCGGCTCTACGACGCCGTGACGCTCGAGGCCTCGCGGATGGCGGGGCTGCGGGGCGCGGAGCGGGAGGAGGCGTACCGGGGGATCCGGGAATTGATCCGCGGCGAGGCGGGCGACGCGGCTTCGGCCGGGCCGGCATAGGCCGCGGGGGGATCGTTCATTCCTTGAATGGAGAGGCGGGCGAAACGATGGTATTCGAATACATGGACCGGATGATGATGTTCGAGAACACGCCGGAAGGTCTCTCGGCGGACATGGGCTGGCTCCAGGAGGCGGGGAAGGACGGCTGGGAGCTGGTCGCATCGGTACCCCTCATCGCCCCGAACCGGGACGGCGTCGCCTACGGCACGGTGGGATGCCATTTCATCCTGAAAAGGGAGAAGCGGGCAGTGTAAAAATCAAAACTTGTTTTACCTGTAAAAAAAACCGCTTGACATGGTCGGACCAGTCGCGATATATAATAAAACGCATTTATAAAATTACATAACGGAGGCGGTGGGAAAGGATGGTGTCAAGACGTAAGATGAATCATTACAATGGCTTATGTTTAGTATTGCGTGCAAACGGATTTTCGGCGACAACCGGAGAAAGAGTCAACTTTTCATAGGAGGCAAGCATGGGTGACTCCTGGCGCACCGAGAAGAAGCGGCCCAAGATCAAGGTCCTTCCCTGGCCCGCCGTTCCCACGCCGACGCAGGACGAGGTGTACGCGGGCGTGGACGACAAGAGAAAGGAATACGCCCTCTGGATCGAGTCGCAGGTCCGGCAGCAGTTCAACGCCGACAAGCCGGAATCGCTCAACGGCATCCGCGTGCTCGACATGACCGCGAACCAGATCATCGGCCACTGGTGCTCCTCGCACTTTTCCGAGCTGGGGGCCGAGGTGATCATGGTCGAGCCGGTGGGCGGCGACCCGCTCCGGAAGCTGACCCCGTTCGGGCGCGAAGAGTACATGTTCGAGTCCCGCGACGGCGAGAAGTGCGGCGCCCGGTTCCTGGCCGAGGCCCGGAACAAGTACTCGGTCACTCTGAACGTCGAAACGGACGAGGGGCGCAGCCTGCTGAAGAAGATCATCCCGCAGGTCGACATCCTCATCGAGAACGCCCCGCCGGGCCATTACGACAGCCTCGGCATCGGCTACCGGCAGCTCTCGGAGATCAACCCCCGGCTGATCTACCTGTGGGTCGGCCAGCGCGGGCAGTGGGGCCCCCTGAAGGACCAGCCCGGCGCCATGGACCCGGTCGGCCAGTGCGCCATGGGCTTCGTGCACGGCACCGGCGCCCCCGAATCGTTCGGCGGCACCCCCACCCGCTCCGGCTGGTGGTTGGCGGACCAGGTCGGCGGCACCTTCGCGGCCATCGGCGCGATGTCGGCCCTCTACGCGCGGGAGAAGTTCCTCGGGAAGGGGCAGTTCGTCGAATGCACCGCGGCCGAGGGGGTCATCCGGATCATCGACTACAACTGGGGATGGAACGGGATGGACGGCTCCATCCGCCCCCGCTACGGGAACTGGGACCTGGCGATCAACATCTACGGCGTCAACCCGTGCGCCGACGGCCAGATCATGGTGGGCGGCGGCCACGACCGCCTCTGGTTCCGCATCTGGCGCACCGCGGGGAAGGCCAAGCCGTTCCTCGAGCAGCACATCGTCGAGGATCCCAAGCTGAAGGTTGTCACCGACCGGCTCGCGCACTTCCAGCAGGTCGAGACGTACACCACCCTGGTCGAATGGATGAAGGACTGCACCCGTTACGAGTGCGAGACGGCGCTGCAGGAGGAGGAAGTGGCCTCCGGCGGTGTCTCCTTCATCGACGAGGTGTGCGAGTTCCCGCACTACAAGTACCGCGGGCACCTCAAGCTGCAGGACGACATCGAGTACGGGAACGTGCTCCTCGGCGCGTCGAGCTTCATCGGCTCCGGCACCCCGGGCCGGATCAAGTGGATCGGCCGACCGGTCGGCAGGGACAACGAGAGCGTGTACCGCGCCCTCGCGGGGCTCAACCGCCAGGAGCTGGCGGCTCTTTCGAAGGGAGGTGTGATCTGATGCTGGACAAATCCCTGAAGGACATGACGTTCGAGGATTTCTGCCGCACCGTTTTCGATACGAAGGACACCTTCCAGAAGCCGGAGGTCATGAAGGGGGTCCGCGTCATCTCGACGACCCAGTACATCCTCGGCCCCTGCGTCCCGGCCTACCTCGCCGAGCTCGGCGCGGAATCGATCAAGGTCGAGCTGCCCAAGCGCGGCGAGCCGATGCGGCACACCACCCCGTTCAACGAGCCGTTCCTCTACCCGCTCTCCCGCTGGATCCCGGAGAAGGGGACGGGGCTGGGCTTCTTCGGAGCGAACACCAACGAGCTGTTCATGTCGCTGGACTTCCACAAGCCCGAGGCGGTCCAGATCATGAAGCGGCTCGCGGCCAAGGCCGACGTCGTCGCGGAGAACTACCGCGCCGGCACCTTCGACCGGTGGGGGATCGGGTACCGGCAGTACAAGGAGTTCAACCCCCGGCTGGTCTACCAGTGGATGGGCGGCTTCGGCGGCTGGGGGCCGGGTCGGAACCGGGCCTCCTACGACATCCTCGGGCAGGCGCAGGGAGGCTGCTTCTCCATCACCGGCTGGCCGAAGGAATACGGCGGCATGCCGTCCAAGCAGACCATCTGGATCATGGACTACTGGGGCGGCGCGGTCTCCGCGTTCAACATCATCGCCTCCCTCTACTGGCGCGACAACGTCTCCGGCGTCGGCCAGTTCCTCGAATACTCCCAGGTGCACGGCGCCCAGCGGCACCTGACCGACTTCATCGCCCTCTACGGGCGGAAGGGCATCGTGGGACAGCGGTGGGGGAACTGGGAGCCGCTGCTGTGCGTCCACGGGATCCTGAAATGCGGGAAGTCGTCCTACCCGGGCTCGAAGAACCCGCAGGAGCAGGAAGTCGGCTTCTGCTTCGTCTCCGCCTTCAAGGACGAGGAGTTCAAGAAACTTTGCTCCCTGATCGGCAATCCCGCCCTCGCGAAGAAGTACCCGGCCCACGCCGACCGCGTGGCGGCGGACGCGCAGACGGCCATCTATCCCGCGCTCGAGAAATGGGCCGCGGACAAGACCAAGGAAGAGGTCTGGAAGGCGTGCACCGAGGCGGGGCTGGTCGCCCAGCCGGTGTGGAACTCGAACGAGGTGGCCAGCCACGAGCACTGGCACCTTCGCGGCTCGATCCAGTGGCTTGACGACCCGACCTACGGGGACATCATGATCCAGGGCGCCCCGTACCGGCTTTCGGAAACGCCCGCGCGCATCAAGAACGCCTTCAAGCCGGTCGGCGCGGACAACGAGCACATCCTGGCCAACCTGTGCGGCTTTTCGGGCTCCCAGATCGCCGAGCTCGAGAAGAAAGAGATCATCTAAAGGGAAAAGGGGGAATCAATGAGCGTTTTCCGCGACACGTCGCTCATCATGGAATGCCCGAAGTGCGAGACGATCAACTACCTCGACCCCTTCACCTTCTGGAACTTCAAGGGGAAGATCAAGTGCGCCGGCTGCGATTCCATCTGGGCGTACGCGCTGGTGAACGGCACGCGCACCGCCCCGCCGGAGGCCGCGAAGGGGCCCCATGACAAGCTGCCGGGATATGCGCAGAGCAAGGACTGGAAATCCATCACGGACCCGGCGAAGGTCAACTCCGCCCCGCAGGCCCGGGAGGATTTCCAGGGGAAGCCGATCCCCATCACCGTGAACAAGCGCGGGAACCCCGTCTCGGG